>JANXDD010000057.1 GCA_025059915.1 Bacteroidia bacterium | reverse complement strand
CCAGCGCTGCCCCCAAAAAAGCGCATAGTCTAACTTGGTATAAGGGGCTTTTTGAGGATACCGCATAGAACCGCTTGTATCTAAAAGAAGATATGCCCGAAGATTCGTCTCTTCCTCATAGCGTCGTGTGTAGAGCCGCTCGGTTCGCGCATACACCCGCCAATCCACCTTCTCCATGCTTTCGCCAGGCTGATGAGGACGATATTCTGAAAAATCCACCGAGAATCCCTGATATGGGCTCCGATGAAGCCCAACCAGAAACCCTTCCACTATTTGGCGCGCTATCAGCTCTAAATTTTCAAGCTGCGCAGCTTGCTCTGGCCGTATCACAAGTCCTCTAAATCTACATCTATGTCGTCCAATTCAAACTCCTCTTCGCTCTCTTCGGGAGGCTCTATGCTAATGTCCAAGTTGTCTTCTATCTCCAGCTCTTCATCAATGGGGGGCGGCGTATGGCCTTTCTCTAAAAGGTTTTCGGAAGCAGTGTCCAGCTCTTCTAAACTCGGAGCCTCTATAGAAGATGATTCTAAATGAGGCTGATGTGGAAGACGAGCCCGAAGGTCAGCCACCGTAGGTGAGTGCGCATCAGTGATGTAAATGCGCTTCCGAGCGAGAGTAAGCCGAGGCTGATTAGGAGAAACGACAGACAAAAGATATATCCCCCCTGAGCGAAAAGCCATGCGTCCTCTGTACAAAGAATTCTGCGCTTTCACCCGATAGAGGAAATATACCGCTGCGGGCTTTCCGATACTTCGGGCTATGATCCAAAGGGTGTCTGAGGTATGATTGAGGGGGATGCGGGCTTCTACCCATAGAGATAGAGAGGTTCCTTGTAAGTGAAAGACTGTATCCGCGCCGATAACTTCGCCTGACTCGGAAAGCTTTCTACCCACTTTGAGGTGCCCTTGAGCATGTAAAGCTAAAAGAAAACCCACTATGAGGAGGCGCATTTGTCAAATATATAGACTTACTGGCTTTTAGGCGAACGGGCTACGGGATTAGACAGCGGTTGATTGAAGGAAGGAGACGCTCGTTTCCTAAGCAAAAGGTAAAGCCCAATAGCCAAAAAAGGAAAGCTCAAGAGCTGTCCCATGTTGAGATAGGGGATGCCTAAGCTGAATGCCTCTTGAGGTTCTTTGACCCATTCTATGAGCACCCGCCAGCCAAAGACCCATAGCAAAAACAAGCCTAAAGGGCGTCCTACAGCCCATTTATCGTATATCCCCCGCCAATACAGGACCACCAAGAGAATAAATAGGACTAAGTAAGCCGCCGCCTCATATATCTGCGTAGGATGTCGGGGATGCGGATCTACTCGCTCAAAGATGAATGCCCAAGGTACATCGGTGATTTTTCCGTAGATTTCCGAGTTGAATAAATTTCCCAAACGAATCAAGCTGGCGGTAAGGGCAGTAGGGATAGCCAGTCTATCTGCCAGCCAAAGGAAGGGCTGATTAGGGCGCTTGCGTGAATAGAGAAAGAGAGCCAGAAACACCCCGATAGTTCCGCCATGGCTTGCCAGCCCTCCTTCCCAGACTTTGATAATCTCAATGGGATGAGCCAAATAGTACTCAGGTTCATAGAAAAAGCAGTGTCCCAACCGCGCACCCACTATCGTACCTATAAGGATGTAGCCGAGAAGCGTATCTAAATCCTTTTCTGGACGCTGCTCGCGCCGATAAATACGCTGCATAATGTAAAAGCCTATCAAGAAACCCGTAGCAAAAAGCAGCCCATACCAGCGCAGCTGAAAAGGTCCAATCGTCCAAATTTCTGGACTAACATTCCAGCGGATCACATCCAGAATCATATGCTATCCAGGTAGTTGGCAATGTCTTGATAAACTTTTGCGCGGAAAGTCTCATGTAGAGGCTCATGGTAGCTATTCGGATAGGTGATGAGCTTTTTATTCTCGGCGGGGAGGTGATGAAAGAAGCGCTGGGCGGCTTGAGAATCACATATCGGGTCTTCTTCTGGCAAGAGAAAGAGAAAATGCCCCTCTGTCAAAAGAGGGAGGTCTTTCCAGAGTTCCGCTTGTGCTCTCTGGATAGCTGAGAACCACCCTGCCGTTGCTATGCGAAAAACCAGGGGGTCTTGAGCATATGCCAGCGCCGCGGCTTCGTCATGGGTGAGCAGCTTAGGATCTAAGCCAGAAGGCAGACTCAATGTGGGAAAAAAACGAGCCGCAACCCCGGCTAATGTTTTTTTCCAGCCAGGAACTTCCATCTTGAGCTGAATGAGAGGAGCACTAATGAGCGTAGCAGCCGGCGTCCAAATCTCAGAATACTTCTGACGATACCGAAGAGCTATCAGCCCCCCCAGTGAATGCCCAAAAAGAACGGCAGAACCGCCAACTTTCTCGCGCCAGTGAGTCCATACAGCGGTTAGGTCATAAAGATACTCTTCTACATCAGTGATAAAGCCTCTGCGTCCAGTGGAGCGTCCATGTCCTCGCAAGTCCCACGCGATGCTTCCCCAGCCGCGCTCAGAGAGATATTGAATAATCCCCTCGTATCGTCCGCTATGCTCAGCATAACCGTGTATCCATACGACTGTGCCTTTCGAGGAGGCTTGAGGAGGATACCACCTGGTGTAGAGACGCTCCCCTTGATAGCCAGCGACGGTATGGACATGGACCTCCACTCTACAAAGGTAGAAACTCCTCATTCGTATCGGAGAGCATCCACAGGATTGAGTTTAGAAGCCTCTTGGGCGGGCTGATAGCCTGCACTTATGCCTACAATCGCGCTCAGCGCCACAGCAAGAAGGACCCATTTCCACGGCATGACAAAAGTAGTTCCGATAAAAAGGGCTACCAGATTGCCTATAAGTATGCCTAAAAGAATTCCCCCCACCCCTCCTAAGATAGCGATTACGACAGCCTCTGTGAGGAACTGCCGGCGAATAGCTGCCCGTGTAGCTCCCAAAGCCATGCGTAGCCCTATTTCCTGCGTTCTTTCTTTCACTACCACCAGCAAAATGTTCATAAGGCTGAGCGCTGCCCCGAAAAGCGTAATCAAACTAATTCCTATAGTGGCTAAGGTTACGGTTTGAAGCTGATCTATGACAAAATCGGCTATCTGTTCTCCTCGTATGATGCTAAAGGTATCTTCTTCGGTAGGACGCAGATGCCGTACAGTTCGGAGGGTCAGACGGGCTTTTTGAATGACACTTGGTACGGCTTCTACCGATGGGGCGCTAATGTAGAGTGATACCGTGGGGGCTTGGCTCTCTCGGAAAGCTATCGTCCAAGGAACAAAGCACTCCCAGTCTAAGCTAAATCCGAAGAGACTCCCGCGCTTTTTCAGCACGCCTATGACTTTGTAAAGGCGCCCTTGGACTTGAATCCATTTGTCTAAGGGGGATTCGTTAGGAAAAAGCTGCTGTGCCACTTCATGCCCAATGACGATAAAAGGAAGCCCCCGCTGTACTTCGGCAGAGGTAAAAAGTCGTCCTTCTCTCAATCGCAGTTCCTGAATGCGAAAGTAGCTTGGGGCCACTCCGAAAATGCGAACCTGCGCCGGCGTTTTACGCCCTTTATAGCGGGCTCGCCCCCCGAAAGTGAGTGGAATATGACGGGACACTTGAACGCCCGGCTCCGAAAATTCCTTCTCAAATGCCTCCGCCTCCCATAAGCGAAGGGGAATACCCTCCCCTCCTAAGGAAAGTTTGCCTCGTCGGGTTCTTATGCGAACGGTTATGCCACTCCCTCCGCCTGAAATGGCAAAGGCTTGACTACCTAAGCCAGCTAAATTATGTGCTATAAAAGCTCGGAGGGCTTCCAAAGAGGTCAGGATGCCCACCAGAGCTGTTATTCCAAAAGCTAAAATACTGAGAGTGAGAGCAGCCCGTAAGCGATATTCCCACAGGGCTTTTAGGGCCTCGCGAATCACCCCTTTGCAATATCTGTGCGATAATACCTCCCTTCAAAAGGGAGCTGGTCCAAACCTGCATAGGCTCGGTTGCGTGCCTCTTCTAAAGTACTGCCTAACCCTACAATAGTATAGGTGCGTCCTCCCGTAGTGTAAAACTTGCCATCTTCCCCCTGTTCTATTCCTGCTCCATAGAAATATACATCGGGGGCTAACTTACATCCGCCTTCTTCCGCTGGAAGAGGGGGAAGAAGGTGTCCTTTCTGGGGTGATTCTGGATAGCCGGCTGTAGCTGCCACCACTCCAACCGAATAAGCTGAGCGGAGACGAACCTTTAGCTCGCTTAGCTTTTGAATGCGATAGTAGTATAATATCTCCTCCAGCGAGTTCTCAAGGAGAGGGAGAATAAGCTGGGCCTCTGGGTCGCCCAGTCGCACGTTATACTCTAAAACGTAGGGCTCTCCTTCCACCTTCATAAGTCCAAAGAAGAGAAAGCCATGATAAGGCGTTCCTGATTTCTTGAGAGCATGAAGGGTCGGCTCAATAACTTTTTCTCGGACAATCTCTAACCATTCTGGAGAATCAGCAGGCGCATACCCTCCCATTCCGCCAGTATTAGGTCCTTGATCCCCATCTCGGAGCCGTTTATAATCGCGTGCCACAGGAAGGAGTACATATCCTTTCCCATCAGCTAAAATAAACACAGAGCGCTCCTCGCCGGGAAGGTACTCTTCTATCACGACTGTATATCCTGCTTCGCCGAAGCGCGCACCTGAAAAACTTTCTCGGAGGAAAGAAAGAGCTTCTTCTACATTTTGCGCGACCAGTACGCCTTTACCTGCGGCTAAGCCGCTGGCCTTTAGAACTAAAGGGTAGGCTGCTCCTCGCAGATAAGATTCCGCATCAGCTTGACGGGTTTTATCAAAGATCATTGCTGATGCAGTGGGAATCCCTATACTTTCTAAAAACTGCTTTGCGCGGGCTTTGCTACTTTCTAAAAACGCCAGCTTTTGCGGAGGAGCGACGACGACTGCTAAATCATGTAGGTCATCATACATGGCGCGGGCTATGGGTTTCTCAGGACCTACGAGGACGTAATCTATTTTCTTCTGCCGAATGAAATCTCGCAGCTTGGCTATTTCTGTCTCTAAAATGGGGACGCGTTGGATGGGCGGCTGCATGGCGGCATTGCCCGGGGCTACATACACTTCCAACTTGCCAGAGAGGAGGGCTTTGTGGGCGATTGCGTGCTCACGGGCTCCATAGCCTACTATCAGGAGTCGCGCCATGTCTGCAAAGGTAAAACCGTAATATTGTAGCTATGGGTGAATCTTGGATTCATTTTTGGAGAGCATCATTGCAAGATTTCCATCATACTGGTGCCATAGCTCCCAGTGGTGTTTTCTTGGCCCGGGCAATGACTGCAGTACTGCGCCCTCCGCGACCAGCATGGACAATCTTGGAAGTTGGACCTGGTACAGGGGCTATCACTACTGCCATCTTAGAACATCTCCTACCAAACGACCAGCTGGATATCGTTGAAATCAACGGGCTCTTTGTGGAAAGGCTTCGCAAGCGCTTTGAAGAAGACCCGCGCTTTCGCCCGCCCTGCTCTCAGGTGCGTCTTTATCATACCGCTGTGGAGAAGTTTTATCCGCCTTACCGATTTGACTGTATTATTTCTGGGCTCCCTCTGAATAACTTTCATCCAGAACGGGTTAGGGAGATTTTGGGGCACTTTGAGCGGCTGCTTCAGCCGAACGGCTTTTTGATATATTTTGAGTATGTAGGGGTTCGGCAGCTAAAAAAACCCTTCTCAAGTAGAGCCGAGAAGCATCGGCTCTATCGGATTGAGCGTATTACTCAAAACTTTCTCAAAAAGCATGGAGCACGGAAGCAGCTTGTGCTTCTTAATCTACCGCCTGCTTTCGTGTATGCCCTCCAGATGGGAAAGAAATGACTCAAGCTTTTCTACCTCGGGGAGGCTGGTAGCTTCATAGAGAAGAACACAAAAAGCCCTTCTTCGCAATCCAAGGTTCGGGAGGGAGAGGAGAGCCTTTTTGAGTTAGTTATTAGTCCTTACTCAATTTCTATGCCGACGACGACTATGTCGTCGCTTTGGGGATGTCCTCCGCGCAGAGTAGAAAGTTTGGATTCAAGGAGGTCTTTTTGCTCGTGGATAGGAGTCGGTTGAAGCTCCAATAGCAGTTCAGCTATAGCTTTGGAGCCCAGCGGCTTATTGTCTCTGGAGGATAGCTGGTTAGCCAGTCCGTCAGATAAGAGGTAGAGCCTGTCTGCTGGCTGTAGGGCGATTTCGTGCTCTTCTGCGGCAGTACCTAAGTTCTCTCCGAAGCTGAAGGGATAACTGTGAAGCTTTTCTATCTGCTGCTTATTTCGCACGAGGTAGGCTTTGCCTTTGAAGTTTGTATAGGAAAGGCGGCGTCGTCCTGTATCCAAGACTCCTAAGAAGCTGTCTATTGTGATAGGGTGGTCAAAAGCGCCACGGAATAGGTGGGAAAGATAATGATCAATCTCTGCGGCAAGTTTGTCTGTCGTCCATATACCACTCAGCTGCACAAGATGACGCAGCTGCTGCATGAAAATGATTGTGAGCATGGCGCCAAAGACTCCGTGTCCCATGACATCTCCTACAGCGAGGAAGGTTCGCTTGCGGTCTGTATGGTGCCAGAAAAAGTCCCCGCCGACAATCTGATTGGGCTTCCATAGAATGAAGTGGGGGAAAGGCAAAGGTTCAGGTTGAGTGGAACGCAGAGCAGGCATAAGTCCTACCTGAAAAAGCTGAGCTGCATGGAGGTTGGAGAGGAGATCTTCCTCTAATTGTAGATTCACCTACTGAAGAGCCTTCTGAGCCGTAATACCCACGCGAATACTTACGTACCGGTATGGCTCTCCATTACTATCCTTGAGGAGGCCCACCGTAGCTAAAACCCAGTAATGAGAGCCGTCCTTTCGCCGATTCTTTATTTCGCCTTGTCAGATATTACCAGCTTTTATTGTTTGCCACAACTCTCTGAAAAGCTCTTTTGGCATGTCAGGATGTCTGATAATGTTATGAGGCCTTCCTACCAGCTCATGAAGCTCATAGCCGGATACTCTACAGAAAAGGTCGTTGGGGTAGGTGATGACGCCTCCCATGTCTGTTTCGCTTATGAGGGCGAAACAGTTCAAAATGGATGTTCTGTCTAAGAGCTCACGGTGGCGGCTTTGAAGGTCAGTCCCATCAGTTCAAGCCGCCGTATCATAGAAACGAGCTCCTGCTGAAGTTGATGCGTACCTTGCATATTGCTAAGATAAACCTTGTAAGTTCGCTGCTCAGACTACTTAACTGCTTTCGGAGAGCTTCTTAGCGATTATGTCCAGTAGGGCTTTTAGTTGCCACTCAAATCACCTGACCTGCTTTGCTTTTAAGTGAAAAGGCATTGGCAGGCTTGTTATACCTTAGTAAGGATGAGCTGGTGGCGAACCCTTTGGGAAGCGGAGTGGTATGGCATTCTCTTAGGACGGTGGGTAGTAGCAGCATTGGTGCTGGTAGGGGGCTATTTTCTGGGGCGCCTTATTGCTCGGGGATTGAGCCGCCTTTTCTACCTCCTTCTTGGCAAAGCAAAGGAGGACATTACCCCCGAGGAATTTCATCGGCTGATGCGACCGGCATGGCTTTTTCCCCTCTTTCTTATTAGTGCTTATAGTGCTGGGAGCATCGTGCATTTTCTCCACCTTCCTGAAAAGACAGTGGGGTGGATTGGACGGGTTTTTGAGGCGCTCGCTCTTTTAGCAATGGGGCTTCTGGGAAGCCGAGTACTGGCTGTGGCAGAAACTATCCTTGCCTCTCAATACCAGCGCTCTGGGGAAAACTACAAGCTTCAGCTTGTTCATCCGCTTTTCACTATTGGGCGGGTGGTGCTTTTCCTCCTCGTAGGCTTTCTCATGCTGGAGCACACTCTCAAGCTGAATGTAGCTCCTTTCTTTACGACTTTGGGGTTGGGCGGTTTAGCTGTAGCCCTGGCAGCCCAAGAGACCCTCCAACACTTTATTGGGGCTTTGGCTATTTTTGCTGACAAGCCGTTTCAGATTGGGGATGTTATTCGGATAGATGCGAATACCGTCGGAGTCATAGAAAAAATTGGGCTTCGCTCCACACGCATTCGTACTTTTGACAATCATCTCCTGATTATACCGAACAAGCGGTTGGCTGATAACCCTTTAGAGAATATCTCTCAGGCTTCGGAGCGCCGAGTGCTTTTTAAGATTGGGCTTCTATATAGTACGCCATCGGATGTTCTTCGGTCTCTCATGGAAGATATTCGGGCTGCGCTGGAGAGCCTGCCATTTTTGGGGCGACCTCCGGCGGTGTATCTTACAAACTTCTTAGAGTCCTCTTTGGAGATTACGATAATAGCATTTGTGCGAGTAGATTACAAGGAGAAGTTAGAAAGCCCACCGCTGCCGATTTTTTACTTTCAAGACAAGGTGGCATGGAAGGTACTGGAAGTAGTGCGGCGCTACGAGCCCCACACAACTTTTGCCTTTCCTACGCGTACGCTCCATGTAGAGTCCTTTCCTCTGCCGTATGCTGAGATTCCAAAAGCTCCAAGCGACAGGCAATGATTTTATTCTACTGGAAGAAAATCCTGCTCTTCTCAGCGAGCATGCTCGGCGCAGGTTATGTGATAGGCATTTCGGGATAGGGGCAGATGGGCTTATCTATGTAGAAGCGGTACAGGGCGAGTGTGCCAGAAAAGCCTGTTTCCAGATGACTTACTGGAATGCAGACGGGAGGGTGGGCACTTTTTGTGGGAATGGGGCGCGAGCGGCAGCATGGGCCGCTTATCAGCGGCAGGCGTATGAGAAAGCTATCCTTCTGGCAGCGGATGGGGAGCATGAAGTAGAGGTTCTCCAAACAGCCCCGCCCCTCATAGCAGTAAGTTTGCGCCTTTTGAAGCCTCCTCACCATGTAGAGAGGGGATATTATTTTGCTGATACGGGCTCGCCTCACCTGCTGGTTCCGATAGCCTCTGAAACGATTCGTGAGCTTTCTGTGGAAACGATAGCGCCGCCCCTTCGCTGGGAGACCCTCTATGATCCTAAGGGGGTGAATGTGAGTTTTTTTGCCCAGATAGGCAGTCGGGAGTGGTACCTTCGCACTTATGAACGGGGAGTGGAAGCAGAAACTTTGAGCTGTGGTACAGCTTGTGTAGCGCTGGCAGCAGTGGTAGGAGAAGAAGAAGTTCATATCTCTACCAGAGGGGGGCACCTTACTGTCAGGCGAAAATCGGACTCAGAATATTGGCTAATAGGGCCAGTGGAAGTAGTATTTACGGGAGAATATGTAGGCGGGCTCTCCTGACTTTTTTCATTGAGGCAATTAGATGCTACGGCTTAGTCTCTTTTAGGTAAGGCTGGCTTCTGCGCTGGGAGAAGGGCCAGGTAGGTTGATGCTCTGGCGGAAGCCACTTCACGCCTACGAGCCATAGCGGAGCCTCTATAAGGGGAGAGATAGGGTAAAAGGTTCCATGCGGTTTCCCCTCTAAGCGCACATAAGCTGGCTGCTGAAGCGAATCTAACTCCGCATATAGCTGCTGGGCATAGGCATGGTGCACGCCTTTCCATTGCCTATCGGCGGACTGGTAATACAGCACCTGTACCTGCCCGATAAAGTGCACTTTTTGAAGGCGACCAGTAGTGTCCCAGAAAGCAACCGCCGAATCGCTGGTAACTTGATGATAGAATCCTAAGAAGCAGTCAGCTTGATTGAGAAATTTCACCGCACCTGCTGCATAGGCTGAATCAGGACGCTTTTCTTTGAGGAGTAAGAAGATTCGCTCTGCGTACAGCTGCATGAGGCTGTCTGTAACCCAAGCTTTTCCGTGTAAATAGGCTACCTTCAGGAGGGTATCGTACCACAGGGTTTCGCTTCGGGCTAAGTAGGGCGGTTGGAGGAGCTCAGCGTTCTGGATGGCATAGGCTCTATTTGGGGCGGTGTGGAGAATATGACTTTGGAGAAAGGTGCTCTCTGGCGGCTGGATAAATAGGAGAGCCGCATTTCCATGGAGACGCAGAGAATCCTTTATCCAGTAAGCGGTATCTGCCCAAGCGAAAGTCTCCCGCTTTCTGTCTTGGAAGCGTACGCTGCAGAACGCTTGCCCTGAATCCAGTTCAGCATGGTAGTAAGCCTCCTCTGCCCAAATGAGGCGACTCGTATCGCGGTAGTGGGCTTTTTGGCGAAGGAAAACTTCGCCTGTTTGACGGTTCCACTCTGCTTTCTCAGCGATTAGAGTATCCCTCCGAACAGTATCCCATGCCACAACACGCTGGGGGAAAATCGCATAGTATCGCCAGCTTTCGTAGATGAGAGAATCGGTTCGGGCTTGGGTGGTGGTACGATAAAGCCGTACTTTACCTGAGAAAGTGGCGACATCCGTGCGGGTGTCATATTGCCCTTTATCGCTGCGTATTTCTCCCGTAGTGTCAGAGAAAGTTCCTCCGCCTTCGTACCACACGATTTCGGTAGTACGATCGTAATGGAGGCGGGGGGCTTTTAGCTGGGCGGGAGGAAAATCGGCTTGCACGCCTCCGTCATAAGTGAGCCGACGAGTCTCAGGATCGTAGGTCAGCTGAGCGGCTTTGATTTGACCAGAATTTCCGATGTAGGTGATTACGCCGCCTCTTGCAGAAAAGCTGCCCTGCTCTGTAACCTCTGCCTCAGCACACAGGAGTAAAATGGTGTCCTGCCGCAGGCGGACATTCCCTCGCAAGACCCGACGTTCGGGCGTGCCTCCTAACTCCTCAGCGTTTTCTATCTCCACGGTCTGCGCCCACAGGCACAATACACTCAGAGAGACGGCTATTAGCTGACCATACACAGCCGGTGAAAGTTATGTCAAGATGGGAGATCATAGGGGCTACCTGCGATGACTGGTGCATAGGATTTCATCTCCTTTGTTTTCTCAGACGAACTGCAAACCTTTATGCCCATGCATTCATCTACTTCGGTGATACGAGTTGGCGCAGCTTCTCTGCGCACGACCCCGCTGGATTGGAAGGGCAACCGAGAACGCATAGTAAGCCTTATTCACGAGGCCGCCTCCAAAGGAGTAGATATCCTCGTCCTCCCGGAGCTTGCCATCTCTGGATATGAATGTGGAGACTTTTTCTGGCATCCGTGGGTAGCGGATGCTGCTTGGGAAAGCTTAGAGATAATTGTCTCGGAAGTAAAGGATATGGTGGTAGCGGTGGGGCTTCCACTGGGGGTGTATGGTAAGCTCTATAATGCGGCGGCAATCGTAAGCAATCGGAAGATTTGGGGCTTTTCGCTGAAAAGATATTTACCCAAAGAAGGAGTGTTTTATGAGCCTCGGTGGTTTTCTCCTGCGTCCAAGCGGCGCTTCATAGAGCCGCGGAGTGGGGCGCCAGCAGGATACGCTTTGCCTTTTCAATGGGGAAATCTCTTTCTTACCATAGAAATCTGTGAGGATGCATGGCAGGCGCGCCGACCCCTCACATACCATCAGACGCATATAGCTTTGAGCCTGAATGCTTCACCTTTTGAGATGCATAAAAGTGCTCGGCGACACCGTCTGGTTACAGAAAGCAGTTACCGCTATCGCTGTGTCTATGCTTATGCCAACCTGCTGGGAAATGAAGCGGGGAAACTCCTCTATGACGGAGAAGCTCTTATTGCCTTTCACGGGACTCTCGTAGCAGAAGCAGAGCGGTTTTCCTATGAAGATGGGCAGCTGGTCTGGGCAGATTTTCCTGAGGAAGCCCTTCAGGCCCTCTCCCGCCAAACTCGCCTCCCAGTACCAAAAGAACGAGTTTTGCTACCCAACTTCTCTAAGAAACTTATGTCTCTTCCTTCTCCATCTCGGACGGCCTCCAGAAAAACTTCCTCTGTATGGTGGGAGCTTACCGAGGCTGTGGCTATGGGATTGTGGGACTATTTATGGAAAAGCCGTAGTCGGGGGTTTGTGGTTTCTTTATCGGGAGGGTTGGACTCGGCTGCATGTGCCTTTCTGGCCAAGTATGCGCTGCGTCGGGCAAAAGAGACCCTTTCGCCACAAACTTACCGTCGCCGCCTTGCCTATATGGGTGATGCCGAGCCGCAGGTATATGCCTTCTATCAGGCTACTGCTCAAAGTTCTCAAGCTACTTATGAACGCGCTCGGGCCATAGCCCAGGCGCTGGATATCCCTTTTTTCCGATGGGATATCCAGCCTATTGTGGAGGCATATGAAAGGCTTGTGGAAGGGTGGATGGGGCGACCTCTCTCCTGGACGACGGACGACATTGCGCGCCAAAACCTTCAAGCCCGAGTGCGGGTGCCAGGCATCTGGATGGTAGCGAATCTATTGGGCGCGCTTCTCCTAACTACCAGTAATCGGAGTGAGCTGTCCGTGGGATATTCCACTATGGACGGGGATTCGGCTGGGGGAGTGGCGCCTATCGCTGGGATAGCGAAAGCTGACCTCAAGGAATGGGCTCTTTGGGCTGCAGAGACTTTCCGCCTTCCAGAGCTCAAGCTCATAGCAGAGGCTGTACCTACGGCTGAATTGCGGCCAGGAGGGCAGGCAGATGAAGAAGACCTCATGCCATATCCTCTTTTGAATGCCTTGGAGAAAAAAATTGTACAGGAACACCTTTCTCCGAAGCACTTGTATGATAGCTTTTCTGAGCATGAGCATTATGTTGAGAAGTTTTTGAGGCTTTTTCGTACGAGCCAATGGAAGCGGGAGCGGGCGGCGCCGGGCTTTCACGTGGATGGACATGATATGGAGGCGCGGGGGGGGGCGCGGTTTCCTATATTTAGTTTATTGGAGTGAGGGGCGCGCCAGCGCCGAAGGC
>JANXDD010000056.1 GCA_025059915.1 Bacteroidia bacterium | reverse complement strand
TGAAGAAGCGGCTGGGTGCGTAGCCGCGGGCCTCTGCGGCGGGGGGCCCCCCCCCCGGGCGCCCCCCCCCCGCCCTACTTACATTATTCTCCCCTCACCTCCTACCTTTGACCTAATCCTGTGCGCCGCTACCTTTTCATAGACCGTGACGGAACCCTCATAGAAGAGCCCCCGGACACGCAGCAGGTAGATAGCTGCGAGCGCCTACGGCTGCTTCCCTATGTAATTTCTACTCTCCGATGGGCTCAAAAAGTAGGCGGCTACCGCCTCGTCATGATTACCAATCAAGACGGACTTGGAACCCCTTCCTTCCCAGAGAAAAACTTCTGGAGCGTACAGAACCTCCTCATAGACATCTTTTCATCAGAGGGCGTCAGCTGGTATGCTATACATATAGACAGGAGTAAGGAAAGTGCCCCTTCTCCTTATCGCAAACCTTCTCCTTTGTTTCTCCTGCCCTACATAGAAAGCGGCATAGACAGAGAGCGCAGCTTTGTGATTGGAGACAGGCGAACAGATATGCTTTTAGCTCAGAGGATAGGGCTGCGTGGGCTCTGGCTGCCTAATCCCCTTCACCAGCGGGACCCCTCCCTTCCGAACGCCGTCTTAGTGAAAGACTGGCGAGATATTCAGTTCTTTCTCCGCAGCCGGCTTTTTTTCATAGAAGTGGAAAGGCAAACAAAGGAAACGCATATCCACCTTCAAATGACGCTTTACGGCTCAGGTGCAGTAGAGGTTCAAACTGGCATAGGATTTTTTGACCATATGCTGACTCTTCTTGCCTTTCATGCGGGATGGGATTTTCGCCTTAGAGCTGTGGGGGATCTTCATGTAGATGTCCATCATACGATAGAAGATGTCGCTATTGTGATAGGCGAAGCCTTGCGGCGATTGCTTTCAGATAAAAGAGGTCTGCACAGATATGGACAAGCTATACAAGAACAGCTTCTCCTTCCTATGGATGAGGCTCTGGCTTTCGTGGCAGTCGACCTTAGCGGACGGGGATTGATAAAATGGAATGCTTCCTTTTCTGAAGCGCCTGGGAACATTTCCCCTACTTTATGGAGGCATTTCTTTGAGACGCTTGCCCGAGAAGCTGGAATCACTCTACACATTTGGGTGCGGGGAAAAGAGGCTCATCACATGATAGAGGCGGTATTCAAGGGGGTAGGCCGCGCTCTCAAAGCCGCTCTTCAAAGAGAAGAGGAGGACCTTATTCTCCCCTCTACCAAAGGAGCTTTATGAAAGTAGGGCTTATTGCTTATCGCGGAGGAAATGTGCATTCTATTCGAAGCGCACTGGAAGAGCTGGGGGCAGAAGTAGTCTATTCAGACCAAATCAAAGAGCTGGAAAAGTGTGCTGGGATAATTTTCCCTGGGGTGGGAGCAGCGCCTGTAGCCGTTCAAGACCTCAAAAGTCGGGGGCTTTGGGAGTGGCTGCCCACGGTACAGCGGCCCTTTTTGGGCATATGCTTAGGCATGCAGCTTTTAGGGCTCAGCTCTGAGGAAGGACCCGCCCCAGGCCTGGGCATCTTTCCTTATGAAGTGAAGGCTTTCCAAAGGGCTCCTCGCCTCCCCCACATCGGCTGGAATCTCGTGCGCCTGACCCAGCCTGATCCCCTATGGGAAGGACTTCCTCCCGCATTCCATGCGTATTTTGTCCATAGTTACCGAGCAGAGGTAGGGAGTTACACTTTGGCTCAAACAGAATACGGCGAGGTATTTTCTGCCGCTGTACGAAAAGACTTCTTTTGGGGAGTTCAGTTTCACCCTGAAAAAAGCAGTCAGCAGGGGATGCGTATCCTTCAGAATTTCCTCCGAGTATGCCTCTTATAGCTGCGATAGACTTGTGGAAGGGCCAAGCTGTTCGGTTGCGGCAAGGAGATTTTTCCTCCCCAGAGGTAATAAGTCAAAACCCTCTTGAAGTTGGAGAAAAGCTCCTTCAGTGGGGAATAAGCTGGTGGCATATTGTAGACCTTGAAGGGGCAAAAGAAGGAAAGCTTATCCAGAAAGCTCTCCTCTCAGCTATGAGGCGGAGTTTTCCTGATGTGCGTATGAACTTAGCAGGCGGCTTACGGACAAGAGAGGCAGTAGAATGGGGCGCTGCAGAGGGATTTGATTACTTAGTGATTGGCAGTGCAGCTGTGGAAGCTCCTACCGAAGTTCAGCAGTGGCTGAAGCTTTACAGTCCCCAGCGGTTCATCTTAGCTACGGACCTCAAAGGCTCACTTATTGCCATTCGCGGCTGGCAGACTGCCGTAGCCCTTCCGGTTAAAGAGTTTTTCACTCGGTGGATTGGAGAAGGTGTCCAGACTTTCTTATGCACAGAAGTAGAACGAGATGGCATGATGAGTGGTCCCAACTTAGCTTTATACCAAGAGTTAGTAGCAGAAGCGCACCCTGCCGACATCATAGCTTCTGGGGGTATTCGTCATAGCAGAGACATTAGAGCATTAGAAGCGCTGGGGGTCAAAGCTGTCATAGTAGGTAAAGCCTTGTATAAGGACCCTCAGGCTTTTGGGGAGATTCTAACTTCTGCGTGAGCATGCTCACACGGCGCATTATTCCCTGCCTGGATGTGCATGAGGGGCGCGTAGTGAAGGGCACTCAGTTTCTGAACCTTAGAGACATGGGAGACCCCGTAGAACTGGGGCTGGCGTATGAAGAAAAAGGAGCAGATGAACTGGTATATTTAGACATTTCTGCCAGTGCGGAGGGACGCCGCACTTTTACTCAAGCAGTAGAAAAAATTGCAGCCAAGCTCCGAATTCCTTTTACTGTCGGCGGGGGGGTGCGCACTATTGAAGATGTACGGCGCCTTTTAGAAGCTGGCGCTGATAAAGTTTCTCTCAATACAGCAGCCGTGGAGAATCCCTCTCTTATAGAAGAAGCCGCAGACCTTTTTGGGCGGCAGTGTATCGTCTTAGCTGTAGATGCTAAAGAGGAAGGAGGGACATATCGCGTCTACATTCGGGGGGGGCGAGAACCTACCCCCTGGGAAGCCATCACATGGTGTAAAGAGGGCGTTCGGCGAGGAGCAGGTGAAATCCTCCTCACTGCTATTGGACGAGATGGTACGCGCGATGGTTTTGACATAAGTCTCACTCGGCAAGTGGCAGAGGCAGTGTCTGTCCCTGTCATAGCCTCTGGGGGAGCAGGGAACCTCCACCATTTCTTAGAAGTTTTTACTGAGGGTAAGGCAGATGCTGCCCTTGCCGCAGGACTTTTCCATGAAGGTATCCTCACACCTTATGAAGTCAAAAGTTTCCTTTTCCGACACGGCATTCCAGTACGCTTATGAGTGAGATTGACTTTTCTCAAGGCCTTCTACCTGTCATCATTCAAGATGCGGACACCCACGCTGTGCTCATGCTGGGTTATATGAATGAAGAAGCCTACCGCCAAACAAAAGAAACCGGACTGGTCACATTTTACAGCCGTAGCCGTCAATCTCTTTGGGTGAAGGGAGAAACCTCTGGACATTACCTGCATGTCGTAGAAATTCGCTCTGATTGTGATGGGGATGCGCTGCTAATACGAGCAAGGCCGGCTGGTCCCACCTGCCACCGAGGAACTTATAGCTGCTTTACTGAAAAAGGAGAGCTATCGGGAAGCTTTTTAGGTCATCTCAGCCGGCTTATCCAGAAAAGAAAGGAAGAGGCTCTAGAAAATAGCTATACTGCTCGGCTCTTCTCAGAAGGGCTTCCACGCATCGCTCAAAAAGTAGGCGAAGAGGCAGTGGAGACCGTGATTGCCGCTCTTAGCGGTTCTGCTTATCAGACTGCCCAAGAGGCCGCAGACCTTCTATACCACCTATGGGTGCTTCTGCATGCAGTAGGAATAAGTCCCCAAGAAGTAGAAGCCATCCTTAGACAAAGGCATGAGCAGCGGCGCTCCGGAATGTGAAGTCGTAGGCATCTTACAAAACATCCTACCTCTGATTCGGTATGGACACGGGAAGCAAAAGCAGACTTTTCTTCTTCTTTCAGATACACCTTCTCCTCAGCTCCTTCCGATAGAGGCCCGAGATGAGCAGATTTCTACCCTTCAACGCATTCCCCTTTTGTCTAAGGTAAAAGTTCGTTTCGCCTTGGAAGGGCAGTTATGGCATCCTCCTCAGGGAAGTCCGCGCCCTGTCCTGCGTCTCGTTGCATTAGAGATTACTCGTCTGCCTGAGTAACTTTGTGGGGTATGGATTTATTTGAGAAAGTTCGTGCCCGCATGGGCGAAGACTTAGGGAAATATGCAGAAATCGGTCATCATTACTTAGCGTTTCCGAAGTTGAGAGGAGCTATCGGTCCCCACATGGAGTTTGAAGGGAAGCCGGTGCTGGTATGGTCTCTAAATGACTACTTAGGCCTGGCTAATGACCCTGTGGTGCGGGCTACTGACGCAGAAGCAGCAGCGCAATATGGGTTTGCCTACCCCATGGGCTCTCGCATGCTCACTGGAAATACCGATGAGCACGAGGCATTAGAAAGAGAACTTGCCGAGTTTGTAGGAAAGCCTGATGCTTTTCTCCTCAACTACGGATATCAGGGCTTCATGTCTGTAATAGATGCCTTGACAGATCGGCACGATGTGGTAATATATGACCAGCTTTCTCATGCCTGTCTAATAGATGGGGTGCGATTGAGCCCTGCGCTTCGTCTGAGCTTTCGCCACAATGACATTGCTCATTTAGAGGAGCGCTTAGAGCGGGCAGTAGCCCATGTAGAAAAAACAGGAGGGGGCATTTTAGTCATCACGGAGGGGGTTTTTGGGATGCGGGGTGACTTAGGGGCTTTGGATAAAATAACTGCTCTAAAGGCAAAATATCCCTTCCGTCTCTTAGTAGATGATGCGCACGGTTTCGGCGTAATGGGTGAAAGGGGGCGTGGCGTTCCTGAGCACTTCGGAGTAGAAAAGGAAGTAGATATATGGCTTGCCACTTTTGCCAAAAGCATGGCTCTCATAGGGGCTTTCGTTGCAGGTGAAGCAGAGGTGATTCAATACTTGCGCTATCACTTGCGCAGTCAAATCTATGCCAAATCGCTCCCTATCGCTTTGGTAATAGGAGCAAGGAAAAGGCTTGAACTCATTCGGACTCAGCCCGAGCGGCTTGCTAAGCTGCGGCGCATCACCCAGCTTTTGCAAGAAGGGCTCAAAAAAGCCGGCTTAGACATCGGCCCCACCGAATCCCCTGTAACGCCAGTCTATCTATCTGGAAATGAGCGAGAAGCTATCGCCCTCGTCAAAGACCTGCGGGAAAATTTCGGTATCTTCTGCTCGGTCGTTACTTATCCTGTCATAGAGCGAGGCAAAATTATTCTTCGGCTTATTCCGACAGCAGCTCATACAGAGGAAGATGTTCAGCGTACAATAGAAGCTTTTACAACGATTGCTGAGCGTCTTCGCACAGGATATTACCTTTCTGAGGGGGTAGCAATATGAGTGCGTCTCTGACTTCGGACATTGAGCGCCAGCGTGAGCTTATAGATCAGCTCAACACTCAGGCATACGAAGAGCGTTACAACAATACCGAGCTCACTCTTAAGCTCGGTTTAGATGCGCTGGCTAAGGCTCGCGCTATCAAATATGCCTCAGGCCAGGCCTGGGCGCTGCGCAATATCGGTATTGCGTATGCTATTTCTGGGCGTCCTGAGGCCTCTGAAGCTTACTTCCAAGAGGCTTTGGCTCTCTTTGAGCGGCTGGAGGAAATGCGCGGCATTGGGCTAGTGCTATCTAACCTCGCCACCGCCTACCATCAGCTTGGAAAGTTAGACAGGGCTATAGAATTTTATAGCCGAGCTGTTCGGTATCTTCAACTTATTCCTGATTTAGCTCATCACTATGCGCAGGCTCTCGCCAATCTGGGGTCTCTTTTCGCAGAGCTGGAGCAGTATGATTTAGCTTTAGAGTATCACCAAAAGGCATTAGATATCCATCAAAAAAGCCAGAATCTCCACGGAAGCTTTTTCTCTATTCTCACCATCGGCTCGCTGTACCATGCCAATAAAGATTATGACCGAGCTGAAAAATTTATCCAGCAGGCGTTGGACATTGCTTCGGAGCTTGGGGAAGAAGATTTGGTAGCTCGGGCTCTTTTAGCTCAAGCTCAGCTGCTCAAGGATAAAGGACAGCCTGACCAAGCCATCCTAAAGCTCAGACAAGCGGAGCAGATTGTTAGCTCTATTCAAAACGCCTCCCTCAGAGCTAACATATACTTGGCAATGGCAGATACTCAGCTGACCCTGGGCCTCGTAGAAGAAGCTAAGAAGAGCCTTAGCTCTTTAGAGGAGCTTGCCGGAAAGGTAAAGGAAGGAGCATTGGATTTTTACTTGTCGCAGGTGCGGTCTCAATTAGCAGAAGCTGAGGGAGACTATAAAAAGGCTTACGAGGATTACAAAGAATATGTCAAGAGATACTTGGCGATGCAGCGAAGCGCCACGCGCAACATGCTGGCTACCATAGATAAGGTAATCCGAGAGGATATCTTGGGTATTGAAAAAGAAGCCCAAGCCGACCTTGTCGTGGCAAGGCGCATTCAAGAAGCTCTCCTTCATGGCAGAGAGGAGCTGCGCCAGGTCTTTCCTGAAAGCGTCTATTGGCTTATGCCTCGTAGCATTGTAAGCGGAGACTTCCTATGGGTAGGCAAGGGGAAAGATGGCTCTCAGATTTTGATTGTAGCGGATGCTTCGGGGGCAGGGGTTTCAGCTGCTATGCTATCTACCATCGCCCACACCCTCCTGTATGAGATTATAACAATGCGGGGCGTTACCGACCCTGGCAAAATCCTCAGTCAGCTTCACAAAAGTCTCATAGACCTTCTCTACCCTTCTACCAAAGCTGCCTCAGCAGAGATAGAGGCTATACAGTCCGAGGGACTCCAGATAGGAGCATGCACCGTCTATCCAAATGCCGGAGAAGTTCATTACGCCGGCGCTCAAATACCGCTGTGGGTGTATAATCCTCTCTTAGGATGGGAGCAGCTCACGCCAGACAAACGCCTGGTTGGACAAAGGATAGAGAATGAGAGCCCCCCGCGTCTCTACACCAGCACAATCATTCCTATAGAAAAGCGTTGGATTCTTGTTTTCATGACGGATGGATGGGAGCGTCAGGTTCGTGCCTCAGATGGTAAGCGATATGGACGCAGTGCTGTACGAGAGTTTCTCGCTAAAAACCCTCCGCAAAGCCTCCCAGAATGGCTTATTGCCATAGAGAATGAGTTCAACGCTTGGCGCGAGGGGGCAGCGCTTACCGATGATGTCCTTCTCGCCGCAGTGAGAGTATGAGCTTTTCTGGAATAACCCCAAAGGGGTGGAGCGTAGCTTTAGCGCTACAAGTTCTATGGGTGTATGCCCAAGAGCCAACTGTATATCAGCTCTCTGGGATGGTTCTTAGTGCTACGACTGGCGAGCCTATTCCGTATGCTTCCATCCGAGTGGGACGCACCAGACGAGGAACCGTCGCTAATGCAGATGGCTTTTATAGCTTACCTGTGATTCGGGGAGATACGCTATACTTTTCTGCCTTAGGGTACAAACGAGCCCGATTTATTATTAGTGAGTACCTCAATGCCTATACAGGAGACACCTCCGAGAAGTTCATCTACGCTGTGAATTACCTGGTAGAAGACACAATCCAGCTGCCAACTGTACGAATCTCTGCCATTCGGACGCCAGAAGAGCTCCGCACCGCTATTCTAAATATTCCCTTGGAGACCCAAACTCAAGCCGTACGGGATAATGTAAGCCCCGAGCTGATTGCTTATTTCTTACAAAACCTTCCCGCAGACCCTCAAGAACGCATCAAGGTTGCCCAGCAGCGGTATAGAGACCTATACTACGAACGGACTCTCCGTCCAACCTATCCTATCTTAGATCCTCTGGCTGTCTATCGGTTAGTGCGCTATTTGAGTGAGAAAGCCCAGCTCAAGCGAGAAAAGATATACGACTATTGGCGAGATGATTAGGCTATGCGCCTGAGGCATTATGCTAATCTTATCGTGCTTTCTCATTCAGTTTTCGCTTTTCCCTTTGCCTTATGGGGCTTTACGCTGGGATATAAAGCCGCTCCGCCAGAAAGCTGGATAAGCAAACTTCTTTGGACCATAATAGCAGTTGTTTCCGCTCGTACTGCAGCGATGGCATTCAATAGATATGCAGACCGTCATATAGACGCTCTCAATCCCCGCACTGCTCAGAGAGAAATTCCTCAAGGGGTAGTCAAACCTTACGAGGCTCTCCTCCTGACAATAGGGAGCGGAGCTACTTTCATCCTTTCTGCATGGATGCTAAGTCCGTTATGCGGCATGCTTTCGCCCGTAGCCCTACTTGTTCTGCTGGGGTATTCATACACGAAGCGCTTCACCTTTTTATCGCACTACATCTTAGGGGCAGCGCTGGGACTGGCTCCTGTGGGCGCTTATGTAGCTATAGCGGAGAAATTTTCCGCAGAAATATGGCTGATCGGGCTGGCGGTGCTTCTGTGGGTGGGAGGGTTTGATATTATCTATGCCCTTCAAGACGAAGACTTTGACAGGGCGATGAAACTTTATAGCCTGCCGGCTTTTTTGGGCGAAAAAAAGTCTCGTTTTATTGCTTTGCTAAGCCATATATTAGCCATAGGCATTTTGGCAGGAGTGGGCTACCGACTCAACCTCACGCTGCCCTACTGGTTAGGATGGGGGGGCTTCCTAATTTTCGTCCTCTACCAGCATAAGGTAAGCCAAGACAAAGCCCGTATCAATCGCGCTTTTTTCACCTACAACGGAATGGCTTCAGTAGTATTTGGCGGCATGGCTATCTTAGCTTCTCTCCTACCGATAGGCTAAGCTGGCAGTAAGTTTGTAACTTTTACAGGTGCGACCTTTTGCATGGGTGGAAACTTCGGCAGAGATACGAGAGCTGTATAGCCACGACTGGACGGAAGATTTGCGCTTTCTACCGGATGCGGTAGCCCTTCCCAGCACAGTAGAAGAGCTTCAGCAGACCCTCGCATATGCCTATGAGCATGATATTCCTATTGTTCCTGCTGGAGGAAGGACTGGCCTCAGCGGCGGCATGCTTCCTGTAAAGGGCGGCTGGGTGATTTCCATGGAAAAGCTCAATCGCATTCTCCACATTGACACACAGAACCTTTACGCTGTAGTTCAGACGGGCGTTATTACTCAGCACCTTCAAGAAGCTGTGGAGGCAGTAGGACTCTTCTACCCGCCAGACCCTTCCAGTCGGGGGAGCTGTACCATCGGCGGTAACATTGCTCATAATGCTGGAGGCGTGCGAGCAGTCAAATATGGCACAACAAGGGAATATGTTCTGGGGCTGGAAGCATTTCTCCCCGATGGACGCCCTATTCGTACGGGTGCAGCTACCTTGAAAAACTCCACAGGCTACAATCTCACCCAGCTCCTTGTAGGAAGTGAAGGCACATTAGCTGTGATTCATACAGCGATTCTCAAACTTCTGCCGCGTCCGCAATACGTGCGTACGCTCCTTCTGGGCTTTCCAGATGCCCGCAGCGCTGTAGAAGCCGTAGTAGCTATACTGCAAAATGGCATTCTCCCCACTGCCATAGAGTTCATGGAACGAGATGCAGTTCTTTTTGGAGAAGCCTATTTAGGAGAAAAGCTTTACCCGGGTACGGAAAAATTTGGCGGTCTCCTCCTTGTAGAAGTAGATGGCAACCACTTAGAGTCGTTAGAATCCGACTGCTTCCGAATAGAAGAAATAGCTATGGAGAGAGGAGCAATGCAAAGCTGGTTTGCCCAAACTGCTGAAGAGCGAGAACGCCTGTGGCGATTGCGGCGCAGCCTGGGGATAGCTGTAAAATCCAGTGGGCCCTATAAAGAAGAAGATACCGTCGTGCCCCGTACGGTCCTCCCAGAGCTTTTGGATTATGTGAAGGCGCTGGGAAGGCGTTACGGCTTTCGCTCCGTCTGTTATGGACATGTAGGAGATGGCAATCTCCATGTGAATATCCTGCGAGAAAACCTTTCAGAAAAAGTCTGGCGCGAGGAAGTCCCGCAAGCAGTGGAGGAGCTCTTTCGGTTCGTAATCTCTAAGGGGGGCGCCATTTCAGGGGAACATGGAATTGGCTGGGTGCAAAGACGGTATATGCCCCTTCAGTTTAGTTCAGAAGAAATAGAGCTAATGCGCCAGCTCAAACGAGTATTTGACCCCAAAAACCTCCTAAACCCCGGGAAGCTGTTGCCGGATTAGGGATTGGCGCCAGCGCCTGCTCTCACTCCATACGCTCACGGAAGGCTCGCTTTCAGCTGGGCATACCGTGCATCGTAGAACTCTCCCCCACTACAGCCCATATCCCGAGCCCGCTGACGAATATTTTGAACGCGCTCCCCAGGGTCTGGATGCGTGCTCAAAAATGCAGGTATGCGAGGTCCTCCTGCTTGCAGAATGTATTCAAAGAAATAAGCCGCTCCATCAGCCTTGTAGCTTGTAGGACAGAGGTAAATGACAGAATGTGCATCGGCATCCCTTTCATGGTCCCTACTAAACGAGAGCATGAGAAGGGCTGAAGCGATTTCTGCCAGCAGCCCAGGATTTTCTCGCCCAGTAATCAAACTGAGAAGGGTCTGAACCCCGTAGGCTTGGGTTAGCTGCTGGGTTACATGCCGGCGATCGGCATGAGCCATCTCATGAGCGAGGACACCCATGAGTTCCGCTTCATTGCGTAGATACTTGATAATCCCTGTGTAGATGTAGATGTATCCAGCTGGGGCACAAAATGCATTCAGCGTACTATCATCCCGAATAATCCGGATTCGCCAAGGAAATTTGTTCGCATACTTGAGCTTTCCAGTGGAGAGAATTGTATCTCGCATCCGATACAAGTGCGCATAAGCTTGCGGATACTGGGCAGAGTCTAATATGGGGTATTCTTGGGGATTGGACTCAATCTCTCGCATTACCTGCTCGCCCAGTTTGAGGTCATCTTCTACGGTGAAAAGGTTAAACCACGGCTCATCAGGGATACCGTTTTTATTTTTCTTACAACTGAGGAGCCCAATCGCTGCTATGACTATCAATATTCGCCACTTCATAGTTTCAAGAAAACGGCTTGCCATGTTCTCTGCCCTCTGTGAGGAGTAAGGGTGAGTAGGTAAGCGCCTGCCTTCCATCCATGAAGGGGCAAAGTAACCTCTGTCATCCCTCGGTACATGCGCTGTAAAATTAGCCGACCGCTTGTATCATACACCTCTAAGTCATACCACCCCAAGGAAGAGTCCCTTAGAAAGACGGTGAGATTTTCAGAAGCTGGATTGGGATAGATACGCAGGGGGTCAGCTGGAGGATGGCTTAGATGCATCTGCTGAAGATAAAGGTAGGCTCGCTCGGCATTTGGAATTCCATATCCGTGGGCAGTGTCTGGATTTTGGTATCGGTCGGCTGAGCGGATGAGGGCTTCCCGAATGACCCACCCCGGCAGTGTGGGGGCAACCTGCCAGAGACAAGCGGCGAGACTTGTTATCAGCGGCGCAGCAAATGAAGTCCCACTGGCTTGTTGCACATTTCCTGAAAGCCCTACTACAGAGGTTCCCCACCCCAGAGCCACAAGGTCAGGCTTAATGCGACCATCAGAAGTAGGTCCTCGGGAAGAAAAGGGAGCGATTTGTCCCGAAACGCCAATCGCTCCCACAGCGATTATGCTGTCTGCATCTGCCGGAGCAGTAATATAGCGCCAAGGGGAATTTCCTTCATTGCCCGCAGAAGTTACTACCAGTAGGCCCTTTCGGGCAGCCATTCGGGCAGCTTGGGTGGTGATGGCGGTCTGACCATTCATGTCAGCATAGGTGTAGTTCTCTGCTGGGTCATCAAAAGTGCTATATCCAAGGGAGCTCTGGATAATATGTGCTCCGAGGGAATCAGCCCATTCAGCTGCCCGGGCCCAATTCCACTCCTCTATGCGGGACTCCGAGAGGGCATTTTCTGTACGGGCAAGGATGACCGAGGCCTGAGGAGCTCCTCCGTGATATCCCAGCTGATTGAGGTCATGAGCTACTATTACCGAGGCTACCAGGGTCCCGTGGGAGTTATCTTCAAAAATGGAGCTATCTCCTTGCACAAAGTCATACCCTGTTATGTAGCGCCCTTCCTGGAAAAGGTGCTGGAAAGCAGGGATTTGATTCATTGCAGGGAAGCCAGCATCTAAAATAGCTATTCGGATGCCCCGCCCGAGATACCCCTGCTGATGAAGGAAAGGAAGATGAAGCTGGTCCAGCTGGAGGGCATTCACTGTAGAGGAAGCTTTTTTAGGCTCAATGGCGGGACGGATAGAGGCGGTGCTGACACTCCCTCCCGTAGGCGCTCGGGACAAAGGTTGCACACACCTCAAAAAAGGCAGGGGAGGAAGCTGTTCTATTCTCTCCACTTCTATGAGAGCGGCATTGAGCCACCGAGAGGTGCCCCATACTTTGCTATACTTTCCCAGCTCCTGTAGCCATACTTGAGGGATAGGTGCATCGGAGATAGAGATAGGAATCCCTTGCTCCACTCGTCGCTTTAAGGCAGCATGAGAGAGATACCGCTCAGGATAGAGCAGGAGAGAGTCGGGTTTATCTTGAAAATAAGCAAGATATAGCCTGCTTTGGGCGTGGAGGAGGGCTCCCCACATGAGGAGAGTGTATCGCCGAAGCATCATATAAATGCCACTATGCAAATATACCCTTTTCCGCGACTTTGATTTATTCCAGAGTGGCGATAAGGTCTCCTTGAAGTGTGCGAAGTTCAGCGCCACTGATGGATAAAGCGGGATCTGCTTCTACCCATATCCAGCGGTGCGGGAGTAAGTTCCAAATCCAATTTCCTTGGGCAAGGTAGTTTTCTCGCCAATAGCTTAGCCAGAGGGGATGAACGCGCATTCGGAGAGGAAGGCGCGCATAGCGCTGTGCCCAGCTTTCAAAAGCCTTTTGGATGTGCACCAGTAAAGCTGGAGGATAGGAATACTTTCCCGTTCCGTGGCATACAGGACAGCTAAATGCTTCAGGAAATTCCACAGGCTGGCGGCGGCGCTGCCGAGTGATCTGGACTAATCCTATTTCGCTCATCGGCAGGATAGTATGTTTAGCCCGGTCGGTGCGCATGGCTTCTCTGAGCCGCTCTTGGACCTTTTGACGATGTTCGGGGTTCTTCATGTCAATAAAATCCACGATGATGATTCCTCCTAAGTCTCTCAGGCGCAGTTGTCGGGCTATTTCGTGAGCCGCCAGAAGGTTAGTCTGAAAAATAACCTCCTCCACAGAA
>JANXDD010000055.1 GCA_025059915.1 Bacteroidia bacterium | reverse complement strand
TTTCAAACTCATACCGCCCACTTTCGGTGGTAAAAAGTGGAAGGAGCTCCTCATGAAGCTGCTTAGGGTTGTACACCCTGTCTGCGGCGAAGCGCAGCACCTCTATCCGGCTACTCTCATGCTCCAGCGTCCATAAAAGCTCTCTTAGCTGAGCCGCCGACAGACAATGTTCAGGCAGTGTAGAGCGTAAAAGAGCTATCCGACTAGACTCAATGCTCTGCGAGGCCACTTCCAGACGAAAGTAATTGAACTCTACCTCGCTCATAGAGGCTACAATACAATCCTGCCCCCATACAAGCTGTAGGAGGAAAGCCAATAGGAGGCGCCGCATTAGAACGAAATAACAGTTTTTATTCCTTTCTGACTGGGCATCCAAAACGAGATTAGGGATTTAGAAGTTGTAAGCTTTTACGAAAGCTTTCTACAGTTCGCTGAACGCCCTCGGTGAGGGTGTATCGCGGCTGCCAACCGGTGGCTGCATGAAGTTTGGCAGCAGACAGAGCATTACGACGAAGCTCTCCTACTTTCGGGGGGAGGTAAGTCGGCTCCTGCTCCACTCCTACCGCAGCCGCA
Source organism: Bacteroidia bacterium (assembly GCA_025059915.1). Lineage (GTDB taxonomy): Bacteria > Bacteroidota > Bacteroidia > SpSt-205 > SpSt-205 > SpSt-205. The sequence continues at coordinate 12,839 of JANXDD010000055.1, read as the reverse complement.
ATAAGCCTATATAGCTGATTTACAGAGGTTTGCACGCCTGTGCCTACATTAAAAACCTGCCCATAAGTCCGCTGAGGCATGCCCAGTACAGAGAGAAATGCTGATACCACATCTTCTACATAGATAAAGTCTCGCGTTTGCTCCCCATCCCCGTAGATATAAACAGGCTGACCTGTCAGAAGCCTGTAAGAAAAAATAGCTATGACTCCTGCTTCTCCATGAGGATTCTGACGAGGTCCATACACATTCGCTAACCGCAGAATTGTATAGGGCACCTGGTAAGCTGTGGAAAAAGCGTGGATATAAAGTTCCCCTGCCAGTTTCGCAATCCCATAAGGCGATTCTGGAAAAGGACATTCAGATTCTGAAAGGGGAAAAGTACTTTTCTCTCCGTAGATGGCTCCACCTGTAGAAGAGAAAATCAGCCAAGTAGGCTTATTTTTCAGAGCATCCAAAAGGTGCAAAGTGCCTATCACATTAGTGTGAGCATCCTCGATAGGGGAATCTACTGAAGTGCGAACATCGGCTTGGGCAGCCAGATGAAAAACCACATCATATTCGTGCTTAGCAAAATGAGCTTGTAGAGCCTCTTTATCTCGGAGGTCTATTTCGTAGAGGGGTATGTCGGGCGGCACATTTTCTCGGCGCCCTGTGCTGAGATTATCCAAAATAGCTACTTCATGCAGAGAAGAGAGAGCTTCGGCGAGGTGAGAACCGATAAAACCTGCCCCCCCTGTGATAAGGACTCGCATTAGGCAAAGCTACGCCACCGCAAGCGAAAAGTCGTCCCCTGCTGAGGAGCGGACTCCACAGTGATAGAAACGCCTTGCTGAGTCAGGATCGCATGAGCCAAAGGAAGTCCTAAGCCAGTTCCTTTTTCTCCAGCGGTGCCGGGACGACTGCGGCGCTGAGTTGGATCCCAAAGCGTATTGAGCTGCTCCGAAGTCATTCCAATGCCCGTGTCTTTGATTTCCACTACAGTATCTTCACCTTCCTTATAAACGCGCAGGGTTACGGTCCCTCCGCTCGGTGTAAATTTCACTGCGTTGGAGAGGATGTTGTATAGCGCTTCGGCTGTATAGACAGGGTCGCCCCAGCCTGTAAGCGGCTCTACCTCCGCCCGCCAATGAATGCCTTTAGCTTCTAACTGCGGAGCAATCAAAGCATAGAGACGATTAGCCATTTCCTTCCATTCAAAAGGCTCCGTTTGTAAGGCTATTTCTTTTTGAGAGAGGCGGCTCAAGTCTAAAAGATTTTTCACATACCGCTCTAATTCAGAAAGACTTTTCTCCAAAATGTCGGTGTAGCGACTGAGGGCAGGGGAAGAGCTGGCATTTTGCTTCAGGAGAGCGGCAAGCTGCTTGAGCCCCCCTATAGGACCACGCAAATCATGCGAGACTATCTTTACCCAAGCTTCTCGCTGTGAAGTCAGAGCCTTGAGCTCTTGTATAGTAGAAACAAGGTGTGCGGTACGAGCCTGCACCTGAGCTTCTAACTCCTGGAGAAGGGTCAGGTGAGCCTGCCTCAACGCCCGAGCGTAGTCAAAAAGTTCTCGGGCTTCTCTATAAGGGACGGTGTCAGCTTTATGAGAAGGAAAGAGCTTCATTTCCCACCTTTCTACCACGGCTGTCAAAGCCCCCACGCTTTCACACTCCAAAATCTCTCGGAGATACAAAACAAGCTCTTGAGTAAGGCGAGTGCGTTCTTGAAGAGCTTTTTCCGTCTCGTAGCTTTCTAAAGCTTGGCGCACGGTGAGGCGCAGGTCTTCTACCTCCCACGGTTTGGCGATGTACCGAAAAAGGCGAGCATGATTGATGATTTTTCCCACATTCTCTGCTCCAGCTTGTCCTGTGAGGAGGATAAGCCGTGCTTGAGGCAGGCGGCGATGTACTTCTATCAAAAAGTCATCCCCTTTCATGCCAGGCATGAGATAATCTGCTATCACCACGGCAGGGGCAGCTTCTACCAGAGATAAAGCCTCTTCTGCACTATACGCCCCTTCAATCCAAACTCCCATGGGGAGAAGCTGGGCTGTAAGTGCCTCTACTACAGCTGGCTCGTCATCTACAACCAGTACCGTATGCACAGAGCGATATTACTAAGGAGTAGCCACACGACGGGCATTTTGTATATTTGCATAAGCGCAGAAGAAAGCAGCTACTACGACCCTTATAGCCCATTTGTTATGACTGAAACGGGGCACACACTCAAAGAGTACGAGGCTAACCTACGCAAGCTGGGAAGGATTGAGCTCCTCCGAGAAGCGCGTGCGATGGGACTCTCTTCCCCCCATCGGTTGAAAAATGAAGAGATTATCCAGCAGCTTGTACTGCTGAAAGCCGAGGCTTTCCTCACTCAGCAGCAGCAAGCCTCCCAAGAGCATCCTATCGCTGGCAATGGAGACCCCTCTACCACTATTAGCGAACCCACCTCTCCCCGAGTGCGCCGCCGCTTCAAGCGCAGTGAGAGAATCCTCTCTACGCCCCTTCCCTTGGAGGAAGCTGAGCCCACCTCCCCTGCTGAGACGCAAGCGGATGCCACTCCCCCCCTTCCAGAAACTCCCCCTTCTACCCCAGCTCCCCTACACGAACCCCTTCTTGAAGCCTCGGAGCCTGACTTCACAGAGAATGTAGAGCTTGCACCTCCAGAAACGCCTATAGAGAGTAGTTCTGTTCTGCGCGAGCCTTCGCTTAGCTTCCTAATAGAGAAGCTTACTATTCCCGCTACGGGGGTATTTTGGCTGGACAAGAAAACAAATCACGGTATCCTTCGTTCTCCCTACTACAGCTATAAGACCTCGCCTGATGACATCTATGTACCTCAGTCTCTAATCCGCCGATATGGGCTCAGGCCAGGCGATACGATAGAGGGGCATATTCGCCTTCCGAAGGAGGGAGAAAGGTACTACACCCTCGTGGAGATTGAAAGAATCAATGGACTGCCGCCGGAGTATTTGCGCGAGCGTGTATCTTTAGAAAACCTCACCCCCCTTTTCCCGACCGAACGATTTCGTCTCTCAGAAGGCACCTCGGACTTGTCTCTACGAGTAGTAGATTTATTTGCCCCGATAGGAAAAGGGCAGCGCGCCCTCATCGTTGCACAACCCAAAACTGGAAAGACTATCCTCCTTCAAAAAATAGCCAATGCCATCCTCCAAAATCATCCAGAAGCGTATGTGATTGTGCTGCTTATAGATGAGAGGCCAGAAGAGGTTACCGATTTCGCTCGGAATGTGCCTGCGGAGGTAGTGGCTTCTACTTTTGATGAGCCAGCAGAGCGCCAAGTAGAAGTGGCAGAAATTGTCATAGAAAAAGCTAAGCGGCTGGCAGAGACAAAGGTAGATGTAGTGGTCCTTTTAGACTCTATCACTCGGCTTGCGCGCGCCTATAATGCAGCTACACCTGTCTCAGGACGCATCTTGACAGGGGGAATGGACTCTGCCGCCCTCCACAAACCTAAGCGCTTCTTTGGTGCTGCGAGAAAGATAGAAGAGGGCGGCTCTCTCACTATCATCGCTACCGCTTTGATAGACACGGGAAGTCGCATGGACGAGGTGGTCTTCGAGGAGTTCAAAGGCACAGGAAACATGGAGCTGCAGCTGGACCGCCAGCTTGCTAACAGACGCATATTCCCAGCCATCAACGTCTTGGAGTCTGGCACCCGTCACGAGGAACTGCTCATAGAAGCGAGCCAGTTAGGACGCATCTGGCTCCTGCGCAAGTTTCTCTCTGAAATGAAGCCTGTGGAAGCGACAGAGTTTCTCTTGGACCGCATGAAACACACGCGTACAAACGAGGAGTTTCTAGATGTGATGAGCAAATGGTCTCAGTAGGAGCTCCCATCTGGACGCTATCTTTTGAGGATTTGGCCGCTTGGGTTCAGGACCGCGGGCAGCCCGCCTATCGCGCACAGCAAATCTGGCACTGGCTATGGGAAAAAGGCACACCGGCCCCTACCCTAATGAGTGATCTTCCCGTAGCCCTGCGACAGCAGATGGAAAGCTCTTTTTCTTTTCCCCTTCCCCAGATTGTCCATGAGGTTCAAAGCCGAGATGGTACGCGTAAGCTCCTCTGGGAAATGCCAGAGGGAGGGCTTGTAGAAACGGTTTGGATTCCTCACAAGAGTCGTTATACTGTCTGTGTCTCTAGTCAAGTAGGTTGCAGCCTCAACTGCACCTTCTGCGCTACAGGACAGTTAGGATTAGAGCGGCAGCTCAAAGGGTATGAGATTCTCCTTCAAGTCTATGCCATTCGGCACGTGCTGAAACTTCCTGTCTCTCATGTGGTCTTTATGGGAATGGGTGAGCCTCTGCTGAACTACTCTGCTGTAATGGAGGCTTTTGAGGGCCTTACCCAACGGTTGGGTATGAGCCCTCGGCGCATTACCATTTCAACCGTGGGTATTCCTAAGGGTATCCTACGGCTTGCTCAGAGAAAGGAGCCCTTTGAGCTGGCTTTCTCTCTACACAGCGCTATTCCGGAGACCCGAAAGAAACTCATCCCCTTAGCCACTCACATTTCTTTGGAAGAAATACGCGCCGCCTTAGGAACCTACTGTGAAAAACGCCGAGAGTGGGTGACGTTAGAGTATGTGCTATTAGAGGGCATCAATGACACCCCCCAAGATATAGAAGCATTGCGAGCGTTCGTATCACCCCCAGTGAGAGCGAAAATTAACCTGATTGAGTACAATCCTGTGCCGGGTCTGGCTTATCGGGGCTCTCGGCGCATTAGGGAATTTCAACAAGCTCTCATGCAGCGGGGGCTCTTAACTACGATTCGCCGAAGCCGGGGAGCCGATGTTGCAGCTGGCTGCGGTCAGCTTGCCCGCCGAACTTAACCTACAATTCTTACCTAAGGGCTTTATTTGTACCTTTGTACCAGAAAAGTGCGATTATGAGTGCAATACTGGCTAATCATGGACTCAACTTTCGCTCTGGATGGTTAGAAGTACCTTTTAGCCGATGGGACCTTTTAGCTCCTGCATGGACAGCTCGTCGCAAACTTTTAGAGGACCGAGGGGAAAAAGCCTTGTACGAACTGGACGCTTTCACCCAAGCAGCTACGGATTTTCTCACCCTCCAAGGGCTGGTGCGCTTAGACCCATCGGTATGGAAGCAGTATCGGGAGAGTGAATATGACAGGTTAGCTTTAGTCACGGGAAGTGTTTATCCTTCCCCCGATGAGGCTCATGCGCTTATCCACGCGCTGACTCGCGCTATGGAGCAGGTTCAGTCAGCTGCTCGTTCGCAGCAAGCGCTGGACACCGGAGCATTCCTAAGCATTTTGCAAACTGCGCTGGGCGCCTCACCTGCTTTCCGCACTAACGCAGTCAATGGAGTAGCTCTGAACTTAGCTCCTGCTGAAGTAGAGTTTGCTCTCGGGGCTCTTTTAGGGGAGATTCAAACTCAACTCTCCGCTGGAGCCTCGCCTATTGCGGTAGCGGCGTGGGCTCATCATGCCTTGAGTCGCATCCGACCTTTCGCTGATGGAAATGCCCGGGCTGCCTTCCTTCTGACTAATTATATTCTCTGGCGAGGCGGCTTGCCGGGTATGCTCCTGCGCCCTTCTCAGCGCCTACCTTACTACAAGAGCCTCAAAGCCGCCGATGAAGCCAACCTTCTACCTTGGGGGACCCTTCTACTTCAAAGCATTCAAGAAGCTGTCCTATACGCCCTGAGTTGGACGCCTGCACATATCCTTCCACGAGAGGAGGGGTTACAGACATTCAATCAGCGCTTTGCAGATTGGCGCAAGCTCCATGATAGGGAGCGCTCCCAACGCATCATGAATAATCGCTACACGGTCTTTGACTATGTGGAGGAAATTTTACGCACCCTCGCCGCTGAGTTGGATCAAAAGCTCAAAGTAGAAGAAGGACGCGGCACACGCGCCCTCGTCGCCAAAGCTTATCCAGATTCGCCCTATTACTACCAATTCACCAGCGACATCGTAGAGTATGCCCGCCAGCATGGCTACTACTTCAATAGAGGGCTGCCCCGCGGATGGTTCAAGCTCAAATTTTCTCTCTCTGCCAACAAGAAGTACCAGCTTGTCTTCACTCTCCATCACGCGGGGCATGAGGATGCTACCTTGGTGATGGGAGCATTTCTTCACTTCCTTGAGCCTGTCAAGTATCAGAAGCGACGCATAAGGCGCCGCCGCTCTCCTCAGCGAAAAGAGAAGTCGTTGTACCTCTTTGCTCCTCTGCCCTTCTACGCTCCTCCTATCGCATTTTCCATAGAGAACGATGTGGCTAATATCCGCCCTCTCCTCAAAGAGCACATAGACGCCCTCCTCACCCAGGCAATCACCCGCATCGCCAACGAAATCTATTAGGCTGTATGTCTATCGTCAAGCCCCTCCCCGTCCAAGAAGTATATGCCTCCTCCGCTCTAAATCCTGCTTCGCTGAGCATCTATCATCTGGGTGTGTATGTAGAGCACGATCATCTGCTGTATGTGATTTCTACTGCTCAGCATGAGCCGCTTTTCATTCGGCTGTATAAGAATCGGGATGGGTTAGAGATGACCCATTTTTTAGATGCGGCCTGGCATCAGGATGAGCTGATACGGAAACGATTTGCTAAGGGCATAATCCTGGTAGAGGCGGAGCGGTGGATGGTCGTCCCCGCCGAATATGTGCCAGACGGACAAGAGGAGCAGTTTCTGCGGGCTTATTATGACATTCGCGCTACAGACATCTCCCTCCCTTACACAAGCCATAAAGATATCCTGAAAGGGAGCGGGGCTGCTTTTCTTTCTCTCCTTTCCCAGAACCTTCATGGATACCTTCAAGCCCGAGAGGGTTACTTACACTACACGCATGCTAGCCATCGGTACGCGCAGCTGACGCGCTTCCTTGCGGAAAGCCATCTCTCTCATCGCCCCTATGCAGGGGCTGTATGGCTCTTCTTAGGAACCTTCTACTACTGCCTTTTTAACCAAGATCGCCTTATTTTCATCAATCGGTTTTCAGCGGCGACCGCAGAAGATGTTCTGTACTACATCCAAGGGCTTCACAATCTTTTAGGCATAAGTAAAGAGCAGGTAGGTATCACAGTTGCTGGCTACTCCGGTCTCAAGCCGTATGTTGCGACAGTGCTATATAGATTTTTCGGCGCTGGATACAAGGACCTGAGCAAAGTCTATCCTGCCCCCTCTACGCTAAAAGAGGTGGGCTTAGGTACGGAGGATGTTCTGCCGCTGACACTGATAGGTGCGGATACTTAGAGGCAAGTGGCGCGGGCGCTCTATCCCATTTCCTAAAGGAGCGCCCACCCGTCCTCTCACCGAAAAAGCCCGGGAAGCCCTATTCAATATCCTCTCACACCGCTGGGTCCTGGAGGGATGCACCGTCATAGACCTTTTTGCTGGCTCTGGTACAGTGGGGTTAGAATTTCTCTCCCGAGGCGCCCAGTTTGCTACTTTCGTGGAAAAGGACCCCCTCGCTGCTAAGCAACTCCGTCAGCTTCTGCAGGCATGGAACGCTCCTGCAGTGCTTTACGAGATGGATGTTCTAAAGTTTTTGGAAAAACAGCCCACGCCAGCGCTGTTTATCTTTGCAGGGCCTCCATTTCGCTTTTGGCAGAAAAGGCAATTGATTGAAAAAATCCTCTATGGAGGCTGGCTTTTACCTGGCGGTTGCTTTATTCTGGAACACCCTCTCTATGAAACTTATACCGAATATCCCGAATTCTGGCGGTGCGAAACTTATGTATCCAGCGGCCTCAGCTTCTTTTTAGCCCCTGCGGCAGGAAAGCAGTAAGTCTGCACTCTCTCACCACAAACGCTGGAAATACCCATAACACTCAAAAAAGGAAGGGGAGAAAGAGATTGTCTCTCTTCTCCCCTTTTTGAAAGCTTGTCTTATTTGACGCCTTACGGCAGGAGGTACAAGCGTTTGATAGTATTTCCTACTCTGAGGAGATACACACCTTGTGGCAAAGACTCAGGCAAGTGAAAAGTAGGATGTTCCCCAGAGACATCTCCTCGCCAGAACTCCCGACCCATGAGGTCATATAAGCTCAAGGACACCCGTTCTCCATATGAGAGACATCCGAGAGTGCCCCGCCGCCCCGAAATAACCAGGCATTCAGCTGAAAGAGCACTTTCTACTGAAGCGGCTGAACCATATATGAATACTAGACGAGTCAGGGTAGTATCTTGACTATTCGTTCTGCGAAGATGGGAAGGAGTATGGTTTTTAGGCAGTGAAGCAAATCGTGAAATAAATCCTCCCTGCTTGTAAATCTCAATCAAGAAAATTTCAGAAAGTCGCCCCTGTGCATCATATGTGTAACGCAACACCCTGCGAGAATGAGAGTTTGGTATAGAAGTCCCCAGCTGGGAATAGAGGTAGTTATCTATGGAGTCCCGAAGAACCCTATTACCAGCATCATAGACTAAGTTCCGAGTCTCTTCCTCGTCATCACTTGAAGAATTATCTATGGTAAGACGACTTTGAGTGAGCAGTCCTTGAGCATTGAAACACAAGCTTACTTTTTGAATAGGATCACTACTATTGATGGGGATTAGACTATCGCAGACATTAGCGCTACCTGGCTTGCGGGCGTATATATCACTTAGCGGAGACAGCGGATGCGTCATGTAGATAGTATCTCCATAATGAGCTCGCTTATACATAGGCGGCATATATATCGGCATGAAGGTATAACCAGTCTCTAACGCAGCTATGAGGTAACCCGCAGTAGACAATATCTCAGGAAAAGCTTGGGAGGCGCCAACTTGTACTACGCTTAGTAGTCGCACCCACTGAGAGGTAGAAAAACTGAACACCTCGGTGGTGAATTCTGTGCGGCGAGTAGAGGGATAGCTTACCGTGACTCTAAGCCACACAGAGTCTATAGAATTACCTGACTGCTCATAAAATTTACTCCGATAGCTACTGAGGCTTCCTTGGTTAGTCAAAAAGATTGTATCCCGTCTCGGACGAGGCAGGATTGAACCAGCAAATTCAACTACTATGGGGTTAGTGCGGCTCAGATAAGTAGCAGTAGCGAAAGTATCCCTCGTGGAAGGGTCAATGTAAAGAATCTGCGTCGGCAAACTGAGCTGCTGACCCCAAAGAAGTGCCCCTAAGATAGGGCTGACCCGAATAAGTTTGCTTAATCGTTTCATACTTCTGCAAGTATAAAGACCCTGTGCTGATTGAGACTTAGTCCGACAGATTTACATAAAAAGAGCAAGTTTTTTCTCATATCTCTTTCAGGGCTTGTGTAAGTGCCTCTAAGCTTTGACGAGCATCACCAAAGAGCATGTAGGTATTTGGTTGGAAGAAAAGTTCGTTCTCCACGCCTGCAAAACCGGGGTTCATGGAGCGTTTCAGGACGACGACGGACTTAGCTTTATCCACCTCTAAAATGGGCATGCCGTAGAGGGGACTGTTAGGGTCTTTCCGAGCTGCGGGATTGACCACATCATTTGCTCCAATCACGAGGGCAACATCTACTTGAGGAAAATCTGGATTGATGCGCTCCATTTCGTAGAGGCGCTCGTAGGGTACATCTGCTTCAGCCAAAAGCACATTCATATGCCCTGGCATGCGCCCTGCCACCGGGTGAATCGCAAAGCGTACCTCTATCCCCTTCGCAGAGAGGGCGTCCATGAGCTTCTTCACGGCATGCTGGGCTTGAGCTACAGCCATTCCGTAGCCAGGCACAATCACCACATCTTTGGCATAACTAAGCATAAGGGCAACATCCTCTGGTGTGGTAGAACGAATGCTTCTATCAGCAGCTGCAGCTGCAGGCCCGCCTTTGCCCACCGCCGCAAAAAGAACATTCCACAACGAACGGTTCATAGCTTTGGACATGATTTGCGTAAGGATCAATCCCGAAGCCCCCACAAGCGTACCAGAGATAATCAAAAGGTAGTTATTGAGTACGAAGCCCGTCGCAGCTGCCGCCAATCCAGAAAGAGAGTTCAAAAAAGCCACGATTACTGGCATATCCGCCCCTCCTATCGGCAAGGTAATCCATATCCCCAGAAGTAAAGAGAGCAAAGCTGTGCCATACATCGCTACTCGTCCTCCCCCCAGCACATACCCCACAAGGGCTACTATGGAGCCAATAAGGAGTATAAGGCTCTGATAATGATGAAGCGGCAAGGTGACAGGACGCCCGGAGATAAGCTCTTGAAGTTTGGCGAAAGCGATTACGCTTCCGGAGAAGGTTACAGCTCCAATCAGCACACTAAGTCCTATGGTGGTCAAAAAATAGGCAGAGCTGGGATGTGAGCTAAGGAGGGCGCGTTCTGCCTCAGCTGCAGCCACAAGCGCAGAAGCCGCTCCTCCGAAGCCATTAAGGATAGCCACCATTTGAGGCATAGCTGTCATTTTGACTGAGAGAGCTGTCCATGCGCCCAGCGCCCCTCCTACCGCCAGCCCCACCCCTATCCATTCATAACGAACAATCTCCTTGTAAAAGAGCGTCGCAATCATGCCCAGTAGCATCCCCGCCGCACCGATTAAGTTGCCTAAGCGGGCAGTGCGGGGAGAGCTAAGCATCTTTATCGCTACAATAAAGCTTACAGAAGCCAAAAGATAGGCCACCTGAATGAAGGTCTCCATACCTGTCATCGCCGTTTAAACATGCGCAGCATACGATCTGTTACGAGAAATCCTCCGACTACATTGATTGTGGCTAAAATCAACGCTGCCAAACCCAACCCCGTAAGAAGGGGGGAACCTTCTTCCCCTGCCACTACGAGAGAGCCGATGATAGTAATGCCAGAGATTGCGTTAGAACCTGACATAAGAGGAGTGTGTAAAGTAGGAGGCACTTTGCTAATAAGCTCAAATCCAAGAAACGCTGAGAGTGTGAAGATAAATACGGCGAAAAGTATTTCAGTCATACCCTATGCTGTTTGAGAAAGCGGTTGTCCTGCCCAGAGTATGCAGGTAGCTTTGAGAAGTTCATCTTCGGTGTGGAGAGTGAGGGTTCCATCTTTTCGGCGAAAGAGACCGAGAAACTCCATGAAGTTGCGGCTAAGCATCTGAGAGGCATGGAGAGGCACAGTAGCCGGAAGGTTGACAGGGGCGATGATAGTTACCCCATCTAACACTTGGGTTTCGCCAGGACGAGTTTCTTCACAGTTGCCGCCCGTTTCCGCAGCTAAATCTACAATCACGCTGCCAGGTTTCATGCCCCGACGCATTTCAGCGGTGATAAGTTTAGGGGCAGGGCGCTCGGGCACAGCAGCGGTAGTGATAATTATATCCGCTCGCGTTACATAAGTCGTGAGGGCTTCCCGCTGTTTAGCTTGTTCTTCGGGGCTTAGCTCCCGAGCGTAACCGCCGGCCCCTTCCCCAGAAGCATCAAGAGTTAGAGGCAGGAACTTAGCGCCGAGGCTTTCTACCTGTTCTTTAGCGGCAGGGCGGATATCGTACCCTTCTACTTGCGCTCCCAAGCGCCGAGCAGTAGCGATTGCTTGCAAACCAGCCACTCCCGCACCGATAACTAACACCCTTGCTGGTGTAAGGGTTCCAGCCGCCGTAGTCAGCATGGGGAAAACTCGCCCAAAATGCGCAGCTGCCAACAGGACCGCTTTATACCCTGCCAGAGCCGCCATGGAGGAGAGTACATCCATGCTTTGCGCTCGTGTAATGCGCGGAAGTTTCTCTAAGGCGAAGACGGTCCAGCCTTTCGCTGCCAGTGCTGCAAGTTCTTTCTGATGTCGCCACACTTGCAAGATGCCGATAAGTACCTTCCCTGAAGGATATGCCTCTATTTCCTCCAGGGAAGGCATCCGCAAGCGTAAAAGCACATCTACATTTTCCACTACGGCTGTCGCGGTAGGTAGGACCTGCACCCCCACTTCAGTATAATGGGAATCTGAAAAGTAGGCCCCCTCTCCTGCCCCTGCTTGCATGAAGAGGGAGAAACCTCTTTCATTCAGGCGCTTAATCGTTTCTGGCACAAATGCTACCCGCCGCTCTACCGCAGACCTTTCATCCACAAAACCTATCTTCATGGGCAAGACAAAGCTACACAAATGGGCCCCTTGTCAGCGACTAAATCTCTTGACAAGGATGGAACGGCTCTTGACCTGCAGAGGATCCAAGGTCATGAGCTTGCACCGGCGCTCTCTGTATAGCGGCAGTTGGTCGGCATAATGCGGACTGGAAGGGTCGCCAGAGACTCCAAGGGGTAAGATAGATTCCACCTCTGGAAAGCTTAAATGCCGACTAAAACGCACAAACTGAATGTAAGTATCTCCCGCTACTACCTTCAAGAAACCCTTCTTGGAATCCCACTCTGCGTAAGTGGGAGCCAGCTGCTCTGGCATCCCATCCAAAGAGTACCGCTTGCGACTTACTTCCAGAGCTTGAACTTTCTCTAAGGGTGGTGCAGTCTCATTATAGAACCGTCGAAGCTGATTCACTGCATAGCTCAAAGATTCCCACAGTAGGCTCTTAGGTAACTGAATTTTACCCGACTCTAACCAGTTATAGGCAGGTAGTCCAGCCTTTTTGAGAGCATATGAGCCCGCCAGTATAAGAAGGGCAGCTGCCCGACTATCACCCCTGCCTGTGAAATCCCAGCTACGAACTATTTGTAGAGCTTCTTGAAGAATAGGAACAGAAGTGTCTGGCAGCGAAGCAATAGCAGACCATATGCTACGGATCGGTCCCTGCGCAGGATACTGACGATCATACTTTATTGCATGGAAGTCTTCCCAGCTCAGACGAGGCTTCGCTTCTATTAGCTCATACAGCCGATGCTCTCGGTTATTGTGCCTATTCCAATGCCATGCATGCTGAGGAGGGAAGCTCTCTTCCTTAGGAGAGGCTTCACGGCAGCTACTTGAGAAGGGGCTA
>JANXDD010000054.1 GCA_025059915.1 Bacteroidia bacterium | reverse complement strand
CGCCTTCGGCGCCGCCGCCCCCTTAACCATCCAACCCTAACCTTACTCTACGGCATTACTGCCAGCTTAGTGGTCATCTCTTCTCGGCTATCTGCGCTTCGCACCCTCACTACGTATACGCCAGCCGCCCAGCTAGCCACTGGCACAGTTATATCTTCACAGAACTCTGCTTCATAAACCTTTTCCCCAACCAAGCTCACTACTTCCACTTTCCACCTACCATTCTTGTTTAGCACGATACGGGCGACTTCCTTGGCGGGGTTAGGAAATACAGTTAGCATCGGCTTTTCTGCCTCCGGAGTAGATACTCCTGATACAAATCGTCCCCCCAGCACAGGAAGCTCAATGTATGATGGTCGGTCTGGTGCAGAATAGATAGTTTGGAGATTTTGTCGGGGATACATTTGAACTCCGTAGAAGGTATATGGCTGGTCTCCAAAAGGTCGGCGGCGATAAAACTCGCCGGGCATGAGAGGTACATTCGGGCAGGCTTGGTAGCGGGCCCAGCTGGTGCCGCTGATGAGCACTTTTATTCGGTGTCCTTTGCCCCAACAGTAGGCTATCGGGAGCATTCTAAAGCGCCATTTATAAACACTGTCAGCGACTAAGTTGTACCAAGGCTTAGAGGTGTCTTCGGTTCCGTCAGCCCAGCTCTCAGCGTATTCTCGGGCCCGGGCATTGCACGCTCCTTCAAATACAAAGTACTCTCGTCCATCAGGATACACATCTAATACCCGGACAATGATATCTCCATTTGCGGAGTCGGGGAAAGGGCCCCACAGCGGCTTGAGGGCTGCATATACTTGAGCTACTGGGAAGCCTGCTATGCACAGAGATTCGGGCACCGCGTCGGAGGTATAGCTAATGAGGTCGCTGTAGTACTGATTGCCGACCCTATATTTCGCTGGACGATCTAAAACGATGTGCCTATACAGAGGGTCAGCAAAGTCCATTTGCCCCTGACTTAAGCGTTTCCTATCCGGCGTATAAACCGCCATATTGGAGCCGCCGTGGGTGGGCACTGGATCATCGGGGTCAGATACGAAAGCCCGTTCAGGCTCCCGTTGGGTGGGGGGATTTTCACTCAATTTTCCATCTCCGTGTAAGTAAAGCCTCAAGCGCGGTAGGTTAGGAAGGGGGAAAGTGTCAGCTTTATACCAATAGTTTCCCACATTAGGATTCAGAGAGTCAGCTACTGGACCCACTACATAAAACCGTACGGGTTTGATGCCATTAGGGGCAGTAGCATCAAATTCATAGGAAGGGGGGGAAACCTGCTGCCTTGTGGTATCGCCAATCAGGGAGGTGCCTAAAGGAGGAATAGTGAGATTCAAGCGCTGGGGAGCTCCATTTCCTACACGAATTTCTATGGGAAAGTTAGACAGGCCCGCTGTTCCATTTATGAAGTTGAAGAAAGAGTAGTAATCTGTCCTGAAAGTGTCTGCTGGTACGCGAGCATATACAGGGCCTCCGAGCAGAGGCGACTCTCCAAGGTATTGCCAAGCGGTATCTGGCGGAAGCTGGAATGTAGGCGTTCCTAAGAAATAGCGGAACCATCCTACGATTTCTGAGCTCACTAAGCGTATAGCTGAACGCCCATCCAATCTGCTTACATCGGGAATGTTGAATTCTTCTATCACATTAGCAGGATAGCGGTGATCTCGTCCATCTGGCAGGATGCGCATATCGCCTGTAGAGCGGGTTCCAATCGTACCATGAGCCCACGGACCGATGATTATCTTCTGATATTTTCGCAGGGCAGGGGGGACATGTTTCATGGTGAGTTGCCAGGTCTGGATTTGTCCGTCAATAAACTCATCCCACCAACCTGTAAGATGAAAGGTAGGTACTTTCATGTTTTCGTATCGGCTTCTGGGGCCGTGCCATTGGGGGTTCCCATTAGCGTCTAAGGTGGCATTGCTAATGTCCATAACTGCTCGTGCGGGAGAGTTAGGATAATGGGCTCTGTTGAGGGTGCTGAAAAAGTCTATGCAGACCTCTGCTGCTTGCATGGAGGTTTGAATTTGCGGACCATAGTCAGCTAAAGAATGGATAGTGTCGTAGGGATCTGCTGGAGCATTAGTCCATCTGCTATAAAACTCTACTTGACTTCGCACCCATCCATCTACAATTCTTTCACGGAAAACCCCATTATGATGCCCTGTGCTATGATAAAACTCTCCTGTGGCTACGATGGGAAGTAAGCATTTCAGGCCCCGGCCGTTAGGGTCTATAGGGTGGGCTGCAGCCAGCTGGAGCTGAGTATTTCCAAGGGCCGAGCCTCCAAACATTCCTACCTTTCCATTGCACCGCAGGCTGTCTTGAGGGGTGATTTGACCATCTTTGTCGCTGTCATATCGCAGCTCGTTGAGGATCCACTGGTAAGTATCCCATCCGTCCTCATGAGTATTAGCTTCTTTATTCGGGGTAATGTCCAAGGGGTGCCCTGCATTCGGACCCAAATGCTGCAGGTAAGCGGTTTTTTCCCAGCTATCACTATACATGGGTAGATACACTCCGCCTGAGCGGTAACGCCCCCGCATGTCCTGTTCTACTCCGGCATAACCCAGAAGCGCGTAGCCCCTGCTCAACTCCGTATTTCCCTTATTGTAGGGGGTGCGAGTGAAGACGACAGGTAAGGCATAGGGGTCGGGTTGATTGGGATAAACAAGATACTGCGTCCCAGGGTAAGCAAACCGAACCCGTCGCGTTCCCAGCCCAAACGCAGAAAGATTTACGTTTACAGCTGCCGTGTCTGAGAAGATAGGCAGATTCACACTCGTAGCTAATCGCACCCCATCCCGCATGGGAACCATGTACTCCGTATGCTGTACAAGGTCCTCAAGTCTGTCTAATACGCCATTAGGCTGCTGTGCCCATACTAAAATGGGCAGAAGGAGGGGGTAGTAGTATCGCATACCATAAAGGTAATGCTAAGCGGGCTAAATCTGCAAGTTATCCAATCGTTACGAGGGGCTGTATTTATCTCCTTCTGGGCCGTTAGGCTTATGCAGCTTTTCCTAAAAGTCGGGCCACTGTACGACCAATCTCTGCAGGGCTTTCTACCACATGGATACCGCAGCGGGCCAGAAAATCCATCTTCTCTTTAGCCCCTCCCTTGCCGCCTGAAATAATAGCTCCTGCGTGTCCCATGCGTCGTCCTGGGGGGGCCGTTTGCCCAGCGATAAAGGCCACTACCGGCTTCGTACCATGGTCCCGAATCCATTCCCCTGCTATCTCTTCATCCGTACCCCCAATCTCCCCAATCATAACGATCGCCTCCGTCTGCGGGTCCTCCATAAGCAGCTGAATAATATCTATGTGCTTAGAGCCTACGATTGGGTCGCCGCCGATACCCACACAGGTAGATTGACCTAACCCCATCTGAGAAATTTGATGCACGGCTTCATAGGTCAAGGTACCTGAGCGGCTCACTACCCCGATAGTGCCGGGGCGGTGGATAAAGCCAGGCATGATCCCCATCTTAGCCTGACCGGGCGTAATGACGCCTGGGCAGTTGGGTCCAATAAGGCGAGTATGGGGGTAGTCATTCTGCAGCACATATTTTACTCTAAGCATGTCGCGGACAGGTACTCCATCTGTGATTGTAACGATAAGGCGAATCCCAGCAGCCGCTGCTTCTAATATCGCATCAGCAGCGCCTGGGGCGGGCACGAAAATAATAGACGCCTCTGCCCCAGTTTTCTCTACAGCCTCTTGAACTGTATTGAAAACGGGTAGGCCCAAATGAGTCTGCCCCCCTTTGCCAGGCGTAACTCCCCCTACGACCTTTGTGCCATATTCAAGCATTTGCTGGGCATGGAAGGTGCCTTCCTTGCCAGTGAAGCCCTGTACGAGGACTTTTGTATGCGCATCTAATAGAATCGCCATGGGGCAAACCTACGAAAAAAGCCCCCCACCCTTCTAAGGTGAGGGGCTCAAAAAGGGGGTGAGTCAGCTTAAGGATTGAGAGCAGCTTTGAATTCTGAAGAGTCGCGCTGCTTACGAAACTCTAAATCTTTCTGAGCTTTTTGGGCTAAATCTCGGTTCTTTTGGACTGCTCGTCGGAGGTTAGTTACTAAAAGGTTATTATCTGCGGAGCGAGCGCCAACAATTGCTAAGACATAATAAGCTAAGGCATTATTTGGGTCCTGTTGGATAGCCCGCTCTAAGGCTACTTTCGCCCCAGCCAGATCGTTCATCAGCAGGCGGGACAAGCCAGCATTGTATTGAGCCCCGGGGAGGTCTCCTGCATTTCCAAAAGCCTCTGCTGCTGCGCTATATTGGGCAGTTTTTTCGTAGATCACTCCTAAGTTGAAGGCAGCTTCTGGGGTTGGACGGGCGGCGTAGGAGGCTTGAAAGTTCTGAGCAGCTTGGGCATACTGCTTGCGTGCAGCATATACGAGCCCCAGATTGTTTAGTACGGCTGGGTTATTGGAAGCAAGGCGGCTGGCAGAGTTGAGATAATCGGCAGCTTCATCTATGCGTCCAGCGCGGATAGCTATCGCCCCCAAGTCATTCAAGGCTCTATGGTCTTGTCCGTAGCGAGCCGCATATGCTTTTAGAAGTTTCTCGCGACGCTGATCATCTGTCTGGCGGGTTGTGACATAGTAGAGTTCCTCTTGCAGAAGAGCCTTATGCAAATCATCTTGAGAAATGGCTCCGCTCAGGAAAGCGTTGGCGATGCTATCTATTTGTGAATCTGTCAGTCTTCCGGAATAGCCCTCCAACCGCACTTGGGTACGACGCAGTGGAGCAAGGATAAACTCTACCTCCTTCGGCCCTCCTACTAACTGCATCACTTTCTGCTCTTTGGCGTCAGGGTCTAAGTTAGACGCAATAACTTGGATGACTTGCTGTTTGACATTTTCTGGCAGAGAAGTCTGAGCGAGATTTTGCTTGAAGCCTTCCCAGTCCTGAGGGGTGGCCGAAACCTTGAAGAATGAAGAGTCTAAATACTCCTTGTACCCTTCCTTGCGCATTTGCTCTATCAGCCACTTTTGAACTTCTTTATAACGATTCAGCGAAAGGAACTGATTGCGACGAAAGCGCCCCTCAGGTGAGGCATACCCTGCGAGGGTGATAGAAGTTGCTGGGAACTTCTTTTGGAAGAATGCGACGATTTCCTTTATAGACTGCCGTTCGTACTCTCCAGGCTGAATGAGATACACGTTCTGAGGGAATTGGAAGGTAGCCTCCATGGTGATAGCCCGCTTAGACACATACGTATGCTGCTCAAAAAGCACTTGCGGGCGAGCATCTACCAGCCGAGAAGTCGTAATGCAGCAGGGAGCCAAATCAAAATCAGGAAGATCAAAGTTTTTACCCTTTCGCTCGTAGGAATTTTCAACTACGAGCATGCCTCCATCCATTCCTTCTTGAAAAGCAAAAGTCCCTTGGGTAGTCAGAGTTGCTCCTTCTTTCTTAAGCTGCTTCTTAGGATACTGGTCAGCAGAGATGGTAACGGTGCGAATGTCAAACCGCTGATTTCCATTCTTGATTACAAGCTTGCCGGTATAGGTAGATTTGGGACGAAAGCCTGACTTGGGGGGAATAGTAACTTTCCCACTATACCGCACTGAATCAGCATGAACTTCCAGAGGGTTAGGATTAATCGTTACGGTTGTGCCTTTGAATTTGGCACAATGGGTAAGAAGGGCAGCGCTGAGGAGCAGCGCGGGCAGCCCTAACTTTTGATAGTACGCCGTCGCTCGCATAGGTTTGGTTAATTTTTCCAATCGCCGCAAAGGTAGAGATTTTAGATGAAGCCTAAGGCGTTTCTTTAGCAACCTAAATGAAAAAGGCGGATGGAAAGCCCCATCCGCCCGTGCTTTTTATTTTTTTTAGAGGCTACAATAAGCTCCATCGCTGGGTGATGACCCCTTTCTCTGTATAAACTTGCAAAATGTATATTCCTTGCGCCAAACTCGCGGGAAGGCTCCAGGTGTAGCTATTTGTCGGGGTGGCTAAAGAAATCTCAGCAACCTTTTCTCCGGTAAGGCGATAGAGTTCTAACCGCTGGATGCCGAAAGAAGGATGCTCTACATAGAGTTGAGGTACAGTAGCAGGGTTAGGATAAAGGATAAATGTCCCTGAAGCTCCAGAGTTTCCTGAGAGACTCGTCGCCAAAGGCATTTGAATGGTAGGGAGGTTCAATACTTTGAAGAGGCGGGGAGTAGCAAACCATAAAATGGTATCTATGTACCGTCGGGCTCGCGCTTTCTCTATAGAATCTGAGTCTGAATACCACCCAAATGGTTCAAATCCCGCGCCTGTAAAGCCATATAAGCCAGGAAATGGCCTGTCATTAGCAAAGTCTGGGTAGAGAGCAGTCTGATTCCCCTTGGCTATGAGGTTTTCGGTGAGAGAGTAGCTGCCAAAAACTTCTATGATGGGATAATTTCCCACGGCGGTTACGACTATGCCTGCAGTGTAAGGTGTAGTGTGATCCTGCACCCCATGCAAGGAAATCACAGGGACGTTTTCATTCTGGATGAAGCTGGTATCGCCCAGAGCCCCTCCGAGATTAAGAACGGCCTGAATGTGGGAAGGATAGCCGGGATTCCCACTTCCTCCTTCAAAGGCATTCGGGCCGGTGCCGCGGTTCAGCCCTGGCTGAGTTGTATCCACGAAAGGGGTATTGTCAGCGCGCTTGAACTTTGGATTATCCAGTTCAGAGGGGAGGTTTAAGTAGGCCACGTGAAGGGCAACATATGCCCCAGAAGAGGAGCCTCCCATAACAATACGATCCGGGTCAATCCGCCACTGATTGGTCGTAGCGGCGTCCTTGCGTAAATAGCGTACCAAAGCTCGGGCATCTTGCATGGCGCGCCATACCGCTTGAATAATGCTCTGAGCTCGGGCTTCTTGCGTAGAGGCCTGAGGATTCCATCCTAACCTATGAGTGGCTGAGATGGCTACATACCCCCGTCGAGCGAACTCTTTACACAGCGCTACAATTCCAGAATCCTCTCGACTTCCGATAGGTATCCTCCCAAAAGCTTGTGAAGCTAAAGAAGGGGGAAGGAAACTGCCCGCATGAAATAGAACAATCACGGGGCGCTTCTGCATCGTGTCCCCTACCGGCTCATATACATCCATGAAGAGGTCCACCTGAACATTAGTGAAACTGAGGTTCTCTCCGTACTTGATACTTTTGGTCACCCGTACCTGCTCAAACACAGGGTCTTTGAACCGAGTTCCTAATGTCTGACTCCATAGGAGTCCCGTAAGGGCTATCCACCCGAGAGTGAGTTTGGGGATCATGAGCCAAATGTACAAGTTTTTCTTCTCCTCCTAAATCCAAACTCTTGTTTAGGATTCTAAGCGGAGTATGGTTTTTGCTTACTTTTGCTGGAAGTATGCGATGGTTCGTTCTGTGGCTTGCGTTGGGGTGGGCGCAGGTTTGGGAAGTAAGGGCTCTTTTAGAAGGACGAGGAGAAGGAGAAATAGTACTTCACTTCCTCTCTTCCTCAGGGGAGAAGGTTGTGAATACTCGTTTGCGTGAAGGGAGGGCCCAGATACGCTTAGAGAAGGGTTTTTCCTTTAGAGAAGTGATCCTTCGGGCAGAGGGGTATCTTCCCGTGAGACTCTTGTCCAATCACACAGAGGGGGGACTATTAGATTTTACCCGACCTGCCAATCTTCATCCCAAAAGCGGGTATCTGATTCACCAGGGGAAGGCGATACTTGCGGCGGGCGAATTGGGGTCTTTACCAGAAGAGACTCAGCCCACCATCAATGCCTATGACATAGAGCTTTTCCTTCAGGCTCACAAGCGACAAGATTTGCGAGCTGATTTTACTGGGGACGGGAAAGTGGATGAACAAGACCTCAAGCTCCTTCTCAAAAATCAAGCTCTGCTTCTGCGAACTGAGCTATGAGAATTGCCTTTCTAATCGGCTTGAGCATCGCATGGGCACAAGATAGTGTGAGAGCAAAAGCGCAGCTTCGGGGCGATTTTGTGGAGGTAGTTTTTGAGTGGAAAGGAAGGAGCGGTCGCGTGCCGCTGGGAGCCAACTTCGTTCTTACAGGGCAGCCTGCCTCAGCCTTAGCCTGGCAAACGGCTGAGGTGTCTAAGTCAGGGCGCTGGAGTGCTTCCTCTACTTCTCTTTACCGCCCGCTGTATATAACGGCTCGTCTGGATGCACCTGAACTTTTTCGCGCCAGCCTCAATCTTCTTGCTACTTATCCGCCCGCAGGAGAACCTTTTTCTGGAGAGTGGGAGCTTATTGGCGCTTGGCGCGCTCCCCTGCTCCGATTTGGAGATACTCTCCACCTTACTTGGAGCATGGAGACAGGAGAAATCGTGCTCTCACCTTTTGAGTGTGTCAAAAGCCAGTTTTCTTACGTAGCCCCCGCACCCCTCTACCTTTGCCCCACCTTTCCTAAGCTTCGTTTGGTCTGGGGAGGGTCTGAGCTTAGGGTAGATAGCTTGTCTGATTTTCGTCCTGAGAATCTGTCTATTCGTTGGTACAGGAACGGAACCCTTGTTTATGAGGGGGCGGTATTTTCGCCGGTAGTGGAGGGTGAATATCATGCTGAAGTTGTGCATGTCTGTGGATCTCAGGCAGTTACGGACACGATTATTTGGCGTGCTGCTTCTGCTTCTATCCTTGCGAAAAGCGGATGGCGTGTATATCCTAATCCCACTACAGGTGCCTTGTGGATAGAGGCGCCCCGTAGCTTGCATGCCGAGATTAAACTGCAGGATGCTGCTGGGCGATGCGTACTATCCCAGGAAAGCTTTTTAGTAGAAGGCACCGCCTATCGTATGCTGCTGCCTCCATTGCCGACAGGGCTCTATCATCTTACTATTTACACACAGGACCACTATCTATCGCTTCCAATCACCTATGCGCCATAAGATAGGTCTCTTGCTTCTGGGGGTGGGTATTTTAGGGGCTCAACCGCAGCTGAGACATTATGAGGTGTTTTTCAGGCAAGTTTATCAGAGGGCAAATTCCCCTTCTGCTGCTGACTCTTTAGATATCTGGCTATTCATACGCATTATAGGTAGCGGCTCACTTCCAGATACGCTGGCTTCCTCCAACTTTCCGTTTTTTTACAACTTCTCTGCCTTGAACTTTGGGGCTGCTCGGATTTTGTACCGCAATAAGTTTCATTCGGATAACTATTACGACGACCTTACCTATACCGTCTCTGGAGGGCGAGTGAATGTAACAGTACGAAGAAAAATAGGTTTCACCCCGCCAGGCGATACCATAGCCTCATTAGACACGATTATTGGGCTTAGGGTACCGTTGTATGTATGTGGTCCCTCTGTAACAAATCCATTAGTGTGGGACACATTGCCCGCAGCTGTGCTCAATTCTCAGCTTCAGAGTCTCCGTCCGCGTTTGAGATGGCAAAATGATACGATCTCCTTGTGCCCCCGGCTGTCAGCTATAGCCAGTTTTGGGTATAGCCCTATCCCGATCTGTGAAGGGCAGCAAGTAAACTTTTCATTCAGTTTTGGAAATGCGAACTTCATAATACCCGATAGTTTCATTGTTCAGGTGGAGCGGGTGACCCCTTCCCCTTCTTCTTTAGTAGTTTATCCAGGTATTGTCAGCCAGATGGGGACGGGGTATGGCTTCAATTTGATTTTTCCTTCTGCAGGGACTTATGAGGTCAAGGTAATAGGGGTGGATAGAAAATGTCGGTGTAGTGCCTCTCTGGGCTCTGTATCCAATATTTTCGTAAATAGCCTCCCGCCTTCCCTCGTCATATATGGTCCTGATAGTGTGTATGGAGGCTCTGTGGCTACTTATACTTTATCCCAGTCTCCCCCTATCGCCAGCTGGGAGCTAATCAATGGGGCCACCGGCAGCTCTACGGCTATAGGTAGCGGGCCATCCCAAAGTATAACCTTTAGCAGCGGCTCCGTGCTTCGGGTAGATACGATTGTAGTGAGTTATGCATTTGCTGGGAACCCTTGCACCGTAACCGTCGTGAAGCCTGTAGTAGTTTTGCCATGTCCTACCTCGGGTGGGAGTGTGAGTGCAGCGGATACGGAGCTATGTGTAGGAGAGTCGGCAGTATTAGAGCTGACGGGGCTTCCAGCTCGTCCTGATAGCATACGCTGGCAAAAGAGAGTGGGCGCTGCATGGACGGACATTACTAACGAGGGCAGTAATCCTACCCTTCCTTTATACATTACAGGGGCTCTGAGTGGCGGGACGCATTCATACAGGGTGAAAGTTTATTATGGGGGTTGTGAAGCTTATAGCAGCGACATCACGCTGAATGTATCAGGGACGCTACTTGTACGGGAGTTCTATGGTTTGACTTCTCCAAAGTGTCCTGGTGATACAGTGAGGATGACTGCTGCAGGACCTGGAATATGGGTTTCACCTAACGGTCATGGTAGGTTTGTAGATTCTCTGAATCCCAGTGGAATGTATGTTGTTTCACCCTTAGATGTTGGGCAGGTAACGATATGCTGGGTTATTCGTCCAGAAGATACGACAGCATGCCGAGATGAAAGTCGTGATACCTTATGCTTGGAGCTTACGGTACCTCCTACCGATGCTCAAGGGGCTATTTCCGTATCCTCCTCTCGCATCTGCTATGGAGGACGCGTTCAGGTAGAGGGTAGGATAACCTCTGGTGCAGGCGGCTTCTGGGTTTCCGAAAATGGTAGTGGAAGTTTTTATCCTAATGTCTTCTCGTCATCGGCTTACTACGTCCCAGGAATAAATGACGTCGGCAAGTGGATAAACATCACCTGGGTCGTGAGAGGAACTACCTGTGGGGGGGTGACCTATAAGGACTCTGTCTATGTGGAGGCGGGGTCGCAGCTGCGCATATCTGCACCAAATAGGGTATGCAGTGGGGTGGATTTTACTCTTTCTGCAATCCCAGCAGCTGAAAATATCCTCTGGTTTAGAGGAAGTGTGAATAGTATCAAAGCCAGTGGGGGCTTCTCTGAAAGTAATCCGCGTTTTCTGAGGCGGGGGCCGAGCTACGATGCTGGACAATTGCCGGTAGGGCAGGATACATTTGTGGCTTATAGGCGTGAGGGTACATGTGAAAGCCTTGACGAGTTTCCTGTAGAAGTTGTACCTTCTCCGCGAGCAGCTTTTGAAGCCTCACCACGAACTGCCACGATGAATAATCCTCGCATTCGTTTCATCTCTCAATCTCAAGGGGCATCTACCTACGTTTGGGACTTTGGGGATTTAGAGCGCCTCACGGTAGAGGGCAGTCAGACAGAGGTGGAACATGTATATTCAGCTCCGGGAACCTACTCGGTAGTTTTGTATGTAGAAAATAACTTAGGCTGCTCTGATTTTTACGTCTGTACGGATTGCATCCAGATTTTGCCCCGTCGCGCTTACCTTCCCAATGCATTTTCCCCGAATGGAGATGGGAAAAATGAGGTGTTCCGGATTTTACCTGTAGAGGAAGGGCTTCGCTTTGCTCGCTTAGAGGTATTTGACCGTTGGGGGCAAGTTGTTTTTGCTGGGGATAACTTGAGTGAGTGGAAAGGGGAGGGTAAAGACGGGAAACCGTTAGATCCCGGGACATATTCCTATCGCGCTGTAATACTAATTCCCGATGAAGGGCTATTTACATACACTGGGGTGGTTCATATTATTCGGTGAGCTGGCAGCCCAGGAGGTTCTTCCCATAGGGCTATGGTCTCAGCCGCAGGCTATTAGTCCTGCTCTCACGGGGGTCATTGATGGGAAGGTGCGCTTAGCGCTAACTCATCATTTTCGTCCTGCGACAGGCTTTGTGAATTTTGCCAGCACGTGGATGGGAGTTGAAGCGCCTTTTCGGCTTGGGGAGCTGCCTGCAGGCGTAGGAGGATTGATTCTTTCCGATGTGGCAGGGGGCTGGCGCACGACGAAAGGGATATTCAGTTTCGCTTACGAGGCTCCTTTGGGCAGTCGGGCTCGGTATGATCACCTACGGGGGGGAGTGTATGTAGGTTTTGTCAATCGCACTATTGAACCGACAGAGCTGTATTTTGAGGACCAGTTTGATGGGATAGGATTTTCACGCCCTACGACAGAGACTTTTCAACGCCTCAGTGTATGGCATGGGGATGTGGGCATAGGAGTTTTGTACTATCGTACGCAAAAGGTTCCGGGAAATGTAGAGCTTGTTCCTTTCGTAGGTTTTTCGGCGGCGCGCCTGAATCGTCCTCGTATAGGTTTTTTTGTGCAGGACGGTGAGCGTCTTTCTCTTTTATGGTTAGGGTATGGGGGGGCACGATTATTTACTCGTACGCCCTTCCAGCTGGTAGGAAGTATGTCAGTTAGCCGCGCTAATCAAAGCCTATGGGTGGGAGGAAGCCTTTTGACGGAATTTATAATTTATGAGGGGGGCTACTGGCACACTCGTCCCTCAGGGTCTATTTATGCGGGGGCAGCTCTGCGCGCTCGGGATCAATATGCTCTCGTTGCTGGATTTACCTTGCAAAAGGGGCTTGCGGCTGGACTTGCTTACAGCTTGCTTACGAGACGGACGACTACGCCTACGGCGTTTGGGGGGATTCAAGTCATGATGCAGTATCAAATAGGATACCAATATCGGGAGCGCGGGACGGTTTATCCATTTCCAATATTCTGATATGGCACGAGAGATGGCAGTAGTCCTTGCGGCGATGCGTCCTGCTGAGCAAACGCTGTCTGTGCGGCGGGAAGCACTTCGGTTTGTCATAGCTGCGAGTATTTTTGCTGGGCTTGGTGTGGTACTTATTTTATGGCTGGTGAAGGATTGGCGAGGGTATCTCGTGGCTTTGGGATGGGCTGTAGGAGCGGGTGCAGGCGGGGTGTGGGGGTGGAATCTGTGGCGATCGGCTCTACGCTACAAGGAAGCGGCAGCCTTGGAAGCCCGAGAAAGCATTCTTCGCATAGAGGGACGATATAAAGCGCTCGTTCAGTATGCTTCGGATGTATTTCTTATCTTGAGTAGGGAAGGGATTGTCTCATATGTCAGCCCTTCTCTGTCTCGGGCTTTGGGGTATTTGCCAGCCGATATAGAAAAAACACCCCTGCAGGAACTGATTCACCCCGAGGACAAGGCTTTGATTCAGAGGGCTTTAGAGCGACAGAGTTCAGCGGCATTCACGCTGCGCGTACAGCATCGAGAAGGCTACTGGCGATATTTTGATGGGATAGGGCAGCCTCTTTATTCTGACCCTATTATTCAGGGGTATCTTTTGACTCTGCGGGATGTTACGGACCGCAAGCGAGAAGAGGAACAGCGTCGGGAGAAGGAGGCGGCTGCCCTGCGCCTCGCTATAGAACGGGAACGAGCAGAATATGAAAAGCAGCTCATAGAGCAGAGTCGTCGCCAACTGGAAGAGGCTTACAAGATTATTGAACGGAAAAATGCTGAGATAGAGGAAAGTCTGCAATATGCCGCTCGTATTCAGCAGGGAATGGTGGCTTCTATTGAGACGATTCGGCAGTATCTACCTGAGAGCTTTATATTCTGGCGT
>JANXDD010000053.1 GCA_025059915.1 Bacteroidia bacterium | reverse complement strand
CGGGAATTCCACGCTCTCCGAAGCCCGGTGCTACCAAAATTCCATTTACCCCTTTGAGCTTGCGGTGAAGATTTTCGGGGGTGAGTTCTGCGGAATGCACCCATACAATCTCCACCTTCACTGCCTGCCAGCCGCCCGCATGGATAAGCGCTTCTTGAATGGACTTATAGGCATCATGAAGCTCTACATACTTACCTACGAGGGCAACCCGTACAGTATGCTCTGGCTTTTTGAGCCCTTCTACAAATACTTTCCATCGTGTAAGGTCTGGTTCTCCCCGCACGGGCAGCCTAAACCGCCTCAGAATCACCTCATCCAGCTTTTCTTTCTGAAGTTGGAAGGGCACCTCATAGATAGTAGGAACATCTACCGCTTGAATGACAGCATTGCGGGGAACATTTGTAAGGAGGGCAATTTTGGAGCGCACGCTTTTAGGCAAAGCCTTGGGGGTTCGGCATACCAAAATATCTGGCTGCACACCGGCCCGCTGGAGTTCTCGTACAGAGTGCTGCGTAGGCTTAGTTTTGAGCTCTTGGGTGGCTTCCAGATATACGATAAGGGTGAGATGCACGAAAAGCACCCGCAGCGGGCCTAACTCATAATGCAGCTGGCGCGCTGCTTCTATGTAAGGGAGGGATTCTATATCGCCTACTGTCCCGCCGAGCTCAGTAATGATGATATCATACGGCTCCTGCTGAGCCAAAAAGGTGAAACGGCGCTTGATTTCATCAGTAACGTGGGGAATAACCTGCACTGTCTTACCCAAATACTCCCCTGCCCGCTCCCGCTCAATGATAGTCTGGTAAATCTTCCCTGTGGTAACATTGTGATGACGGGTGGTCTGGATGCCTAAAAAACGCTCATAATGCCCCAAGTCCATGTCTGTCTCTGCCCCATCATGCGTTACAAATACCTCCCCGTGCTCATAAGGGTTGAGAGTGCCAGGATCTACATTCAGATAGGGGTCAAATTTTTGTAAGGTTACGCGGTAGCCTCGGGCTTGGAGAAGCTTTGCGAGGGATGCAGCGACTATTCCCTTTCCGAGGGAAGAGACAACCCCACCTGTAATGAAAATGTACCGCATATTCAAACCTCAAAGCAAGGGCGCCCAAAGACGCCCTATGTGCTGATTGAACCGATAAGTAGGCGTATGAAGAAGCTCATACAGGCCCTCTGCTGCTGCTACGAGAAGCGGGCTGGGATAAAACACCCCCGCAATTCCACTAAAGGCATATAGACGTTTAGCCCGAAAAGCCCTTAGAGCCTGTACCTGCGGTAGGCGAGCCCACTGAGAAAGAGCCTCCCCCGCTTCCTTGAGAGTTCCACCCGGGATAGACACAATCACTACCTCTGGGTCCGCCTCCAGAAGCCTTTCCCACAATAGGCGCTCCTCAGAAAATACTATGCTCGCTCCGCTCCACTCCCCCAGCAAAGTCGTCCATTTACCGATAGAAGCGATGGGGAAAGTAGGCTGAAGCCATGCTACCTGAGGTTTATGGGTGATGCTCTGAACTTTAGCAAGGAGATAATCCCGCCGACGAAGCTGAGCCTGAAACCACCGCTCAAATCGCCGCCCTCCCCCTAAGGTTTCCTTGATGCTTTGAACGAGCTTTTCATACGAAGTCCAATCGTTAGCCTTGATTGGAAGAAGGCTTACAGTATATCCGACAGCTTTGTGAAAAAGGCTAAAAAGCTCTGTTTCGGGCATAGGCAGCTCATTTCCTTCCAGCAGGAACGCAACTCCATCGGGACGGAGGGTGGATATAGTTCCATAGTCTGGGGCATAGGGTCCCATGGCTATTTCCCACCCCTCTCGGTGAGCATTGGGACGAGTACAGACAGGGAGCTTTTGTACGAAAGGAGGCTCTTTGCAGAGGTGGCTACGCCCGACGAGAGCCCGCCTCCCAGCGGCGGTGATTATCCACAGCGTAGCCTCAGGGGCAAGGGAAGCCCACCGCATGCCCCCAAAGCTACGACTTGCCCTGGGTAAGCTGAGCCCATAAAGTCCCCATCCCCCACAAAAATGCCGTAACCCCTACCTGCCTCTCTAAAAACGCCTCCACTTGCATAAGCAAAAGCCAATACACTAGCCATCCTACCCAGAGCATACCCAGCCGCTGCCTGAAAGCACTCACCCAAAACGCTACAAATAAAGCTGCTCCTATCAGCCCCAGTCCTACAGCATATTCCACGAACTGATTGTGGGGCAGAATATAGGTCTCTTTATCCCAGCGATAGGGCAGGCGAGGAATTTGAGCAAAAACAGCCGCCTGATTATCTGCGATCCCGACACCCCAAATAGGCGCATGCTGAAAAGCATAACAGCTGGCTTGCAGAGCCGCTAATCGCCGAGCTACTGAGGAGTAAGTAATGTAATGTCCTCGCTTGTAGGTAGCCAAATCTTCCCGCAAGCTCTGCCAGCGCCGCTGCATAGGAGGAAAGTATAAGACCGCTATCACCACTACCATTCCTATGCCCGCTATAGCCCCGATAGCCCAGAGCCATCGCCGAAAGTCTTTGATTGCCCAAATCATCAGGAGCACTATGAGAGTCCCATATAGCGCTCCTAATCCAGTTCGCAAAGCCAAGCTATGCAGGATAAAAACATGCACTCCCCCTATAAGGAAGCGCCAGAATCGCCCTCCATACAAGGGAAGCTCCCACAAGAAGAAAAGTCCTACCCCGACCAGGCCCGCATAATAGATATGCGATATGCCTCCTACCATGGGGATGTAGCGCCCATGTTTGATTTCTTCTAAGCCCCAAGCTGGATTCTGTAAAAATCGCCATAGAGTACCTATGCCTACCACGAGAAGTCCCAGATGGAATAGAAGGTGAATAGCCTTTCTCTCTGCCTCTCCATACCTTCGCCACAGCACTATAGAAGCAGGGAGAAGAAAAAGAAAGGGAATCTTTATCCGCATCTCCACAAGCCACTGAGCCTTATCGGTAGTGTAAAGCCAGGAAATCGCATGAAGCCCATACAAAAGGAGAAAGGGTAGGTAAAGCCCGCGCCAGGCATGAAAGGTTTTTCGGAGATTCGCCCGTAGAGAACTATCTACTAAAGCGCTTAGGGCAGCTCCCCCTACACCGATGCTAATAAGGCTCGGAGAAAGGCTCAGCCCTACTGCCACACACGCCCCCGAAACGAGCCGAAGCGCAGGTAAAGCCCACTCCATTTTATCATGAGGCTACTTTCAAATGCTCGCAGCGAAGTAACGAAGACATTTTGGGGAAACCTTTTTAGGGTTCAGAGGGAAAGAATCTCCACTAAGCGAAGGAGGAGGGGATTAAGGGGTGAATGGGCTTTCACAGCCTTAGAGAAGGGGGTGAGGGTGATTTCATCTCGTTGGACGCCGACCATAGCACCTGAGGCACCTTCGTGGAGACGCTCCACTGCTGCAGCCCCAAGCTTACTGGCGAGAATGCGATCAGTAGCGGTAGGACTGCCTCCGCGCTGAATATGTCCCAGAATCGTAGCTCTTATTTCATAACGTGGAAAGCGTTTCTGCAGCTCTTCAGCTGCTTTTAGGGCGCCCCCTGCTTCGTCTCCTTCCGCCACGATGATGATAGCGGAGGTTTTTTGCCGCTGCCACCCTTGCTCTAAAATCCGCACAATAGCCTCAAAGTCTGTCGGCGTCTCTGGCACGAGTACAGCTTCTGCCCCGCTGGCAACAGCTGTGTGTAGGGCAATAAACCCCGCATCCCGTCCCATCACCTCCACCAGAAAAAGGCGACCCATCGCCGCTGCCGTATCTCGGAGCCTATCTACTGCCTCCATAGCGATATTGACCGCTGTATCAAACCCTATCGTTAGGTCTGTGCCATAGAGGTCGTTATCTATGGTGCCCGGCAGCCCAAGAATCTGTAAATCAGGATGCTCCTGAAGGAAAGTATCTGCCCCCTTGAACGTCCCATCGCCCCCAATTACAATCAGCTTTTGAATGTTCCAAGATTGAAGGTTCTCGTAAGCTTTCTGGCGACCTTCGGGAAAAAGAAAGCGAGGACTTCGCCCTGCCCCTAAGATTGTGCCTCCCCGCTGAATAATGCCGCTGACGGAGCTCGCTGTAAGAAGCTGCATTTGCCCTTCTATAAGCCCCTCGTATCCCTTGTAAATGCCCACTGGCTCATAACCTAAGTACAAAGCCGTACGCACCACCGCTCGGATTGCTGCATTCATCCCCGGCGAATCGCCACCAGAGCAAAGCAGCCCTATTCGCGGCTTCATAATTTTCCCTTCTCTATCGCCTGCCGAACCTGCTCCTCTACCCAGCGATAAGTAATCTCCATTCCCCGCCGAAGGGGCGCAGAGGGCTTCCATCCAAGCTTTTCATAAATCAAAGTATTGTCAGAGTTCCGACCCCGCACCCCTACTGGCCCCGCCACATGCCTAATCTCCAGCTGCACCCCCGCAATCTCCATGATAAGGTAAGCCAGCTGATTGATAGTTACCATTTCCTCGGAGCCGATATTTACGGGTCCAGTGAAATCTGAGCGCATGAGGCGAAGGGTTCCCTCTATGCATTCATCAATGTATAGAAAGGAGCGGGTCTGCTGACCGTCTCCCCAAATCTCAATATAAGGCAGCCCTTTGAGCTTAGCCACAGCTACCTTGCGGCTAAGAGCTGCTGGGGCTTTTTCCCTTCCGCCTATCCATGTACCTTCTGGACCGAAGATATTATGGTAACGAGCAATGCGCACCTCCATACCATAATTGCGGTGATAGGCTAAGTAGAGACGCTCGCTAAAAAGCTTTTCCCATCCATATTCGCTATCGGGGTCAGCAGGATAGGCTGTATGCTCTGCTGTCTTTGGATTCTCAGGGTCCATTTGATTGTAGGCAGGATACATGCAGGCTGAGGAGGAGTAGAAAATACGGCGCACATTTCGTTTGTAGCAGGCATCCAGCATGTTGAGGTTTATCATGGCGGAATTATGCATGATATCAGCGTCATGCTCTCCTGTGAAAACATATCCCGCTCCTCCCATATCAGCTGCCAGCTGATACACTTCATCAAATGGTCCATCTACGATGCTGCGACAAAAAGCAGGGTCTCTCAGGTCTCCTATGACGAAATCATCTGCTGCGGTAGGAGAAAATTCTGGATACTTGAGGTCCACGCCTCGCACCCAGTACCCTTCTGCTTTGAGCCTTTTGACCAGATGGCTTCCGATAAACCCCCCCGCCCCACATACTAAAGCTCGCTTCATATAAGCAAAAGTACGCTCCTACGGATTTATATTGGGGTGATGCAGGGCAGGATAGGTCTATTGATAGGACTCTTATGGGCCCAGTACTACACCCCTCGGCTTATGAGCCTTGCCTACACCCAAGCGCCTCTCCTCCATGAACCGATTGGTCTAAATCCCGCTGCAAGCCTTCCTTCCGGACATTTTAGTACTTCTATCAGCGGCACTTTTTACCTTCCAAGCCCTGAAATAGGATTTTACACTGGTGGTATAAGCTACTCGTGGGATACCGTGCAAGGGATACACGTTCTTCTGCAGCGCTGGAGCTTTGACAAGATTACTCAAAGCGAAGCTGGGGCTGGATATGCCCTCCGACTGCTTCAGAATAAGCTAACCCTCGCTGTACGCGGACGTCTCCTGAGTACAAATTTCTCCGAGTATGGGCGGTTATATCGCTTCACACCCGATGCAGGATTTGTATTCAAGCTTAGTCCTCGGCTTTTGATAGGCGGATACGGTTATAACCTGCTGGCGCAGGGCTGGGGATTTCTGCCGGGTTATACTTTCTATGGGGTAGGCATAGCTTACCAACCCTCCCCCGAAGCCCAAGTCATGACCGAACTCACTTATACCGCCGGCGGTCCCTCTCAGATGAGAACTGCCTTTATATATGCGCCGCATCCGAGCATTCAACTCAGGGGCGGGGTGAGCCTACCAATTCTCCTCGTAGGAGCGGGGTTGTCTATCCGATATCAAAGGGTCGCTATGGATATAGGCTACAGTTACCAGCCTACCACGGGCAGCTGGGCAGGTGTAGGAATAAGCATGCCCTAAAAGGCTTACCAACGCTCCTCCTCATCTGCATTCTGGAGAGGGGAACGGCGTCTGCGCCAGAAGTTTTCACCAGCTTTTGTTTGCTGGTAGCGTACCTGCACCCCAAAAAGCCGAAACGGCACCCCTGTAACATTCTCCTGGAAAAAGTTAGGTCCTTGCAGCCGCGTGTAAAAGCGCAAATAGGTATAAAAAGGATTGTAGAGGATCGCTCCTACCGACCAGCGTCCATTAGCAAAGTTTTTTCTCACTCCCAGCTCTTGGAACATGAATACAGGGCGCAAGCCTTGAAGGGATATCCGAGGAGAGTTATAGTTTCCGGAGAGTTCGGCGATCCAGGAGGGAGCAGGCCTCCATTGAAGCGAACCTCGCACGGAATACTGCCAGCCACTATTTTTGATGGGCCCTCTTCCTAAGTCTGCCTGCAGGGAAACCCATTCCAGTTCGCCGCTCCCTTGGAGGGTCAGCTTATCTGAAAAAAAGCTGCGGCGGAAAAAGATGTTGGTTCCATATACCCAGCGCTGCCCAGCGTTGAGAAAGGTAGTGTTAGTAACCCCTGCTGCATCTACGAAAGTATACTCCTGCACGGCATCCCGAGTTTGGCGCATATAGAGGGTAATAAAGGGGAAAAATCCAAGCTCCACTGAATGGGTCAGCTCCGGACCGAGATAAGGATTGCCATACTGGATATTGCGAGGATCAGAAGCATCTACGAAAGGATTAATCTCCTGAATCCACGGGCGGCGGATTCGCTGGCTATAGCTCAGCTGCAGGGGAAATAGCCCCCTTATGCTATAGCTCACGAGCACATTTGGAAAGAGATTCTGGTAAGACTGATGGAAAGGCATGGTGCCTCGGAGAAAAAGGGCATCATTGTAAGTGTATTCATAACGCAGACCTCCTTTAAGAAGCCAGCGGTCCTTACTCCAAGCTATGGAGGCATAAGCCGCCGGAACCCACTGTGTGTAAGTCAGCGTATCCTGCCGCTGAGGAAGCAGCTGAAAAGCCTCTTGACTGGGGTCATATCGCTCGTAGGAAAACCCCGTGCCTACTCCGCGCAGGTTGAGCCGCAGCCCCGTTTCCAGTTTCCATCGTTCGGCAAAAGGGCGTGTATAGTCAGCTTGGAACTGGCCTTCCCAAGAGGGACCGAGATTGCGGCTACGCTCCCGCAGAAAGAAAGTATCTAATTCAGAAAGCTGATCCAGAAAATATCGCTGTTCCCGCCACCCATATCCCCCCTGTAGAGAGAGAAAGAGCTCTTCCCCCGGGCGAGCAGCAGGACGGTAAGTAAAATCAAAGTTTGCATTAGCTCCTATGTCCTCAGAAGGAAAACGAGCCTTTCGCACATAACTCATCCCATCAAAAGCCCCTCCCGTCCAGCTTACGGTAAGGTCATTTGTACGAAGAAAAGAAAGTTGTCGGGCATTTATACCCCAACTGAAAGTTTGCTCTGCGTTACGGACATACTCTCCCCCGTAGAAGAGATTCGTAGCAAAGCGCTTAGGAAGAAACTCGCCATTTTGGCGCAGCTCGACCGGCCCCGTAATAGTCTCCTGCCGCCTATAAAACCGAGTATAGCCTACCCCTGCATAACGGTAGCGCCCCCCTATATTCAAAGTGTGGGACCAGCGCCCCACCTTCACCCCTGCCGTTAGGCTCCCATTCGCAAACTGATTGGAAATACCTGCATTAGCTGAAAGAGTAATGCCCTCCAAACGGTTGCGTTTGAGTACGATGTTTAATATCACAGCACCTTCAGCTTCGTAGCGTGCCGAGGGGTTTGTGATGAGTTCAATCCTGTCTATTTGGTCGGCTGGTATCGCTCGCAGAGCATCGCCAGGGTTGTTGGCAAAGAGTAAAGAGGGCTTCCCATCTACATAGATACGAATAGCTCCACTCCCGCGCACCTGAATATTCCCGTCTAAATCCACATTCACAGCGGGTATTTTGCGCAGCACATCTATAGCATCCCCTCCTTGCAAGGTGGGATCCTTTTCGGGGGAATAGACGATTTTCTCTGGTTGATACTCAATAGGACTGCGCTCAGCTTGAATTTCCACTGCTTGAAGCTCTACCCCCACCTCACTCAGAAAAATCGTACCTAAGTTAAGGTCTGGGCGAAGCGGCGTAGTTTCTATTAGCTTTTCTGTAGGAGCATAGCCCAAAGGCTGAACTCTCAACTTATATCGCCCAATTGGAACTTCTTGGAGGGTAAAAGCTCCTTTTTCATCTGAAAGCCCCCCTGCGATAAGTTTATCCCCTCTATAAAGGGAGACAGAGACGTAAGGAAGTGGCTCCTTCGTTGCGCTATCTTTGAGGATTCCTCGTATCGTACCTTTGAGAGCAGCTTCTGGACGGGGAGCCATTTCACGCCCTCCTGGGATTTCCCGCCGTCCGCCTGGCGGTTGAGCCCAGAGAAGCCCTACAATGATAAGTGTTAGCTGTCTTTTCATTTACAAAGACGTTAAGAGCAAAAAAATAGGCGAAGGTTTAAGGCTCAAACCACATAGGGGCTTTTATCTGAGGGCAGGGAGGCTTTTGGGACCGATTTGGAATGAGTTCAGTTTTGGGAGAGGATAATAAGTTGAAGGTCGGTGAGGATATTTTTGGGCGCGGCAGCGCCTGCGGCGCTGCCGCGCCCCCTCTTCCCCTTCCCATTCTCTCCTGCCATCCCTTAGCCTAACTTTGCCCGCTATGATAGCAAACCTCACCCGACAGCTGAATACCACTCGCCCTATTATATGGCTCGTCTCTCCCAAAGGACGACGCCTGTGGGCAGACACCCTTCGCCCTTATGGCGTTACTGACTCTCAGTTTCCTCTCACTGATAAGCTCAGTTTCTTTGTGAATGGAGAATACCAATGGATGCAGGTTCCACTCCCAGAGGCGGGCGTGGAATACCTTCGCCGCGGAGTGTATTACGGATTGCGGAAGGCAGAAGAGCTTGGCTGGAAAGAAGTACAGCTTGCATGGATAGGTGATCCTTCAGAGGTGCAGGATTTGGACCACTTTCGGGCTTTGGGGGAGATGGCTCACATGAGCCTCTACCGCTTTACGAAGTATATGATAGAGCCTCCCCCCTCCGTTCAAAAAGTGGAGGTTTATGTCCCGTCTGACTTAGCCGCGCAAGCCCTTCAAGAAGGATTCATCGTAGGAGAGTCGGTCAATATGGTACGGGATTGGGTGAATGAGCCGCCTAATGTGCTCACCGCTGAAGAACTCGCCCGACGAATAGCCCAGGTAGGAGCGGAAGTAGGATTTTCTGTGCAGATTCTGGACAAAGCCCAGATAGAAGCCCACAAAATGGGCGGTCTGCTCGCCGTAAATAGAGGTAGCCTCAACCCACCAACTTTCACTATCGCAGAGTATCGCCCCCAGAACCCCATCAATAAGCGCCCGATTATCTTGGTAGGTAAGGGAATTGTATTTGACACAGGGGGATTGAGCCTCAAAGAGACCACCGATAGCATGGACTATATGAAATGCGACATGGCTGGAGCGGCTGCCGTCATAGGGGCTCTCCGAGCTATCGCTCTTCTGAAAATGCCTTTTCATGTCATAGCGCTAGTTCCAGCGACTGACAATCGTCCAGGAGAAAACGCCTACACCCCCAATGACATTATCTACATCTCAGATGGCACCCCAGTGGAGATTCGGAATACAGATGCTGAGGGGCGACTGATTTTAGCCGATGCGCTCGTCTATGCCCGACGGTATGACCCTATGTTCGTTTTAGATTTTGCCACGCTTACAGGCTCGGCTGCTATGGCCGTGGGACGGCATGCCTCTGTACTTTTTACTAATGCTTCCGCCGATATCCGAGATGCCCTTATTGAGAGTGGGTGGCATACCTATGAGCGTCTGGTAGAGCTGCCTCTGTGGGAGGAGTATGGACACATGATAAAGAGCGACATCGCTGCTATCAAAAACTCGGCAGGGCGGGAAGC
The DNA here is from genome assembly GCA_025059915.1 of Bacteroidia bacterium. Taxonomy (GTDB): domain Bacteria; phylum Bacteroidota; class Bacteroidia; order SpSt-205; family SpSt-205; genus SpSt-205. The sequence goes on along the minus strand of JANXDD010000053.1, from coordinate 4,111 downwards.
TGGTGCCATCACGGCGGCAAAATTCCTAGAGTATTTCGTGCGCTATCCATGGGCGCATATTGACATCGCAGGAACAGCTTACTTGAATAAGCCGCTGCCAGCAGAGAGAGGATTTCCACGCAGTTACCAAGTGAAATATGCCTCTGGCGTGGGAGTAAGGCTTACAGTGGCATTTTTACGGCGGCATGGAGAACGGCTCTTCGCCTGAGCGGCTAAAAGTAGGCTTCTCTATCGGAGAAGCTGGCGGGGTAGGACCGCAGCTGCTTCTGCGTTTTTTAGAAGGGGAGGGGTGGCAAGACCACCTTATACCGATTGCTTTCGGGCATAGACGGGTGATTGAGCGGTGGCGCAGCCACCTGGGCTTGCGTTCTCTTCGCTATCACCTCATCCGACACCCCCATGAAGCCAAACCCGAGCAGCTTAACCTGATAGAATGCGGAGAAATCAGCGACTTTTCTATTGGTAAGCCTCACGCCTCTACGGGTTCTTTAGCCCGTCAATCCTTCATCCGAGCAGTCCAAGAAGCAGCAGCCGGCTCCATTGACCTTCTTGTCAGCCTTCCCGTAGATAAAGCCACTTTTTATGACGAAGTTACTTTTCCTTATAGAGGGCATACAGAGTATCTCCGTAGCACTTTCCCCAAGTTTTCTCCTGTCATGATGATGGTAAGCGATTCTCTCCGGGTGGCAGTAGCGACTGAGCATATTCCCCTCCGAGAGGTGCCGGCGCTCCTTTCAGAAGAACGACTTCGCACTACCATCCGCATCCTTCATCAGAGTCTAAAGAGAGACTTTGCTATACCTGCTCCGCGTATTGCGCTCTTGGGACTCAATCCCCATGCAGGCGATGGAGGGCTGATTGGGGATGAGGAAAAGCGCTTGCTGGAACCCCTTATCACTTCCCTCTGGGAGGAGGGAATTTTTGTAGGAGGACCCTTTCCACCCGATGGGTTTTTCGCTAAAAAGCAGTACGCACAGGTCGACGCTGTATTAGCACTTTATCATGACCAAGGGCTGATTCCTTTCAAAATTTTAGCAGGATGGGAGGGATTTCAGTTCTCTGCAGGGCTCCCATTTGTGCGCACTTCCCCCGACCATGGCGTGGCTTATGACGTGGCAGGCTCAGAAGAAGTCGATAACGCAAGCTTAGTAGCTGCCGTCTGGGAAGGGCTTAGCATAGTTCGTCGTCGCAGAGCTTGGGATAAAGAAAGTACCGTGCGTGAGTAGCTTAGTATGGCTTTTGCCAGCAGCTCCCCCCACCCATTATGAACTCATAGGGGAAGTGCTGGAAGAGCTTTTGAGAACTCTGTCAGAAAAGCTGCGTGTCTGGGGAATCACCTTCAATCCCGCTCTTCCAGGAAAAGGCTATTTCCTACACATTTGGAATGCGCAGGGACGGTTAGTCAGCTTTTACGGCAAATGGAATAGTGGGGAAATCTCTCGGGAGATAGAGAAGCTCTGGATGATGGAGAGCTTCATCCCAACTGCCGTTCTGACGAATCATCAGCCGTGGAGCAAACTTCTTGTGCGCCGTTGGCAGCGGCGCCTCGGCGCTGCAGTACTGTCCATTCTCTCTGAAGACAGACCTCTTTTCCTGCCCGGTGGATTTTTTGACAGCCCTGCTGTAGAACCCCACCCCAAGACTCTATGCCTCTTCATCGCCAATGACGCCGCTGAAGAAGCTGCCTATGTAGCAGACCTTCTTTCTCTGGAGAAAAATACCGTTTATTTGATTGGCACCCCTCGGGAAGTTACCCCTCTGCGCAATGCGGCAGCTCGCTTCCCCACCAGAATCCACCTGCGATTAGGGCTCCCATGGATGGAGACACAGTTATACATTGACAGGGCAGCTGCTGTGATTGGCATCGGGCGGCTCTCAAATGAAGAGGTGAGTATGCAGGTAGGGCGCCCATGGATTATATCTGCTCAACATCCTATGGCGAAGTATGCCTATGCTACATACAGGCGCTTAGAGGAAATCCCCCCGCTGCTCAATAGCCTTTCCCCTCCCCCTGCTCCCTTATCCCGACAGGACTTCGTAAAAGAGGTTCTGGCTCGCCTCCCCTCTAAAAGTCTATAAGATTTCCAGCTCTACTCGGCGGTTATTCTGCCGCCCTTCCTCCGTGTCATTTGTATCTATGGGGCGACTTTCTCCATATCCTATGAAAGATAGCCTATCCGCCGGAACACCCCGCTTGATAAGGTACTCATATACCGCTTTAGCCCGGTTTTCTGAGAGGCGCTGATTGTATTCCTCGGACCCTATGTTATCCGTGTGCCCAGCGATTCTAATTTTGAGCTTGGGGTTTTCCATGAGAATCTGATACACTCGCTCTAACTCTGCCTTAGACTCTGGACGCAGCGTAGCTTTATCAAAGTCAAAAAAGATATTGCGCAGCACAATGACAGTGCCTGTTTTGTATTTTTCTAACCCGATGTCCTTGCGAACCTCACGATAGCCCTGAGTTTCCTCCACAATAAAGTTTTCCGAGTGAAACACATATCCTGGCGCAGTTACGGCTATGCCGTAGTTACGCCCAGCGGGGAGGGACACCAGATATTTACCTGTGGCAGCGTTGGAGGTTAGCACGGCTATTGTATCGCCTTTGACATTATCAAGGACAGTGATAGTAGCCTCCAGCGGCTCGCGCGTTTGGGCATCATAGACAATCCCTGTAAAGAGAGTTAGGTTCGGGCGGAAGGAAATGGGCGCTGGCTCAGAGGCAGGCTCTATTTTCGGCTCCAACGAATCGGCTTGCTGGGCGATAGGCTTTTCTTCCCTGAGAGTGGAAAAATCCACAAGGTAAATGTCCTTTTCCCCATATGAGTCTTCACGCTCACTGGCATAGTAGCCATGAATGCCATTGGCCGAGAGCACGAAGTAAATCTCATCCCCTGGCGTATTGATAGGGTAGCCAAGATTGATAGGCGGGCTCCAAGTGCTGTCAGGACGCATTTCCGTCCGAAATATGTCAAAGCCTCCCATGGAGCTGGGCCCGTTGGAAGAGTAAAAAAGGGTTTTCCCATCGGGATGGAAAAATGGTCCGTCTTCATCATAAGGGGTATTGATGGGAGGCCCCAGGTTTATAGGAGCGCTCCACTTACCATTAGGAAGGCGGCGACACATGTAAATATCCCGCCCACCCATGCCTCCGGGACGGTCCGAAACGAAAAATAAAGTGCGCTCATCTGCCGATAAGCAAACAGAAGGCTCCCAGTATTTAGAGTTTATCGGAGAGCCCAAGTTTTTAGGAGACGACCACTTAGTGCCTTTCAGACGGCTGACGAAAATATCTCCTCCATTTTCAGAGTTGAAGAGGAAAAGGGTCTGCCCATCTGCTGAGAGGGCTATACATGCATCATGGAAAGGCGTATTGAGAGGGGCGCCGAGGTTGCGAGGGGGACTCCATGTGCCATCTATACGCTTCTCGCTAATGTAGATGTCTTCATACGGCAAACCATCGGAAGCAATCTTACCTCCAGTGGAGCCTGCTCGCCGAGATGTAAAAAGCAGTACGCTCTCATCCGCAGAGATAACAGGCGCATAATCCGGAGCTGGCGAGTTAAGAGCACCCCCGAGGTTGCGTATTTCTACTTTGATAGGGTTTTGGAGGTAGGTTTCTGCATTCTTGAGCTGCTGAAGGGTAACCTTGAGCGAAGCATACATAGGGTCCGAGGGACGCAGCTGAGCAAGAAGCCTTTCCACCAGCGGACGAGCGCGAGAAGGCTGCCCTGTACGCTGCAAAGCATCGGCATATGCAACAATCAAACGCGGAGAAAAATTTACCCCCAACCGTTCTGCTTTCTCAAAATACTCCACGGCTTTTCGGTTTTGGCGCAGGCGCCATGCGCAATAGCCGCCATTGGCATAAGCTTCTGCACTCAGCGGGTTAAACTGGATAGCTGTTTCATACTCCGCCAAGGCGTTAGCAAAATCATTTAGCTCCATCAGCTCTTCTGCGCGCCGAGAGTGCTTCTCAGCTTTATGAGGCTGCGCATAGAGAAGGAAAAGCCCACTTATAATCCACCGAAAGGTTTTCATGGAGCTAAGGTAGAAATTTTAAGCACAGTTTTTGGGGCGCGGCAGCCCCATGGGCGCGGGGGCGGCCCAA
>JANXDD010000052.1 GCA_025059915.1 Bacteroidia bacterium | reverse complement strand
CTGCAAAGAGAGCTTGCATACTCTCTCGGAAGGCTTTTTCCCAGAGCTTTCCTTCTTGCCAGTACTTCTGAAGGGCAAGGTTTTGAGCTTGAGGAGGAAATTTTGCTTCTATTACATGTCGCCCTACAGCCCCTCTAAACTGGCCGTGGTATTCCAGCTGACTTTCCCAACTTAGGGCAATGCTGCGAACCTCTGCCGCATCATGATCCTCTGAAGCAATCCAAAAAACCGGCACAAAGTGGTATTTCCCACCAAAGCGCTGTTCAAGCTCAGCTGCAAGCTGAACTGCATGAGCTGCTTTTACGATAGTGTAGAGGGGCCCGGTCAGCCATCCAGGCTGCTGACCCGTAGTGATGGTAAATGTATAGGGGCTCTGAAGAGAAAGGATATTAGCACGCAGACGAGGGTCTGTAGAAAGAAAGTCGGCATTCTGCCGAAGAAGCGCTTGAACGAGGGAGGAGCGATCTATGGGAAAGCCTTCCCGACTCCGGATAAGAGCTTCCCACGGTATTTGTCGCCAATCCCAAGGAATCAGGGGAACAAGGGCAGGGTCGCCTGCAATATACCGAGCCCAGCGCCTATGCACTGCGGCGATTTTGCCAGCGATACAGAAGCTCGTCTAAAACCCATAGCCCACCTATCGTAACCGTAGCACCTACTAAGGAAAGCCATGGATTCATAATAAATACCCCCGCCAGCACGCCCAATAGAGCCCCAAGGTTTTGAATAAACTCTAAGTGCTCACTCGTAGTATAGAGGAAAAGCTGCTCCAGCTGCCGCTCATCAAAAGCCGCCAGCTGATTGTAAATAATCGGATATAGCGGTATCCGACTGATGATAGAGCGAATAACTTCCGTCAGGAGGCCCTCCAGTTCTTCAGTCTGAGCCAGGATAGCCTTACGTACTTCTGCCTCTGGTAAGTGTAGGCCTCGCATGGCTTCTTCAAAGGCCTCAGGAATGGAGAGCACCGTCCGAGCCAGTACTTCCCGATAGCCTTTTTCATTCAGCTGCCGGTAGGAGCGGAAAAGGCTCCCTGCTATGCCCCCCGGCACCACTTGAAGAAGCCGTGCATCAATCACCTGCACCAGCCGACGCTGCTGAATAGGGTCTTCTACCAGACGCTGCAGAGCCTTTTTACCCATCTGAGTAAGCTCCTCCCGAAACTCCAGGTCATTCAATAAGTTAGAGGTGCCCTCTGTCAAGGCATTTGCCAGCTTTTGAGCCACGCCCGCTTCATGTAGCACCCGCTGAAGAACTTCTTCATTGAGAATATAGCGGCTAATCGCTTCGGCGAAGCGCTCTACAATGCGCATCTTATACGCTGGAACGAGCCCTTGCCCCCAGATAGGACGCGGCCGGCGTGGATAAAAAAGCATTTTGATAGCCAGCCAGTTTGTCCCGTACCCAACCAGCCCCGTCACCGCTAAGACATATATCGTGTAATACCACTCCGCATAAGCCTCGGGAAGGAATGCCCAGCGCTGATGAGCTAAATACACCAGCACCAGAACTCCCAGAAAGTGCGGCGCGTATCGTAAAATCCGCGCCATGATGCGGTAGCGCAAACGCAGAGGCGGCGTCGCCGTAGGCGTAGGAAGCGTCTCTAAAGAAAGTACCTCGTCCAGATGAAAATGCCGAGCAAGGTACCGCTCCAATAGCTGCCGCACTGAACAAAAGTAGCCACTTTTGCAAAGTGAATATTCTACAAGCAGCCCAGGCTCTCCTACCTGAGCTGAGCCGCTGGCGCCAGCACCTTCACCAGCATCCAGAGCCTTCCTTTGAAGAGTGGGAAACCCAACGCTACCTTCTGACACAACTCAAGCGCTTCCCAGAACTTCGGATACGGCGAGTAGCTCAAACAGGGCTGATTGCTGACCTCATCACTGTCCCCGCGGGTCCATGGATTGCCCTGCGAGCCGATATGGACGCTCTGCCGATTACAGAGCAGCCTGAGCGTCCCTACCGCTCGCTGCGAGAAGGTTATATGCATGCCTGCGGACATGATGCTCACATGGCGATTTTACTCGGGACCATACAGCTGCTGTATGAGCGGCGGGGGGAGTGGCAGGGAGCAGTGCGGTTTATTTTCCAGCCCGGCGAAGAAAAATCGCCCGGCGGCGCCTCCCTTTTAGTGCAAGAAGGAATTCTTTCAGAAGTTCCTATTCAAGCCATATGGGGCCTGCATGTAACGCCTCAGCTGCCAGTAGGCACGGTAGGACTGCGAGCGGGGGCATTCATGGCTGCCAGTGATGAGGTTTATATTCGCCTGCGGGGAGCTGGGGGGCACGCCGCTTATCCACATCTAACGGCTGACCCGATAGCTGTAGGAGCAAGTCTCCTCACTCAGCTCCAAATGCTTGTTAGCCGAGCGGCAGATCCGCGCTCCCCTACCGTCCTCACCTTCGGGCGATTCTGTGGAGGCACCGCTCCAAATGTCATACCTACCGAAGTAGAAATCGCCGGCACCCTACGCACCTTTGATGAAAGCTGGCGCCGCCACGCCAAGTCTCTCCTCGTTACTCTCGTGCAAAATGTCTCCCAGACATGGAATCTCACAGCAGAGGTGGATTTCCGCCCAGGCTACCCCGTCCTTCACAATGACCCTACCATCACAGAAAAAACTCGTTTATGGCTTACCGAGCTTCTGGGAGCGGCTCAGGTCCAAGAAATGCCCCTGTGGCTGAGCTCCGAAGACTTTGCTTTTTACAGTCAGCAGGTGCCCGCTTGCTTCATTCGTCTCGGCACCGCAGGAAAAAATCCAGACACTCACCGGCCCGTCCATACCCCTGATTTTGATATTGATGAAAGCGCTCTACCTATCGGAGTAGCAGCCCTTGCCACGGTGGCTATTCAAGGTTTGCGCGCTTTTGCAGTGCCACCTCGCTAAGGCAGCCTTCGTATTAAACCATAGAGCCTCTTTCTGACTCTCATCTGATGGTATGAAACGGCACATAAGCTTAGCAGCATTTATCACCATCCTACTGGTGGTGGGATGCAAGCGAAAAGAACAAGTGAGCCCTGAGGCTTTCCGTGAAGTTGCTGAAGACATGGCTCGGTTAGAAGGCGAGCAGAGCCACACTAACTCCATAGCAGATGAACAAGGAGAAATCCGCGTCCTTCGCCGGGTCGGTGGAGCAGATTCCACTCTCCTACCCCCCTGTGCGCAAGTAAGCTACGATTCTGTCCAAAGGCTACTGACGATTGATTTCGGGCGCACTAACTGTCTATGCAGAGATGGGGTGTATCGCCGAGGGAAAATTCTGGTGCAGTTTTCGGGTCCTCGCTGGCGTCAAGCTGGCGCCCGAGCTTTCATCACTACAGACAGCTTTTTCGTCAATGACAATCAGCACATTATTCAAAAGGTTCTCTTCCATGAAGGGCTGAACGCCAGTGGTGAGCGGGTCCTGCGAGATACCGTCATCTCGCACCAGGTCATCACCCCCGATGGAACAGTTCAGTGGAGTGCTACTCGGACCTATCGTCAGACCCAAGGACAAAATACCCTAAACCGGCGAGACGATGTGTGGCTAATAGAAGGAGGAGCCCAAGGAACCTCCCGCCGGGGTCGTCCTTTTTCCACTCAAATCATAGATCCTCTCAAAGTGGTCATCAGCTGCGTTTTTGAACATCCCGTCAAAGGGATTTGGCGCCTCACTACACAAAACCACACCGTAACCTTGAACTACGACCCTTACGGAAATGAAGCGTGTGACCGCGTCGCCTCTCTCCAAGTAGATAACGGCAGCCCTGTCAACATCACCCTACGCTAATGTAACTTTTCCACAATCCCCCTTCACCCGGAAGGGGGATTTTTCTTTACCTTAGAGATATGGGAGCGACCAGGAAGCTGCGGGTGTGGGGCATACTCTTTCTTTTGGGCATAGGCGGCGTATTCGCAGGATGGGAGTTATGGAAAGCTAAGGAAGGCACCACCTACGAGAAGTATCTTTTAGCTCTACGAGATGCAGACATAGCCCTCCTCAAAGTAGAAGTGGCTTTATGGCAGTATGAGAGCCGGCTGCGGGCTACGCTATATGAGAAAACTTCTGGCACTTCTCTCCCTCCGACTCTTCTACGGCAGCCAGAGCTACGCAGTGCTCTCAAATCCTTAGAGGCGGCTCTTCAAAAGCTGCCTGACCCCTCAGAACCCCTCCTACGCAGCCTGGTAGAGCAAGCTCTTCTTTTTGAGCAGCGGCAAAATGGCTGGCGCCGCGCCATAGAGCGCAGCGAACAGAAAGAGCAGTACCTCCCAGCTATCGAGCAGTATTACGCTGAAGGTCCAGCCCTACTCTCCACCGTAGAAGCCGAGCTCCGGCGTATGCGCGAGCAGCTTACCGCCCAACGAAGCTCCATCGTCGCTGCCCAAGAAAAAAGTCAGCAAACTGCCCAGCTCGTCGTATTTGCTACCATCGGGGCTCTCGTGCTGCTGGGTATCCTAATCTTTTTCCTCACCGGGCAAAAAGAAGCTCGCCAGCTGAAAGCTGTAGCTGAAATCATGGCTCGCGGCGAAAAAGCCCCTCAGATACATGCCCCGTGGCTCCCTCTCCTTCACGCTTACAATCAGCTGCTTCAGCGGTGGAGTCTCCTCTCTGCCGCTGTAGATGCCCTCAGCGAGCAGAAATCTCTCGCCTGGGAGGAGCTCAAATCTGCCCTTGGCCCTTCGGTATCTCCATTGGAAAGCTTAGCTCAACGCCTCTCTCAGCAAGAAGCCGCCCTGCGAAAACTTGCTGAAGATAGGCGCCAACTGGCAGAAGAACTGGAAGCCACGCAAGCCTCATTCACCACCGAAATTCAAAACCTCCGGTTAGAAATAGGAGCGCTCTACAACCTGCTCCCCCTCGTAGAGCTGGATGAAAGTGGTCGCTTTGTAAAGCATAACGACCTTTTCTGGGAGCTTTTCGGCTCTAACCAGCCCTCGCAGCTCTCAGACCTTTCTCCTGAGCTTGCTTCCCTTTTATCCACCAAAGCTCCAACTCAAGGAACTTTCCAGCAGAATGGACACCTCTTCCTTTATGCCTTTCTCCCTTATCGCCAGGGCAAGCAAGATAAAGCCCTATTAGCCTTGGTAGATGCCTCTCAGCTTCAAGAAAAAATACACGCTTTAGAAAGTTCGCTTCGCTCGCTGCAAAAGAAGCTCCAAGAAGCAGAAGAATCCCTCTCTCGTCTCCACCAGCAATACGCCGCCCTACAAGCGGAATACACCCATGAGGTGGAGCGGCTCATGCGGCAGCGCCAGAGCCTTCAAACCCTTCTCAAGCTTCCTGCCCTCCAAAAAGGAGAGGTCATAGAAGGACTCGCTGCTATCGCTGAGGTAGCAGCTGCCTTAGAGCCTGAAGCCCGATACAGTTTTTGGGTCTTCGGGGAAGAAAAAGAAGGTCTGCATTGCTTAGAGGCTTATGATCCGACTCTCCTTACCCATTCCAATACGGTGGATTTGCCCGCTGAAGCAGCACGCTGGGTCAGAGAACAAATTAGCCCCCAAAATAGCCCTGGCCCTTTCCACCCCACCGTTCCTGTTCTCTCAGCTTATCTTTCTGAACGCAGAGTAGAAACCCTTTGGATGTTTCCTATCTACTTAGATGAGGAGTTGGCAGGCGTATTCTTCGTAGAACGGCTTTCTAATAAGCCCCTAAAGGATACTGAGTTCTTTGCTCTTTTAGCTCGGGTGGCATCTCTTCTTCTCCAGCAGGGGCATCGGAAGCTTGTGGAGCAGGAGCTTTTGAGCTATTTAGAGCAAGCCCAAGCCCTTGAAGAGGAGCTCCGACAAAACATAGAAGAGCTGGAAGCCTCTGCCGAAGAGATGCGCCGAACCCAAGCTGAACTGCGGGGACAAATCACCGCTCTCAATGCTGCAGCGCTGGTCGTAGAAATGAACCCAGAAGGGCGCATCATCTATGTAAATGACTCTTTACTGAAACTTTTCGGCTATAAAACCGAAGAGATCCTCGGTCAGCCCTATGCCAAACTCCGCCGTCCCGAAGAGGCTCCCCTCGTGGAAAAAATCCTTGCTCAACTGCGTTCAGGAAAGCCATGGCAAGAGATTGTCTCCTACCTCACGGCTCATGGGGAAGAAGTTTGGATTCAGCAAACTATTACGCCAGTTCAGCAGCTGAGCGGGGAGATTTACAAGTTTATCTTAGTGGGATTTGACATCACCTTGCAGAAGCAGCAGGAGATGGAGATTCAAAATGCTCTTACGCTGGCTCGTCAGCAAGAGATGCTTCTGCGAGAAAACACCGAGGAGCTGCGCCGCAGTAATGAAAACTACCGAACATCTCAGCTTCAGCTTTCTGCCCAGCTGGAAGCCCTGAAGAATGCCGCATGGCTTTTTGAGACCGACGGCGAAGGGCACATCACCTACATCAGCGAGAATCTGGTAGAGGCTCTGGGCTACACAGCTGATAAACTCCTTGGCTTCCACTACGGCAAGCTATTTTCCGAAAGGCAGCCCATCGTCATACTACAAGGACACTGGCGCAGCATACAAGGGGGACAAACCTGGAAATCGGAGGTAGAGTTAGCGGGCACATTGGGACAGAGCTTCTGGGCAATCATGTCCAGTACGCCCGTGATAGACCGCAAGCCCTCCGGACAACGAACGCTCGTCAAGTCTATCAACATTCTCTTTGATATCACTGAGCAGAAGGAGCAGGAGTTTCGCCTCAAAGAGCAGCAGAATGCACTCTCCCGTCTGGCAGCTCATCCGGCCCTTCGGGAAGGAGATATCCCCAAAGCCTTCCAAGTCATAGCGGAAGTTGCATTAGAAACATTCAGGGCCTATCGGGTCAGCTTGTGGTTGTATGAAGAAAACAACTTAGCTCGTTGTATAGCAGTTGCAGAAAAAGAGCCGCATTCCCATACGCCTAATACCGTAGTCAATCGCTCTCTCTACCCGATGTATTTCCAAAGCTTGGAGCGAGAACAGGTTATCGCTGTCGTGGATGCCCTCTCTGACCTGCGAACGCGCGAGCTTGCCCTTCCCCTCTTCAAGCCTAATAATGTAACAAGCGTCTTAGATGGGGTCATCCGCACAGGGAAAGATGTAGTGGGACTGATTAGCGTAGAGCACCGATATACAAAGCGGGAATGGCGCGTAGATGAGGTCAATTTCCTCCGAACCCTTGCCGCTTCCGCTGCCTCCGTCATAGAAGAAGAGCAGAAAGCCTATGCGCGCCGGCTCAGCGAAATGAACCGCCAGTTGGAAGCTCAGAAGCGAGAGCTGGAAGACGCCATGAATGACATCCGAGAGAGCATCAAGTACGCCAAGCGCATGCAGAAAAACCTCTTACCCTCCGATGCTCTCCTGGACAAGCACCTGGGTAAAGAAAACTACTTCATCATCTGGCGCCCGCGCGATCGGCACGGCGTAGGAGGGGACTTTTATTGGTTTAGCGATGTAGCAGGGGATTCTTACTTTATCGTCGTAGCAGATGGGACAGGACATGGAGTGCCAGGGGCATTCATGACCCTGATTGGAAGCATCCTCTTAGACCAAATCATCAATAAGGGACGAGTTTTTGCCCCGGATCAGATTCTGCACGACCTCCATATCGGAGTACGGCAGGTCCTGCGTCAAGATGTAGAAGGAGAAGAAGTCGCTTCCAGAGATGGGATGGATATCGCTCTCGTGCGGTATTTCCCGAAAGAGTATCGGCTCATTTATGCGGGGGCGAATCTCCCTCTGTACTACGTCCATAATGGCGAGCTCAAAGAAATCAAGCCAGACAAAAAAGCCATCGGCGGAGAGCAGCTGGAAGAAGAGCGATTCTTCTCGGCGCATGAAGTGCAACTAAGTCCGGGAGATACCTTCTTCCTCTTCACAGACGGGGTCGTAGACCAGCTGGGAGGACCTGACGAAAAGCGATTTGGCACCCGCCAGCTCAAGGAGTTTATCATGGAAACTATTCACGAGCCGGTCATGTCTCGGCGCCGAGCTCTCTTCAACATGCGGTGGAAAGAGTGGAAAGATTATGGCAAAGACCGAGAACAGCTTGACGATGTTACTATGTGGGGGGTGAGAGTCTGGTAACTTCTCCTCTTTCATGCTTGCTTTACATGGAGGAGGGTATTTTGCCTCATGTGGAAGTTTTGGGCGGGGGTGCTGATTCTCGCCGTGTATGCCCAGACAGCCCAGCGCAAGTACAGAATAGTCGTACGCGACGCTCAAACGCAAGAAGGATTAGCAGGGGCCACTATCTTTCCCCAGCGTCCAGGGTCAGCCGGTGCTTTGACAGATTCGCTGGGAGTAGCCACGATAGCTCTCCCTGCTGCTTATGATACGATTTGGATAGAGGTTCGCTACTTAGGCTATCAAACCGCCAAAGTCCCTATAACTGCCCGCACAGGTCTGCTTGTAGAAGTTCCTCTCCAACCTGAAGGGGTTCAGCAGGAGGAAGTTGTGATTTCTGCTGTGCAGGAAACACGAACCGAAGTAGCCCTTCTTTCGTCTCTCCAACAGATGCCCCAGATAGCCACGGGACTTTCAGCCCAGACTATTCAGCAAACGCCAGATAGAACCGCCGCCGCCGTATTGAGCCGAATCACAGGAGTTTCTCTCAATGACGGACGCTTCCTTGTTATCCGAGGCATGAATGAACGCTATAACCCAGTTCTTTTCAATCGCCTACCCGCCCCCAGTACAGAACCAGATAGCAGAGCTTTTGATTTAGAGCTTTTCCCTGCGGGAATCATAGATCAAGTTCGGGTCTATAAGACGCCAGCGGCTTATCAAAGTGGAGATTTTGGGGGAGGGCTGGTGGAAATTCTTACTCGTCGCAGCACGGATAAGCCGTCATTGCATATTCAGCTGCGCAGCGCCTACCTTCAAGGAACAACCTTTCAACCCGGTCTCTACAATATCCATTATACCCCTGACCTATGGGGAGGGGGTGTAGTAGCAAGAGCATTGCCTAAAGGCTTTCCCCAGGACCTCAATACCGTCTCTCTCTCCGAAGCTCAGAAATGGGCAAAAACTCTCCCACAGAACTTTATATTGCGCCATATCCAGCGAATCCCCCCTGCTACTCAGCTTTCTCTCAGCTATGGAGCGCCTTTGGCGAAAAAGCTCTGGTTCATCACGGGGGGTGCTTACAGCCGCAGCTATCAGACGATGCGCATAGAACGCAATCGCTATGAAGTTTTATTCCTTCGGCCGGGGGCAAATGCTAAGCTCTTTGATTACGAAGACTATCAGACCACCCAAATGACCCGCATCTTCGGCTTTCTAAATACTCTCTGGATGCCGAGCTCAGCCCACCAGGTAGAGCTCAATCTCTTTTCCGCCCAGCTGACAGAAGATGAGACAATTATTCGGGAAGGATTTTCCTTATACCAACGGGGAAGCGATGTCCCATTCCGAAACTACAGCATGCAATATCTTGCCCGTACTTTAGCCTCCTTGCAGGTGGGGGGGATGCACCGCCTTTCTGAAGTAACCGCTCTCCGCTGGGACGCTGGCGGAAACCTTACCCTCAGGAATGAACCTGATTATCGGCGGGTACGCACCGTACGGGACATTGGAGACACGGTGTATCGCATTATCTTGCCGCCAGGGCCTACAACCTTTGATGCTGCTCGGTTTTACAGCGAGCTCAAACAGCATGGTGTTAGCTTTCAGCTCTCCCTTCTTACAGAGTTTAGCGGATGGAAGTTAGTTTCTGGCATGTATGGAGACCATGTGCGCCGCAGTTTCTGGGCCCGATGGTTTTCTTATACCCTCCCTTCTAATACTTCACCCGCCTTCATTCAATACTGGACAGCGCTTCCGATAGAAGAAGCCTTCAGAAATGAAAATCTCAGCGCCTTCCGCCTGAGAGAAGGTACAAATCCTACGGACCGATACGAAGCAGAGCAGATTATCGGCGCAGCATACTTGTCGGTGGAAAAGCGCATCGGAAGGTTTTCCCTTCACGCAGGACTGAGATACGAATACAACGAGCAGAGACTTCAATCCGCCACTCCTACCGCTCCCGTCAATGTCAAAACGCCTTTTCCCCTTCTTATGCCGTTTTTGAACTGGGGCTATGCCCTTGCGGAAAATCAAAAGCTGCGTATAGCTTACAGCCGCAGCTTGAATCGTCCGGCGCTGCGTGAGCTGGCTCCCTTCCTTTACTACAACTTTGCTTTAGAGATTCAGCAAGCTGGAAGTCCAAGCCTTCGCCCTGCCTCCCTGCATAATATAGACCTTCGGTATGAGCTTACTCCCTCTCTGGATCAACTGATAGCCGTAGGAGCTTTCTACAAACACGTAAAAGACCCGATAGAGACTTACATCCTTCGGGGTGCTGACCAACCTACAGTAGTTTTTGGAAATGCTCCTCAAGCCCACCTTTTAGGCGTAGAGGTAGAAGCTCGGGTGCGCCTTTCTTCCTCTTTTTCTCTGCTGACAAATGCAGCCTACATTTGGAGCGAGGTGGATATGGGTCCTGCTGTAAGCGGTTCTATCCCTGGCCAGGCCCCTTCTCAAGCCCGCCTGCGTCCTCTCCAAGGACAAGCCCCTTACCTTTTCAACGCGATTCTCTTTTATCACTCTCCTGATAGCCGCTGGGAAGCCTCTACTTCTGGTCAGCTTATCGGTCCTCGCATCTGGTGGGTCGGCGACAATTTCAATCCCACCATCTTTGAGATGCCCCGTCCAGTATGGGATATGAGCATTAAGCGCCAGCTGAGTCGGCATTTCTATATTCAAGCCCAAGCCCGAGATATTCTAAATACCCCCTATGTCTATCGCCAAGACAGCGACCTCAATGGCCGCATCTCTCGCAAAGAAGATGTGATTTTCCGTTTTGTGCGAGGTTCTGAATGGAGCCTAACTCTCGGATGGAAACTATGAGGCTCCCACCAGCTTATTCTGCCTCTTTTATCCTGAACTTCAGTCGCCAGCCAGGAAAGGGGAAAATTTTCCGAATCTGATTCTCAACGAAACCGAGATACGACTGACGAAGCTCCTCAGCATGCCGTACATGGAGGAGAAAAGTGGGAGGCAATGTCCCAACCTGCTGAATGAACCGCACAGAGGGATGCACGGTGCCCACCACGGGATGAGGATGTGTTTTAAGGATAGGGAGAAGCTGGTCATTGAGCTGTCGGGTTGGTATCTCTCGCTGGCCTGCTTCATAGACTTTGAAAGCAGCGGCTGGAATCTCACCCACTCCCCGCCCCGTCAATGCAGAAACAAGCAAAATAGGCACAGGGTCTAAGGGACGCACCTTCATTTGTGCCCATTGGAGGAGTCTCTCCTGTTCAGAGGGGGAGAGAAGGTCGGCTTTATTGAGAAGGATTACTATCCCTCGGCCGTGCTTTTCTGCTTGCCGAAGGAGGGTCATATCCTGCGCCGTGAGAGCCTCCGTGGCATCTACTACCAGCAGAACTACATCTGCGCTAAAAAGAGCTTCCAAGCTGCGCAGGGCAGCATACCTCTCCAAAGAAAGAGCAGGAATCCGAGCCTTTCGGCGAAGTCCAGCAGTGTCTATCCAGTAAAACTTCCGCCCTTTCCATTCAGAAAGCTCGTAAAGGGCATCCCGCGTAGTGCCTGGAATATCACTGACGATAGCTCGCGGCATATGCAAGAGCGCATTGAGTAGGCTGGATTTGCCCACATTTGGACGGCCTATCAAGGCAAATCGGGGAAGGTTTTCCAGCTGGGCTGGCTCTCCTTGACCAGCATAGGCAGAAAGGGCTTCTTTAAGGGCAGGGATGCCGCGCCCCGTAGCTGCCGACACGAGATACATAGGCTCCACCCCTAAGCGGTGAAACTCTACAGCAGCTTCTGCCCGAGTAGTATTATCTACCTTATTGACAATAAGCCAGAGAGGCTGCTCAGGGCGCCTATAATGTCTGAGCCACTCTCCAAAGTCTTCATCGGCGGGGACGACCCCTACAGACGCATCCACGACCCACAAAAGAAGATCCGCTTCTTCTACAGCGAAGCGCACCTGCTGAGCAACTTGAGCTTCCAAACCTTCTTTTTCCCCAAAAAACCCTCCTGTATCTATCAGGAGAAGGTTACGCCCCTCCAGCTCTAAAACTGCATAATGGCGGTCGCGAGTTACGCCTGGCGTGTCCTCCACGATAGCCTGGCGGCGACCGATAAGGCGATTGAATAGGCTAGATTTGCCGACGTTTGTACGACCGATAAGGGCGACTTTCCGCATGGCTGCTTATAAGCGCCGCTTCCATAAGATAGCGTAGCCATCCTTGCGACGAATCAAAAGTCCTCGCTGCTCCCCTCTCCGCACGAACTCTGCCCGCTGAAAAGGCGCCTCCTCATTCTGAATAGTGAGAAGATTCTCCTCCCGCTGAACCTCTGTCGTGAATAAATACTCCTCCTCTCGCGGCTCCAGCGACTCTGGGTCTAAAAAGGAAAGTTTCACTGAAAGGGTTGTCTGCGTAGGCAAAACATTCACTATCACAAGGGCTACATCCTCGCCCGGCAACCCTTCATAAAACCCTGCGTATATAGAGTCATTCGGAACAAACCAGGGCAAAAGCTGAGATATTTTCACACTATGGCGCTCTTCGCCCTCACCTACAGCGATGACGACGGTATCATTGGGGGCTTCTGCAAGCAAGCCGTATGTCAGCGGCTTTTTCTCAATATAATCCACTACTACCGAAGGCTTGTACTGGATCCATCCCCGAATCCCCCGATAACACACAAAAAGCCAATCCCCCTCTGCTTTCAGGCGATATACAGAGGCGCCTGCCGGCAAGGTATCTATCACTTTTGCTGTGAGGCTGGGAGCAACATACCGAAGCACAGGGAAAGGAAGTTCCATTTTTTCCTGCGGAGAGGGAGCACAAGCGCTGAGGAAAAAGGCTGTGGCAAAAATGCTCTTATATCGCACTCGGCAAATCTACAAAAAGCCCTGAGGGTCGTATCTTTGGATGATGCAGGGGCTCATTTTACTCATATGGGGGCAGCTGCAGTTGGGGCTTGAGGGCGGTGCAGGGGTCATTCATCGCATCCCCACCCTTCGTGAGCGTCCGTGGTCAAGCATCTTTCAAAAGCGACAAGGAGAAAAGCGCCTGCCCGGTCCTATTGTTTCTTTCGGATTTATGCTGCGGGAGAAATACCGCCCCAACCGATTTATTGAATCAGGAGGCATAGGGCGATGGTACAGTCTGCGAGTAGGGGAAAGGCGAGAGGAATTTTTCACAGCCACTGTGCCTATTCGTTGGGGAAGCCGCATAGATACGACCAGCTGGTGGTTCTGGGGGGGACTTGCTGCCTCCCTCCTTCTCCAAGCAAAAGGATACCCAGCATCTTCAGACGTGTATAAGTTTGCTGACTACTTTAGCCGCTCGCAGTTACATTTACAAGCGGGGATAGAGCGTTCAATCACCGATAGAGCATCTATGGGCGTTCAGCTTTCCTGGGACCTTACTTCTGCGTGGGATCGAGTACTTTTTCAAGATAGCAGAACCTTAGCTCGGCATTTTTCTTTAGCCTTATACCTTCGCTATGCTACATGGAGCTGGCGCTGAGCAAAGCAGCTTTAGCCTTCATCTGGTGGAAGCTGTGGCAGCCCTCTCCCCGCGACCCTATGCTTCATGCCATCAAACATCTGTATTACCGCCTACGCCGAGCTTCTGGAGAAATGTTACAAATAGAAGAGTTCGGCGCGAAAGTCTCCAAAGCCGAGGACAAGCGAAGCTATAGCTTAGGTTATCTCACACGCACCGCTTCTACTCCTCCATGGAAAGGGCTTCTCCTCTATCATCTTGTTCAGAGAGCAGCTCCTCGGCGCCTTTTGGAGCTGGGTACTCATTTAGGGTTTGGCACGCTGTATCTCTCTGCTGCCGCCCCTTCCGCAGAGGTCTATACCATAGAAGGCTCTCCTACCCTCGCCGCAAAGGCTCGCCAGCACTTCCGTCTGCTGGGCATCAAACCTCAACTGCTGATTGGAACCTTCACTTCTATTCTCCCCACGCTCTCAGGGCGATGGGATTTCATCTACATAGATGGAGACCACCGCGGCCCTGCACTGTATGAATACGCTACCTACCTCTACCAACACCTCAATCCTGGGGGAATGCTGGTCTGCGATGATGTATTTTGGAGTCGGGAGATGTTCGCTGGCTGGCAG
>JANXDD010000051.1 GCA_025059915.1 Bacteroidia bacterium | reverse complement strand
GCCCCACACCCCAGCGGCAGCCGCCCAAGGCCGCTGCCGCCACCCAACCCCAACCAAACACCCCAACCCCACCACCCACCCTACCACCTTCCATCTCATCCTTTCAAAGTAACATACCTTCGCCTCATGCTCCGTCAGCGCTTAGAAACCGCATGGGATATCTTCATGCTGGTCATCGCTTTCCTCAATATCACTTTGATTCTTTTTGACCTCACTTACATCTCCCTCCGCCCTTTCTACATCAAATATTTTCCCCATATCGTCAGCTGGTATGACCCCTACAAAGGAATTGAACCGCACTGGACTACTGATAGGTACAGACAATTTGCCGACAGCCTTTATCGCTACTGGCGGCAAGGTGGCCGCTTCACTCCCTCTCAACTTCAGGAGGCAGGGGACACTCTATACGCTCTTTCTCTCAAAATTCTCTCCGAGCGCCCTTATGAACGTTTCGGGCTTATGAAGTATCAAGAGCTACTGAAAAAGAAGGTCAAATCCTTCATTCATGAACACTACAATGCAAGCCTATCCAGCAGTGAAGCATTCAAGCGATTCTGGCAGCTCACCCCCGAAAATGCAGCTCTGCATTTAGATTTTTACCATAGGGAATTGCGGTATCTCCTTCTCGTGAATTACTATCGGCAGTACGACCTCTCTGGCGATTATGTAGACCTTTTTTGGAAGCTGGACCTGCCATTTTTGATATTCTTCTGGGTAGAGTTTTGGGGAGCGTGGCTTGTAGCCATCCGTACTCGGCGGTATGCTTACTGGTGGATGTATCCTGTGGCGCATTGGTATGATGTATTAGCGCTTATTCCTCTCAAGAGCCTGCGCTGGTTTCGCCTTTTGCGGATATGGAATCTCTACTTGCGGCTCAACCGCAGCAAGGTCATCAACTTTTCCAACACCCTCATAGCCCGCTTTCTCTCCCAGCAATCCCGCCTGATTGCAAAAGCCATCTCAGACGAAGTAGCATACCAGATATTAGAACAGGTTAAGCGTCAAGCCCAGCGTGGAGAAGAAATAGCTCTGGCGCAAGAAATCATAGAAGATATCCGTCCGCTGATACGCTCCGTGATAGCAGAAGAGGCAGCGCCCGTAGTAGCTACCCTACGACAAACCCCAGCCCTCTCCCAAATGATTGAGGATAGTTTAGCCCACAGTCTAAGCTCTAATCTACCTTCTTTCCCCGGCGTCCCTAAGGAACGGCTTTTGGAAGCCGCTCGTCGCATAGCTCGCCAAACCACTAACAAGCTCCTTACCGATACAGAGGCTTATCTGCGCAGCCCCTCAGGAAAAAGGACCTTAGAAGAGCTCACCGACACCATTCTTAAGCACTTATCAGAACGTCTGAAAAGCCCTGACTTAAAAGCTCAGCTGCAATCCGCTATTCTCACTGTCATAACCCGCCTTCAGCGTAATTTCCGACAGCTGCCTTCCTCTGAGGGATAACCAACCAGCCGCATTTATCTTTGAATCTCTCAGAGAGGAGGCTTAAAAAGCTCAAAGGCTTCTCCACAACTGTGGCAGCGAAAAATAGCGCGACATGCCGTCGGACCGAAAGGAGAGACGAGGCTAACCATTTGAGACTCGCAGCGAGGACAGGACACATCAGCCAGCATCTCGGCAGGATCAGCGTGTAAATGTTTAGGCAAAGCGAATCCTGCTCGTCGCAAGGCAGCCCAGCCCGCTTCCGTTACATTCTCCACTCGCCAAGGGCGATTATAGTTTATCTCCACACGCGGATTTAGTCCCTTTTCTCTCAGAAGCGACTCAATATGCGAGCGAAGAAGAGAAACAGCCGGACAGCCAGCAAAAGTTGGAATAAGCTCCACCCGAACCTCCTCTCCCTCAATCCAAACCTCCCCTATCATGCCCATATCCACCACTGAGATATGAGGTATTTCTGGGTCTGGAACAGCTTTTAGCCACTCACGAACTGTCTCCGCGGTAACCGCCGGCGTCATATTTGACGGGCAAACTCTTCTGCCCATGCCCGAATCGCTCGGCGCACCTCCCGAAAAGTCTCTATGTCTCCTTGGGAAGGGTCCGGAAAGCTCACATGAAGATTGACCCGGGCGGGTACATAAGGGCAACTTTCGCGGGCTGCATCACAGACAGTGATTACATAATCCCAAGACTCTGAGAGAAAGCGTTCTATGGGATCCGAGGTATGCGTAGAAAGATCATACCCCTCTTCTTCCATGACGATTCTCGCCATCGGATGAACTCCCCGGGGGTCCGTACCTGCACTATATACTTCCGCTCGCCCTTGTAAAAAACGCTTCAGATAAGCCTCTGCCATTTGGCTGCGAGCACTATTATGAGTACATACGACTAAAATGCGCTTCACCATTCTGCTTCAGGGTCGGAAGCGGAAACTTCTGTCATCTCAGCATACAAACTGTCAAAATAGGGGCTTCGTATGCCATGCCGCCCTCCTTGAAAAGCTTGAAGCTCGTCAGCTTTAGGCTCAGAATAAGCTAAGTTTGCCTCCATCAGGATGGGAGAAATTTTTTCCAGCCAGCGCATCCGAAGCTCGGCAGAGGGCGGTACCCATCCCGCTTCAATCATCTTTTCCTCATGAGGCATTTCTTCAAAAAGCATCCACGCATAGGGAAAAAGCTGGTCTAAAGCCGCTTGAAGGCGATGGTGGGCTTCCTCAGTAGAGCGTCCCAGCCGCTGAATCCATACCCGTGCGTGAAGCCAGTGGTATTTCTCCTCTCGTAAAAGCCGTTCTGCAAGCCCCGCCAAAGGCTCATACGCACTCTTCCTAAGAGCATCTAAGCGCACCTGTTCCGCCGCATCGTATAAAAAGTGCCTCATCAGAGCCATTCCGTAATCATACTCAAAGTTGGGAAGCTCCACCAGATGAGCGCTACGAAAGGCAGATGCCTCTCTCTTGAAGGCATACTCGTCCGGCGTAGGAAGCCCCAAATCCGTCAAAATCTGATAATACGCCTGGGCATGCCCCGTCTCATCCTGCGCAATAGAGGCAAAAGCAATATCTTCTTCTAAAATGGGGCCAAGCCCAATCCATTCCGCATGGCGATGTCCTATGAAAAGCTCATCATCCGCCAGCGAAAGGATAAGTATCTCCAAAACTTCAATCATAACTCTGAAGGGGCTTGAGGCGGTCCTTGAATCGCTCTATGCGCTCCCGAGTATGTAAATATCCCTGCGGCTCTCTGTAGCTTTTATCCGTAGCAGGCAGGAAAATCTCCTCTTCTTCGGGATTTGTCCATAAGATAGCTTCGGTAGGCACCACCCACAGTGCTACGCACTGGCTGCGCCGGGCAAATTGCTCTTTCGCTAAAATGAGAGCCATTTCCGCATCAGGGGCATGCAGAGAACCTACATGCTGGGCTTGACTGCCGCGCGTACGCATGACAAAAACCTCGTAGGTCTGCCAATGCTCCAGCGGCTCAAGGGAACGAAGGGGAATCTCCCACAGCTCCGGCTCCGCTCGCCGAATCCGAGGATCTAACGAGCTCATTAGGCTAAAGGCGTTACATACCGGGCATGGGGGGCTCGCAGAGCTTCCCTCACCCATCGCCCTTTCTCCTCAGCAAATCTCCGCACAGCCAAGCGTTCCTTATTGCAAGGACCATCCCCATTGATGACCCGCCAGAACTCACCCCAATCTGGATCACTATATTCCCACCGCCCTGTCTCAGGATTCTTACGAAGGTTCGGATCCGGTATGGTCAGCCCCAGCTCCCATATTTTCGGCACATACATGTCTAAAAACTGCTGACGCATCTCGTCATTAGTGGCAAGCTTCACCTTCCACCGAATAAGCTTTTCCGTATGAACCGACTGGGTGTCTGGCGGACCAAAGAAGTGCATGATAGGGCGCCACCAGCGATTAAGCGCATCTTGAAGCATGGCTCGTTGCTTAGGGGTGCCCGTAGCAAGATAAACTACACTATCATAGCCATACTTGAGATGGAAAGATTCTTCCCAGCATATGCGCTCAAGAGCACGCACATACGGACCATAGGAACCCTTAGAGTTTGTAGTCTGATTGATGATGGCCCCTGCATCCACCAGCCATGCAATAATCGCCGTATCTGCCCACGTTTTAGCAGGATAGTTGAAGACGTTGGAGTACTTAGACTTGCCAGAAAGGAGGTCATTAATCATCTGCTCGCGAGACTTTCCAAGGGTCTCTGCCGCACTATACAGCAGCTGAGCATGTCCAACTTCATCCTGAACTTTAGCCATGAGAGCGAGCTTACGACGGAAGGTAGGGGCCCGCGTGATCCATGTCCCCTCCGGGAGAGCCCCAATAATCTCCGAATGGGCATGCTGCTCTATCAAGCGAATAAGCTGCCGCCTATATTCAAATGGCATCCAGTCTTGAGGCTCTATCTTCTCACCCCGTTCTATCCGACCCTCAAATTCTGCCAGCTTCTCAGGGTCTTCTTCCTCAATCTTCTTGCCCCAGTTCTCTATGTCCTCAGGGCGCACAACCAGATTACCGTACATACTACAAATATACGGATTCTCCCAACTTTCCAAACATTCAGTCGGTCATGGGAGGATTATCCCGGCCACCCTATTCTTCATAAAACCGCCTCCCACAGCGCTCTATTCAACCCATACATCTGTTGTTCCTACTCTTTCATCGCAGACTCTGGTATGCGGATAAGCAGATACTTGGTCCACTTTCCTCTAAACTGACTCTCCTTGGCCTTCATGCCATCAAACCGAAGAATAATCGCGCTATTATCGCCTTTCACAGAATAAATCGTCGGCCGCATCGTCCAGACCAGATATTCCCCACATAGCACAGCCGCGGTGAAGGTAGACTTTGTGCTCGCTCAAGCCCTCAAGATAATCAGATAGTAATCCTTTTGGAGGGCAGTGTTGGCAAAAAAGGCCAAATATCGAAGGTAATACGCTGTACATTATTTCAAATACTGCTACCTCTCCAGTTCTGACACTACTAAATGAGCCAACAGGATTATAGACTACATCGCCCTCCTCACGCGGACATACACTTTTGAGATAGAAAGTTTTACCTCCAAGAGAGAAGGCAATAATCGTTCAAGTCTTGTGGAAGAGGGCAAAACCCCGTATCGGCGGAAGGTCTGGATACTAAGCCCTTGATAGGGACGATAGGGAGCTTTTTGGGTGGGATAGCTAAACGCTCAAAATCCGCCTGACTTATGAGTCTGTATGACACCTGCGCGAAAAGGCTGCTAAATAAGAGTACTATTATCCTCATAGGCTTAGATTATTTCCAACGGACAAATAAATATGAAGAAGCACTTTGTGTTCTATCGGGATTGACCGGATCCAGCTTTTCCTTGTACTCCACAATGCAAGCATGCTCCATCCCCTTGACATGATACACCTGATGGGGAGACATCACCCTCTAATCAGACCATCACTAAAAACTGCTAAACCCCTCTGCTTGAAAAAGTCTATCACTTCCAACATGCGAGCCTGCCCTTCACCAAGATCCACTACCAGCATATGGGTTACAGGATGCTGCCAGTAGTCCTGCGGCATAGAAACCACATATCCTTTCTTAGATACAAACACCTCTCCCGGAGCTAAAACCCCATAATAAGGCGCCTTTTGATACAAAATAGCGCTCCCCGGCAAAGCCATAGACCAAGTAGAGCCTTTGACCTGAATCACTTCCCCTTTATCAGTAGTGTATTTATAAGCCTCTGACCACGCAAATAAAAATTCATCGTAGTGAAAAGGAGAGAGCTCTTCACCAGGTAAGATGCCGTCCAGCAGCTCAAATCTTTTACCTCCTATTTCAAAGGTGTATTTGTACAAGGGCTGGACGCCACCTCTCTCTTGGACAGCCATCGCAGCACCAGCCGAAGGCAATTGGGGATTCAGCACCCCTCCAATAAGCTTACGCCCTTTTTCCATAGAGCTCGTAATGTTTTCCACGGCAGGGCAGCACTCCCCGACATCCCAGAAAGAGAAATAAATGGCTCCCCTCGCAGCTTTTGAAACTGCTCTTCTGAAAGAAACGATATAGGTGATGAAGGAAGGCTGACTTCTTCCGCCTGAGGGCTCGTGGAAGCCCCCTTTCGCTTACAACTCAGTAGGACAATCGCAGCTACCCCCAGAAAGCATACATACAAAGCTTTTCGGATGGTGAAAAGTAAATGACTTTCATCCATCTAAATACCTGACTTGCACAGGCTTTTCTGCACTTTAGGAACTCACCCTATCCAGTGTAGCCTAATGAGACCCTACTTATCCACGGCTTTATTTGCTAACTCCTCGTCGCTCCCATAGCTCTCGCTCATCACTGATAGTATCTGAGCCTATCACCCGACGCCACCGGCGAAGGCGCACATCATAGAAGCTATATGGATCAGGAAATGAAATAAACTCCTCTTGAAAGCTATCTAAGGGAGTTCCTTTCCGCCAAGCGGAAAATACGCCATTTATGACGGCTCTTATGGTATCTTTCGGGAAGCGATAAGTCCAGAACAGTTCCTCATAGTAGGCAAACCCAGTATCTCTCGGAATGCATCTCCCTACGACGGCTTCACAACGATTGGGATATAAACTTCGGGCGGGGCGGCTCAAACCGAAGTAAAGCGTTTCGCCGCGCTGCTCCCATAGCTCCCACCGATAGGATTCTATGGAGTCCCTCTGAGCATGGGCTCCAGCGATAAGAGGATACAGGCGCTTCCGCATAGAATCTCGGAGCACTGCAGGAATAGTATCTACAGGAGAGACGCTTTGAGAGGAGCTTGAGGAGGTGCAGCCCCAGAATAAAAAGAGGGGCAGGATAAGCCTCCTGCCCCCCCACCCAAAGGACTTTAGCTTAGTACTGAGCATTTGCAGGGTCAAAGTTACACCACCCATCCGTCCAATCTCTATCTGGACGAAGAGCTCCTCTGAAAGGAACTTGCTCAAAGAACCCTCCACTTAGCTTTGAATGGCTGAAGTCAGCCCCTGTGGCAAGCGGAGAGCCCTCAGGGAGCTGAAGATTAGGATTCGCCTGCCCCTCAATGAACACGAAAAATGGCATCCGAGATTGAGAAGAATAACCAAAGAGAATAGCGAGATTGGTATCAACTACCGTTTGATTATTGCCTGCATTCCAGAGGTCTTGAACCTGAGTATTAGTAACTCCTTGCCCCCCGACCATACGATTGTTCACATTTCCCGAATCAATGAAGAGAACATTATGCTGCAGAACCGCTCCATTTGCATTAGTATAGTTACTGAGAGTATTTGTCCCATCTATGCGAAGGCCTGTTGGAAAGCCGCCTATGAAAGAGTTGAAAATGGATACAGCCGTATTACGACGCAGGTGGATTGCGTTCTGATAGTTACCGCTCCGAGAAGCCCCACGACGATGCAGAGGTCCAATGACGGTTACGTTAGAGAATACACCAGAAGTTTGAGGGGTAGCAGTAGAACCAGCCGCATCGTTATCGCACTCAAATCCGTTTGAACCTGATTGGTCCGCCCCGAAAGGATCCCGAATTGCAAGCGCGAACTGCACATTCCCGCTCCATCCAAAGTCAGCATCAAAGTCATCATCCCAAGTAGCATAGGAGACGAGATACTTCGCATTTACGGTACCTCCGAACCACTCAAAGCCATCATCACCCCCGTAAGAAACTTGCACGTGGTCAATCTGAGTGCCTCGTCCTACCCCTCCCATCGTGAGGCTGTTTACCTCGTTATTTGGCGTCAGAGCCACTCCTGCATACTCAATCCGAACATAGCGAAATACTCCAGAGTTATCATCATCATTCTGCCCTCCGTATTGTATTGGCGGGGTGACCCCTTCTATATTCACGTTTGTCTGATTGACACGGGCATTACCCAGAATAATCACTCCTCCCCAATCTCCCCTATCACGCTCCCCTGGTCCAAACTTGGAAGTGAAGACGATAGGCTTCTCAGGCGTCCCTTCCGCAAAAATCTTCCCTCCTCTGTCTATAATGAGGGTGCCTTTCGTACGACGGTCTCCAAAAATAACCGTTCCCGCTGGGATACGAAGAATCCCTCCATTTCGCACGATGTAGTTCCCAATAATCAGGTACTTTTTGGTGGAATCTAATCTGCGTTCCGTAGTGAGCTCACCCCGTAGAGTATCTAAGCTCTGAGCTGTGGGGGTTGGATTTTGCTGAGGTGGGTTTTGAGGTTGAGGCTCTTCATCCTTCTTCTTTTTGCATGCTACAAATGAAGCGCTAACAAGTAGCGCCAGAGCCCCGAGACGAAGTCGTGCTCCTATCATACCGCTGCAAAAGAGTCCCCATAGTGTTAGGTAAAAGTAACTCTAAGTTTAGCGTGCTTTAAATCAAGGGGGGCAAGGAACAGCATCCTCCCCGCATACGAGGCTGGAAAGTAGAAGGGCTCCCCTTTTTGCCCCTGACTAAGAAGACCTTGCACTGGTATAGCAGAGAGGGAGAAGAAACTTTAGGGAGTCTTCTCGCTGATGTACTTAGGACCTGAGTTTATGACAGAGAAGCCCTACTCCCGAAAAGAGCGGTTTCAGTATTTCCCTACTCTCCTTTGCAAAGGGGAAGCTCCACGCCGAAAAGCGTATAACCCGGCTCGCTGTGAAGAAGGCGAAGCTGCCCGCCATAACTTTCTACAATCTGACGGCAGAGGGGAAGCCCCAAGCCCGTGCCTTCCCCAGGAGCTTTCGTAGTAAAAAGGGGCTCAAAGATGGCCTCCCGTAAGTGAGGGGGAATCCCCTTGCCTGTATCTTGGATATAAATCCATGCACGATCGGCTTGCCTCTCTAAACGAAGGATAAGTTTGCCTCCATCAGGCATAGCCTGAATAGCATTTTGGATGAGGTTAGCCCAAACCTGCTCTAAGCGAGCGGGACTTGCACAAACGTAGAGGGGCTCAGAAGGGAAAAATAGCTCTACTTCTACTTTCCGCATCATAGGACGATAAAAGTCCAAGGTAGCCTTCAAGGAGTCTGCGATATTTACAGGGGCGGGCGCGGAATCTTCTATCCCTCGGACGTAAGTACGAATAGATTGCACGCGTGCATGAAGCTTGTCGGCGGCTTCTGCCGCCCGAACCAGCGCCTGCTTCAGCTGCACTAAATGAATAAGCTGAGACCACTTTTCCTCTGACTCTAAGTATGAAGCAATCTCTTCCAGCTGCTCAGGCACATAGCCTAACGCGGCTAAGTGCTGGACATGTATGGGAGCCAATTGGGGATGCCGCTCTTGCCACTCTCGGCGCAGCTCCCGCAATCGCCCCGCCGAAGGACGAGGCTCCCGCGGGAGGGGAATTCCCCCCATCTGCACACTAAGCGCGTCTATGCTCTCTGTGAGGGCGCTGCGAATCACTCCTAAAGGAGTATTGATTTCATGAGCGATATGGGCTGCCATCACCCCGAGATTAGCCATACGCTCAGCTTGAAGGAGCTGCAGCTGCTGACGCTGGGTCTGAGCCAGAAGCTGCGCCCGCTCCTCTGTGAGGCGACGCTGAATACGGCGAAGGTTCCATTCTCTAATATACAGAATCCCCCCTCCCAGAGCAAGTAACACTAAAACCCCTCCCACCCGAGCCCACCAAGTCTCATACCAGGGAGGTGTAACCTTGATTTCCCATAAAATAGACTCTGACTTCTCGTACCACGGATGCTCAATCCATAGACGTAGCTTGACAAGGCCCGGCTGAGTCAGAGATAAAATTAGTTTGGACTCTGTCAATCGCATGGGGGGCTCCTCCCCAATCTGGCAATAAACCCGCAAAAGCCCAGGAAGGAAAGTAGAATTTGCTCGCCAGGTGAGCTCTATAAATGGACGCTCTGAGGGCAGGATAAGCTGCTCTCCCTCTTTCCGAAGGGCAGGACTTTGGATAGAAGCAGCCAAGTAAAGCGGTGGAAGCCTTCCAGCCTTTTCTCTAAGGGCAAGAAGCCCCAGAGAGGTGAAAATGAAGGTAGTCTCTCCCCGAGAGAAGCTCCATAGCGGACGCCCCCATGCATAACCCAAGGGACGCGCAGGAAGCCAAGGTGCTTGCGAAAGCGTATCCCATTTCCCCTTACTGAAGCGAAGCCAGCGCGTCCCTACTCTGAAGTACCAACTATCTCCCCAGCAGAAAGCCTCCTCAGGCTGAAAGGAAAGGGACAGAGATTCCCATCTATTTCCCTGCCAAGCATATAAAGTCTTTCCCCGCCATGCCCATAGAGTATCTCCTATCCACCCCAATCGGCGTATCGGCTGAGAAAAACGGAAAGAATATTCTGCTTCTCCTTTTCGCACAAATACCTCCAGTCCGGAAGCCCAGGCGAGCTTATCCTGAGAGGCAGCCAGCGCGCCAACATACCGCCCCACTGCGGCAAAAACTTGCCCATTTTGATGAAATATACCTTTGGGTGTAGCCCAGAGCCATTCGCCTCGGTAAAAAGCTGGCTCAATGAGGGTCGCCGAATACTTCTGAATGCCAGCAGGATAGACTGCTGTCTCTCCTTGCCATGCCACCCAAGCGCTGCCCTGCATCCGAACCTGCGTAACAGGTAGGCTCCATCGCCGCTGCCACCCAATCGGAGCTTGAAGGTACAAAGTGATACACTCAGCCGAAGTTAGGATAGCGATAAGAGAGGGAGTGTAAGCTGCGGTATAGATGGGCTCTTGACTCTCCCATAGGATGGCATTCGCTCGGGGATCCCACAGGAACCGCTCAGTCAGAAGGTAGGGCCCCACCCATTGCCGTCCTCCGCGCATTTGCGGTACGCTCTCTAAAAGAGGGCCTGCTTCACCACTGAATCTAAGTCCCCAGAGCTTACCACTAATTTCACTCACCTCTGTCCAACGAGTAGGAACTTTTGACAGTAAGACCTTTTCTTCAGGAAATCCCAAGAGCGTATCCCCTCTACGCAGAAAAAGCTTATCCGTAGAAGCCCCCACCCACTCTCCCCGCACAGCAGAGATATGAAAGGAAGCGCCGCTAAGTCGCCCCAAAAAGGAAGTTTGAACTCCTCTCACCCCGATATACTCCCGCACTCGCCATAAGCGATAGATCCACCCTGCTCCTTCTGCCTTTAGCTCTTGTGTCCCCGCAGGGGAAACTAAGTACATTATCCCTAAGCCTCCTAAAAGGAGAGTATCTTCTCCTAAAGCGATGCCTGTGCGCACTTCTTCGGGTAGTCTGTAGAGCTCCTCCCACCTGCCTACTGAGAAGCGCCATACTCGCCGCCCATCTACAATGTAAAGCAGCCCTTTCTTGCCCTCTATCACCGGAAAAGCATAGGGTCCCCATCGCCCCAAAGGCGCCCCCCAGCTCTCCCAAATAGGCAAAAGCAGAAGTATCAGACTCATTCCACCTGCCGTCAAATATATCTCTGAGTCTCTAACGCCTACACTCACTTGACTACCCTCCTGATGGAAAAATCAACGGGTTCGCAGAAAAAGCCTTATATTTGCTGTATGCGAACTGTAGCGCAACTGAGTGTATTAGCCCTTTTATGGATAGGGCTTGGCCTTGCGAATGATGACAAGGCTTCCAAGATGGTTCTGCAAATAGATAAGTCCCAAGTCGCCGCAGCAGAGAAAGCCCTCACCTCCATCAAAGGGGTCAAGTCTGTCAAGTATGATGAAGAGGCAGGCCAGCTTATAGTTTTGTATGACAAGCCTACTGTAGGATGTTGTAGCCGACTTCACTCGGCTCTAAAAGAAGCTGGCGTAGAGTACAAGCTCATCTCCAATCAAGAGTATCCTGCCTGCCACGGCAAACATGAGAAGGAACATTCAGAGGCCGGCGAGCCCACAAAAAAGGCTTCTTCGGAGAAATCTGGAAAGGGTAGTAAAGCTTCTACTGGCTGCGCTTCTCACCACTGAAAACCTCCGTATCTTCCAAGAGGGCCCCTCGGAAGCAAGTTTCGAGGGGCTTTTATTTTTTCCCTAGAGTGGAGAAGTAACCCTCCTCACGCTGTAATCTGTTTAGCTTTGCTGAGATGATACCTTTTGCGAAGCGCCACATCCCTCATAAACCAGCTGAGCTCCAACGAATGCTGGAAACCCTGGGGTTTTCTTCATTGGAAGAGCTTACTGACGCTATCATTCCAGCAGACATCCGAAGAGAATCTCCCATGAACCTTCCGCCCGCCGCTTCAGAGGTGGAGATTTTAGAAGAGATACGCAGCTTAGCGCAGAAGAATCAACTGTGGCGCACCTATATCGGGATGGGGTATTATGGCACGCACACCCCGCCAGTGATTCAGCGCCTCGTCTTAGAAAATCCTGCTTGGTACACCGCCTACACTCCATATCAACCTGAGATTGCCCAGGGGCGGTTAGAACTGCTGATGCTTTTTCAAACTATGGTTAGCGACCTTACGGGCTTACCTATAGCCAATGCCTCGCTTTTAGATGAAGCCACTGCCGCAGCTGAAGCCCTTTTCATGTTTTACTCTACTACCAAAAGGCGGGAGCGGTCATTTTTCTTAGATGAGCTCCTTCACCCGCAGGTAATAGGGGTAGTCCAAACCCGAGCTTATGGTTTAGGCATCCGCGTAGAAGTAGGTGCTCCTGAGAAAGCTGAATGGAGCCGATTCTTTGGAGCTATCCTTGCTTATCCGACGACGGACGGATGGGTGCGCCCCCATTTGCCTGAACTTATTCAAGCAGCGAAGTCCGCGGAAGTGCAAGTGGCTGTGGCGACAGACCTTCTTTTTCTCACGATAGCAGAGGCGCCAGGGCATTTGGGGGCGGATGTTGCGTTTGGCTCTACTCAGCGTTTAGGAGTCCCGATGGGGTATGGCGGTCCGCATGCTGCATTTTTCGCTGCCGCTGAAAACTATAAGCGGCATATTCCTGGACGCATCGTAGGGCTTAGCATAGATGCGGAGGGGCAGCCGGCTTACCGTTTGGCTTTACAAACGCGGGAGCAGCACATCAAACGAGAAAAAGCCACGAGTAATATCTGCACCGCTCAGGTTCTTTTGGCTCATATAGCCACTTTATATGCTATTTACCACGGGCCTGAGGCACTGAAAGCCCTGGCTCAGCGAATTCATCAGCAGACAGGGCGCCTTGCCGCTGCTCTTCACTCCATAGGCCTGTCGCCGAAGTATGCTCACTTCTTTGATACCTTGCGCTTTGAAGTTTCTCCCCAGCAGCAGAATAAAATCCGCTCCATCGCAGCTGAGTACAAAATAAATCTCCGATACTACAGCGGCGGAGATGTAGGCTTAAGCTTAGATGAGACGGTAAAAGAGGAAGACCTTGCAGATCTCCTTGCCATTTTTTCAAAAGCTATAGAGCGCTCGGCTGCCCTTCCTTCAGAAGGGCTCTCTGCCATTCCCGAAGGGCTTATAAGGCAGTCGCCCTATCTCACTCACCCTACTTTTCATCAGTATCATGGAGAGCATCAGCTTACTCGCTTTCTCCAACGCCTCGTAAGCCGAGATATCTCTCTTGTACATTCCATGATACCGCTGGGCTCCTGTACGATGAAACTCAATCCCGTCGCCACCCTCATGCCCATCAGCTGGAAAGAGCTAAATGCTCTACATCCTTTTATTCCCCAGGAACAAGCAGAAGGGTATCAAGAGATGCTTCGGCGGCTGGAAAGGTACTTGTGTGAGATTACTGGCTTTGCCAAGGTGAGCTTCCAACCGAACTCTGGCGCCCAAGGAGAATATACCGGGCTCATGGTCATTCGCCGCTATCACGAGGACCGAGGGGAAAGCCATCGGGATGTGGTTTTGGTACCCTCTTCCGCTCACGGCACTAACCCCGCCAGCGCCGTTCTCGCAGGTTATACCGTAGTAGTGGTCAAAGCAGATGAACGGGGTAACATTGATGCCAAAGACCTGCAGGCAAAAGTTCAGCAGTATGCTCACCGGCTGGCTGCTATTATGATTACTTATCCCTCCACCCATGGGATTTACGAAAGGCACATCCGATGGATATGTAACCTCGTCCATCAAGCGGGAGGTCAAGTATATATGGACGGCGCTAATCTAAATGCCCAAGTAGGCCTTACCAGTCCGGCGATTATTGGAGCGGATGTTTGCCACATGAACCTTCATAAAACCTTTGCCATTCCACATGGGGGAGGAGGCCCTGGCATGGGACCGATAGCTGTGGCTCCTCATTTAGCGCCCTATTTACCTACTCATCCCGTCGTCCCGACAAGCGGTGAAAAAGGAATTGGTCCAGTAGCGGCGGCGCCATACGGTAGCCCCCTTATCCTGTGGA
>JANXDD010000050.1 GCA_025059915.1 Bacteroidia bacterium | reverse complement strand
GCGCCGAAGGCGCTGGCGCGCCCCCATCCTCACTCCATCCAGCAAACCTTCCCTTGCCACCACCCCCGAGAAGTCTGAACCCGCACCACAGCTACCCCTTCCAGTCGTACTTTCCATATCCCCACCCCTTCCATCTTCACCTCCGGCACGAGAGACTGCCCCAAAAGCGTCCATGCCTCTACGACAGGCTTCTCTAAACTGCAAAAAATAAGCCAGCCCTTTTCTTTCTCCACTACAAGCCCTGTCGGCGCAAGCTGATGAATAGCTACTACCCCATCCAAGTCCGCGGCCAATCTATCGGGGGGCTGCCACCGAGTAGCATCCTCCACTCGCACGTATTTCGCCCATGGAATTCCGACTATTGCAAGGTCAAATGCATCTCCGCCAGCCTGCGCTGGATCGCGCCAATCTATCGGTCCAGCACAGGTTGCACAGCCTGTGGGAGTGCGCCCCGCCAGCCCCACCCCCGTCACAGAGTCAAACGGAAAAACCACCCAATTCACCCCGTCCTGCGAAACTGATACAATCATCCACTCATCAAATACTTGACCGTTCCCATACCGAAAGGCATTCTCAAACACAATAAAGTCAGGTCCTGGTCCGTCTGCAATAGGAGGCTCAAACTCCAACGCAATAAACCCTCCTTTCCCCAAGGAGACCACCTGACAAGGGTCGGCGCAGGGATTAGTAGGAGTAGCAGAGGTGCAAATTTCTCCCAGTACATTATAGGGAAAGTAGGAGGAGCCTTGCCCAAAAGTTTGAGAAGAGCCAAAATAATAACTATGCACAGCCACAGGCCAAAAAGATGGAGGGGTCGGCAGCTGGCAGCGCGGTCCGCAGGCACACTGCCCCCACATTCGCCCCCCTATGAATAGGCTAAAACCGATGAGCGCTCGCCCCATAAAAGCCCCCGCAAATAAGAGGTCCAAAATATACCCTCGGGGTCCATCTCTTTCTGGATTTTCAAGAAGCTCTCCATTTCGGGATATACTTTGTACAGGTACTCTGTGGAGGCTGTATGCATTTTGCCCCAATGAGGCCGCCCCTCGTAAGCTTGGAAAATCTCCTCTATTCCCTTGAAGTAAGCCTCGTATGGCATGCGATAGTACATATGAACGGCGATAAACACCCTGTCTCCTCCATAAGCGGGGCTTAGGGGAATGTTGTCTCCTTTGACGTAGCGATATTCTATGGGGAAGCTGACCGCCGGCTGATGCTTTTCTATCCAGCGGCGAATCTCTTGCATGACCACTGGACCCAAAGCCGCTGGGACGCTATATTCCATCTCCCGAAACCGCACCCGCCGAGGAGAAGCGAAAATTCTATAAGCCTTATCCACCCGCTCCTCCGCCGCCATATTCCGCCCTGCAAAGCGACACAAGCTCGGAGCACTGCGCGGTCGCCACTGGGCAAGCTTATTGAGAATCCAAAAAGCTCCATTCTCCCACACATCATCAATTGCCCAGCGCCGCCATAGAGAGGTCCTACCTGGCGTCTCGCTAAGGTCAGTCAGCTTCACAAGAGCCACTTCACTGTACGGGAACCAGAAAAACTCAAAGTGCCGATGCTCTTGCAGGTAAGCCTCACTTTTTTCTAAGACTGCTTCTAAAGGTTCTATTCGCTTGATGAGGCGGAGATAATAACGAGGC
The DNA here is from genome assembly GCA_025059915.1 of Bacteroidia bacterium. GTDB lineage: Bacteria > Bacteroidota > Bacteroidia > SpSt-205 > SpSt-205 > SpSt-205. Next base: position 12,645 of record JANXDD010000050.1, on the reverse strand, counting down.
AGCACTCGTAGGGTTACCTGCGTAATCACTCCTAAAAGCCCAAGAGAAACCTGTAATGCCCGAAAGAGGTGAGATTGCCCGTCCGCATAAAAGTCATGAACCCTACCCCTCCCGTCAATAACCCTATAATGCGCTACCTGCGTAGCCAGAATCCCAAACTCTTTCCCTGTGCCATGCGTACCTGTACTAAAAGCTCCTGCGAGGCTCTGCTTGTCTATATCTCCCTGATTTGCAAGGGAAAAGCCTTCTTTCCAGAGGAGACTAAAGGCCCGATGTAGTCGCGTTCCCGCCCAGAGGGTGCCTAATCCCTCTTTAGGGGAGAAAGAAATTGCTCCTTGCAAGCGGTCCAGCGAGATAAGGTAACCATCAGTCTCAATAAGAGGCGTCCAAGAGTGCCCCGCCCCCACCACTCGAACTGATTTTTTCTCTTCGCATGCTCGTAGGATGATTTGAGCTATTTCCTCTTCTCGTTTAGGAAGGAGGTACGCACTTGGAGAAAAGCGGAGGGTGCGCCCCCAGTTCGTGTATATCATGTAGCAAAGATAACTTCTCTACCGCAGGAAGCAGAGGTTAGTTGATGATTCGTATTTCCACGCGGCGATTGCGGCGCTGCCCCTCAGGTGTGGCGTTATCTGCAATAGGGCGACTTTTGCCATAGCCTACGATAGAAAAGCGCTCTTTGGGAAGTCCTCGGCTCACCATATAAGCCTGTACAGCTTGCGCCCGTGCCCGAGACAGTTGCAGCTCTGACTCTGCTAAGCTTGTTCCATCTGTATGACCAGCGATTTCTATCCGAAGGGTGGGATTGGCCCGAAGGAATTGATAAAGGGCTTCTAACTGCGGCTCCGCTTCTGGAAGGAGCTTAGCGCTTCCTTTCTCAAAGGTTACATGAAATAAAGGAACTCGTAGGCCCGGTCGCAGCTTTTCTACATACAGGTCTATGCGATTTTCGCGGTGGAGACGGGGCTTTACGGTAAATTCTTTCCACATATGCCCGGACACGTATACGCTAATTTGCACCTCTCCCCTCACGGAATCAGGCACCTGCCAGCGAAAAAAGCCCGTTTTATCCACCTTCACACTATCTAAGACCTTCCCTCGTTCATCTCGGAAAATAAGCAGTCCTTCAGTGCCCTTAACCTCTGTAAGCAAGTAGCCCAGTATCACTGTAGGCGCCTCTACGGGCGGAAAAGCCCGAAGGGTCGTGTCAGGCACCCACCACACCATCCAGAAGTCAGCACTGCCATAGGTTCGGATTCCCAGCTGCTCGCCGGGTGAAGCGCTCGTCCCACAGCCCACGTACATCCCGCCCTCTGCTGGAAAAAGGGCTACCCAGCTATCTACATCCTTCCCGCCGAAGGTATAGCAGAAACGCAAAGTATCCCCCGAACGATTCCAGCGCAATCCCCATGCATCATATAACCCTGCAAGAGCAGTAATCAGCCCATTACGCGAGCTGGTCATCCCTGCAATCAGCCAATCGCCCCCCGTATGAGAAAGAAAGTTTAGTCCTTCATCGCCGCTGCCCCCGCCGCTCCATGCTACCTCAGCAAGGCCATTTGGGTCCACCCGCCAAATTACCCCATCTGCACGTCCATAGCTGGCTATCCCAGGAGAGAAGCTTGTACCTGCCACCCAAATCTCCCCCTCTGGACTACGGGTCCAGCTATAAGGCTCTTCAAAATCCGCTCCCCCAAAGTTCCAACTGCGACGCAAATGCCCCTCTTTGCTCACCTCTACCAGCCAGATATCTGTTCGCCCCAAAGGATTTTGAATATCCCCATCAGGAGAATCAGAAGCCCCCACCAGCCACACCGTATCGACGGAAAAGGGTATCACTAAGCGCAAATACTCATTTTCGCTCCCCCCGAAAGTCCCATGTCCTTTTAGTTCTCCTGTGAGAGTGAAGCGCAGGAGCCACCCATCCACCCCACCTTTAGGGACGGGATTGAAGAAAGAGTCCCGCGAGCCTATTTGTCCCAAAACCCACAGCGTGCCATCTAAATGCATCCCCGCTCCGAAAGCCATGTCATTGCCTGAGCCGCCCACAGCTTTCTGCCAACGCACCTTCCCTAAGGGGTCTATACAGACGATATATGCATCTTTTTTCCCCCGAGAAAGGGACTTAGAGTCTGTCCATCCTACTAAAGCCCAGCCTCCATCAGGCAGGGGAATAGCGTCCATAAGCTCCTCATCTCCTTCGGCTCCATAAGTAGCGTGCCAAAGCAGCTCCCCCCGCCGATCCGTCCGTACCACCCAAAAATCAGCGTCGTACGCCTGCCGTTTGAGAAGCCCATCTCGGGAGCGCGTATGCCCAAAAAGCCAGTATCCGCCCGCATCCTGATAAGCCTTGACCATCACATCTGCCATACTTCCCCCATACACCTGCTGCCGCAAAATCACTTGCCCCCACACAAAGCTACCTAATAGCGCGAGCCAACTCATAAGTAAAAAGTATCTTTTTTGCCTGCTCTATGGATATGTAAGAAGGGGGAACAGCCGCCTCCCCTTCCCCTTTCAGTAGCTGCACAAGAACCTTTTCCACCGCTGCTAAAGTGTATTTCCCAAAGTGGGTATGCCCCCCCTCATAGCGCTGATACTGGTACTCCCAATAGGTGGTAAGATAGCCTGCATACCCGTTACTATACCCCTGAATAATGATGTGCCGAATGCCTGAAGGAGACAAAAGCGGTTCAAGCCGCTGTTGAATTAGTTTGCCTGCCATTGTCGTAGGCTCAAAAGGCAAGGCTACAATCCCCACAGCTCCTATCTGCCAAATCTGTACAGGAAGCACTTGAGGCGTGAGGGGAAGGGGGACATATTTCCCCCTCTGACGAGCAATCCATTGAAGGTACTTTACGGCAGGGTCAGCCGCTGGCAGAGGCAAGGTATCCCAGCGTGTAGTGCCAAAAATCCGTTTAGAGACACTCTCAATGAGAAGCGGTTTAGTTCCATGCACCTCTGGCTCTATAAGCCCCCGCAAGCGTGCTAAGATGGAGATGATGCGCACCCACTCGCTGGGTATTCCGCCCCCTTCTGCCGTCCCCCCAATAAAAGCCGGCCCTAATGCACCCGCGCCCGTCCTTCCTCGTCCTTTCCCTCGTGTATAGGGCTCCTCCACCTCTACGGCCGAAAAATCCACCCATCTCCACCACGAACGAAGTATAGGAGGCATCTCTTCTCCCCGTGCTTTGAGAAGAGATTGAGCCATTTCAGCCTGATAGCGTCCTACAATCCGCCGATTCTCAAAAGGATTAGGAGTAGGGCCCCGATGAACCCGTATCCCGGGAAACCTAAAGTGATTCGGCGTTACATCTCCTGCAGTAGTCTGAGCAAAAGCAGCCACTGTCCCCTCCTCGCACAGCTCCGCTGCATACCCCTTATGGTCAGAAGAAATACATCGCGTATCTTCTTGGATAGTCGTAGTGTGCGTGCCAAACCAGTTAATCAGATCTCCTGAGGGGAAAATAGAGAGCTGGTAAGCCCTTCTATCTACTGCCAGTTCGGGGCGATCCGTCCAGGCCATAGGGTTTTTCTTGAAGGCCTCTATCGCCCGATTGAAGGCAAGGGGAATCTCTGGAGGAAACTCGGCTTGAGAGAATACTACTTTAGCAGGCTTGCGAGCTGCATAGGCTTGAAGGGCAGCTTCTACCATACCGCTGGCATACCGCTCAAAGACCCCCGCATGAAACCCAGGCGTATTGATGTGATACAAAAGGTGATGAGAGAAACCGCCCGGAGCTGCATGGGTGTGATTCGCTGTCAGCATAAGGTTTGCCTCCGCTAACTCAGGGAAGTGAGATTTGAGCCGTAAAAAAACCTCTTGACGTAAAGCAACGGAGATAAAACATATATCCGCCTCTATCCAGAAATGCGGTGAGCTTCCCTCTACTTGAAAGCAAAAGCCTCGGGCATACAGTTGGGATTCTACCGTATGCGCCACATGACGAGAACTGCCCCATCCCAAAAGCCCAATCTCTGGCTCAAAGTAGGTGATATTTACACGTGCTGCACCGACTTGCCACACAAGCAAAGGTATGCGAGCATACTCGCTCTGTTTTCAAGTACAAAAGCATGCCTGGCATAACATTCGGATTTGAGATTACAAAACTCTCTATCTTTGTAACATGCGTTACGCTATACTTCTCTGGGCGGCGGCATGGGCCCAGGTGAATGTCTTATATCAAGAAAACTTCAACACCACCTCCCCTGGTTCCTCTCCCTCTGGCTGGACACTAAACTCCACGGATCTCGGTGGTCAAGCTACGGATAACCTATGGCGAGTAGATGCTCGGTACGGGCAGAACTGTTGTACTCTCTTTGGCTCCTGCTTCCCCAGCAATGCCTTCTCTTTCACTGTGCCTAATCAACCTGCGGGAGTCTCTGGTAGCCCTCAATCGCGGTTTTTATACATTACCTCCTCTACATGTCCTTTTGCCCCCCCGAATGTAACCTTCCCGGCTCTATTCAACGGCCAGCACCTTGGGAGTTCTTTCGCTCGCTCCTCTTCTATCACCATTCCAGCCGGCACAGCTCCAGTGAAGCTAAGCTTCGTCTGGATATGCGGAACTGCATCGGATGGAACTGGCAATCTCACAGCTTTTGGAGAGGTGTATTATAGCATAAATGGTGGCTCAACATGGAATATCCTTACTTCCCGAACTGGGAGTACTCAGTTGCACAACCAGCTTATTACCTGGTATTTTGATACTATTACTCTTCCTATTCCCCGTCCTGCCAATCTTTTGATTGGATTCCGATTTCAAAATATAGGGTCTGCATCCTCTGCTAGTCAGCCGGGCTTCATTGTAGACGAGATAAAAGTTTTTGAGGAGTCCGTTGCAGCTCCCTCTATTAGCCTTTCCTCAGTATCTCCTAACCCTGTCTGTGCAGGGTCCCCCCTTACTGTGAGCTTCACTCACTCAGGCTTCTCAGGAACGCCAAACTTTCAAGCGGAGCTTCTGGATGGAAGTAATGCTGTAGTCGCTACTTCCGCTCCCAGTAGTAGTAGCCCTATCACTTTCACTATACCTTCTACCCTTCCAAGCGGTACTTACAGGGTGCGCGTCGTCTCTGGAAGCACACAGAGCGGAACTCAGGCTATTCAGGTGATTAATCTCTCTAGCTTCACCTGCGCAGCCAGCGCTACCACTATCACCGCTGGAAGCTCTGTAACCTTCACGCTCAATGGAGGGGCGGGCTTCCCCAGTTCTGGCTCTCTGAGTGTAACTTTTAGCCCTGGCGGTGGAGCGGGCTCAGTAAATCTCGGGCCCTATACTTTACCCGGCGGGCTCCCCGCTACTTATACCCATACCTACAGCACTCCAGGTACCTACACTGCCGAATTTACCGCCAGCATGGGCGGCTGTACCCACACTTGCCAGCAAACTATCACTGTAACAGCTGCCTCCACCCCTACCCTCACCCTTGACAATCTCTCTCATACCCAAGTCTGCGCAGGTGGAAGCATCCAGGTCTTCTACACCGCTGCTAACTTCCCTCCCGGCACACAATACACTGCTCAGCTCCTAAACGCCAGCAACACCATCATCGCCTCTGCCAGCGGACCCAGTCCCATCACACTTACCATCCCTTCTTCCACCCCCACAGGCACCTACACCGTACGCATCCAAGCCAGCACCACCCCTCCCACCAATAGTAACACCCTCAACCTCAATGTCCTCAACCTCTCAGCTTTTACTATCACCTGCTCCGCTAACCCCTCTGCTCCTAACGCTGGCTCTACCGTATCCCTCTCCGTCAATCTCACCCCTTCTCCTCCCTTCCCCGTAAATGTCCAAATGACGCCTGGAGACGGAAGCCCAGCTCAGACAGTCTCCAATACTACCTCCTTCCCTCAGACCTTCACCCACATATACAATCAGGCAGGCACTTACACTGTAACCTTCACTGTCAGTCATCCAGCCCCAGGCTGCACTCTGACCTGCACTCAATCCGTATCCGTTTCCCCTGTAATCACGCTGGGTACGCTACCCACCTCCGCCTGCGCAGGTGGAACTTTGGCAGTGCCCTTCACCGCTTCAGGCTTTCCATCAGGAACAACTTTCACTGCAGAGATACGCAGCTCTACTAATGCCCTCGTAGCCAGCGCCCCAGGCACAAGTAGTCCCATTTCTGTCAGCCTCCCTGCTACCCTTGCCTCAGGTACATATACCGTTCAGGTAGTAAGTGGAACCACCCAGAGCAATAGCGCTTCCATAGAGGTTATCAATCTCCGAGGCTTCTCTTGCACACCCTCAGCTACAAGCATAACCGCAGGACAGACAGTAACCTTCACCCTCAGCGGTACAGGCCTGCCCAGCAGTGGAACCCTCAGTGTAACCTTCACACCAGGCGATGGCAGCCCCGCACAAACTTTTACTTACACCCTTCCAGCAGGGCTGCCAGCTACTGTCTCCCATACCTACACCAGCTCTGGCACTTTTACTGCCACTTTTACAGTAAGCGCGGGCGGCTGTACCCACACTTGCACTCAAAACATTTCGGTTTCCCCTCCTACTGCTCCCCAACTGATTATCGGGCAAGTTGCTTCATTTGTCTGTGCAGGCGGCGGAATCTCTATACCATTTGATGCCATAGGTTTCCCCCCAGGAACGACTTTCACTGTTGAAATTTCACCTCAAGGCACCTCTACTTGGAATCCCCTCTGCACAGGTACAAGCAGCCCTATCAGCTGTATCATTAGCGAAACTTTCCAGGGAGGAACCTATACACTGCGAATCAGCGGCGGGGCGCCAGCAGTCTATAGCCAAGAGCGCCTTATTGAGGTTATCCAACTGAGAGGAATAACCTGCAGCTTATTTCCAGTGCCCGCATATGTAGGGGAGCCTATAACGCTTACTGTGGGAGGAAGTGGGCTGCCTTCTGGCTCTTTCGCCATAGAATGGTCCCCTGGCGCTAACCTCCCTTCTCAAACCCAGAATGCAGCTTCCTTGCCCTCTACTTTGACATACACCTACACGGCGGAGGGGATTTATATCGGTCATGCCAAAATCACCCACCTCCCCTCTGGCTGCCAAAGAGAGTGTGCTCTGCCCCTCGCTGTCGGGCGACGCTCTGCTGGCGGAGATCCAACGAGCCTAATAGCAGTTTCGCCTGATGGGAGTGCCATTTTTGCTCCCGAAGCGATTCAAGTAGAACTCTTTGATGCTCTGGGACGGCTTTTATACCGCAGCACAGGCACCGCCCCGATTCCAGTTGAGCGCGGCCGCCTTTATGTTGTGAGAATACAACTTTTGGACAGAATAAAAGTAGAGCGGCTTTACCTCCCGTAAACGAGGGCGTAGGCTTTGACGCTGGAGGGCTAAGCTCTCCCCTTCGTCAAAGCCTATGCCTTCTTATTTTTATCCTGCAGCCCGAAGGGGCTTGAGACGCTGAAGAATGACTTCTTCTGTGATTTCTACGACGGTATTTGTGGGGCGCTGAAAGAGGACATCTTCCAATACCAGTTCCATAAGGCTGCGTAGAGCCCGAGCCCCTGTACCTAACCGCACCGCTTCCTGAGCAATAAGACGCAGAGCTTTTTCTGAGAAACGCAGCTCAATCCCATCCCAGGCCAGAAGCTGCTGATATTGTTTTACAAGAGCATTGCGAGGCTCTGTAAGAATCCGCAGAAGAGCCGTCTCATCTAACGGCTCCATAGCAGCTATCACTGGCAGGCGCCCAATAAACTCAGGTATTAGCCCAAAACGACGCAAATCCTCTGGCTGAGCATAAGCGTAGAGGTTTTCAGAAGGCTCTTCTTTCCTTTCGGCAGCTCGGAACCCAATAGTTTGCCGAGAGAGTCGCCGCGCAATGATTTTATCCAGTCCCTCAAAAGCTCCCCCGCAAATGAAGAGGATGTTTTCTGTATTCACTGGGATAAAGCTTTGTTCGGGGTGCTTTCGCCCTCCTTTTGGGGGCACGTTGGCCACAGTCCCTTCTAAAAGTTTCAGAAGTGCCTGCTGAACTCCCTCCCCACCGACATCCCGAGTTAGAGAAGGATTTTCCGACTTCCGAGCAATTTTGTCAATCTCATCAATATACACGATGCCTATCTGAGCAGACTCTACGTCATAATCAGCTGCTTGGAGGAGACGCACGAGGACATTTTCTACATCTTCTCCTACGTAACCAGCCTCCGTCAGGGTCGTGGCATCAGCGATAGCAAAAGGAACTTTTAGGTACTCGGCGATGGTACGGGCGATAAGCGTCTTTCCAGTACCGGTGGGGCCTATGAGGAGGACGTTACTTTTTTCTACCCGCACAGGGGGAGGCTCTTTTTGTGCCAGCAGGGCCGCAATCCGCCGATAATGATTATAGACAGCGATAGCAATTTTTCGCTTAGCCGACTCCTGCCCGACGATATATTCGTCTAAATGAGCTTTTATTTGGGCGGGGGAGGTTTGGGGCATCTTCCAGCCGCGCAATCGGCGGCTGCGACGCAGCTCTTGATTTGCCGCCTCGTGAATATGCTGAACGCAATCTATACAAATAAATGCCTCTTTTATAGGCGACTGGACCAGCGGTACTTGCGTCCCTGAGCGCCCGCAAAAATCACATTGAGGTACATTACCGCTGTCCATCTCGGCTTAGGAGCTTCGTCGGCTGCAGAACCTCATCCACCAGACCATATGCCCGAGCTTCGTCTGCCCGCATCCAGTAGTCTCTGTCTGAATCCTTCCAGATTTTTTCATAGGGCTGCCCCGTGTGAAAAGCTAAAATCTCATACAGCTCCCGCTTAATCTTCTGAATCTCTGCATGTACAATCTCTATATCCGAGGCTTGCCCTTGGACTCCCCCCAGCGGTTGGTGTATCATCACTCGGGCATGAGGAAGGGCAGCTCGCTTCCCTTTAGCACCAGCGGCTAAAAGCACTGCCGCCATAGAAGCCGCCATGCCCGTGCAAATCGTATTCACATCAGGACGCACATACTGCATCACATCGTAAATGCTTAGCCCGTCATACACAGACCCTCCCGGCGAGTTGATATAAATGAAAATGTCCCGCTTCGGATCCGCCGACTCCAGAAACAAAAGCTGCGCATTCACAATATTGGCAATCTGCCCATCTATCGGATAGCCCAAGAAAATAATCCTGTCCATCATCAGCCGTGAAAAAACATCCATCACGGCTATGTTCAGCTGGCGCTCTTCTATGATGTTTGGCGTGAGGTTGTACAGGCTATGCCGCAGACGAGCTTCATACTGATCCAAACGCAAACTCTCTATCCCCAAATGATGGGTGGCATACCGCCGAAACTCGTTTCCCAGTGTCATAGCGTATAAAGTAAGAGACTTTTGAGAGAAATGGGGTGCTCCACCGGCTCGCCGTATTTTTCTCTGAGAAATGCTTCAAATCGCTTCTCTTGCAGGCTACGACGAAACTTCCCCTCATTATTTTGCAAAAAGCTGGAGATAAACTCTTCCCGCGCTGCTTCCGACTCCCTCAAACTATCCACAAAGCTTTTTGACTGTTCAGATAGCTCGCCTACTTTTTGGATATTCTCCCAGACGGAATCCTTCAGCTCTTCATCAGATACCCGCAGAGAGGGCTCTACCGCTAAAAAGCTCTGAAAAAGAAGCTCCCATGCAAGCTCCCGCTGAAAGTCCTTGTAGTCCAATCCCCTTGCACTTTCTTGGGAGCGGGTAGAAAGGTATAGTAGATACAAGAACTGGGCAAGATTTGGAGGAATCTCAATCCCTGCCGCATGGAGAAATTGATTTTGGTACAAGCGATGATTGAGTTCTGAGAGGCTCTGCTCTACATGACGGAGTAAAAGGGCTCGCCAAAACTCCCCGTGGTCGGGAGGAGCCTCTCCCTCGTGCGGATGAATGTGAAGCTTCTCTTCTATCTCCTCCAGAGGTGCCGGCACAGCAAAAGCCGCCCCTGTAATAGTAAGCTTCACGCTGTCTGAAGTGAGGGGGGAAAAATCTGGATAGAACGAGCGGATGTATTCTGTATAAGCCGAGAGGATGTGCGGAGGGGCCTCAAAGGTCTGCCCCACTTCTCGCCCTGCAAGATGAGACCATGGAAAAGGCTCTATGAGAGAATTCCAGCGCAGCCTCAGGGCTTCTGCTCCCTCATGAGGGCGCCAGCTTAGACGAAGCACCACATATTTATCCGATGGAAGCTGCTCTGGTAAGCGCTCTACTTCTTCTAATCGTCCAAAAACCATACGGAGATAAGATTGAAAGAGCGATACATCCTCAGAAGACTCCTCATACCTGTAGCGCAGCAAGCGAGGCGCTTCACGAATGAGCGGTTCCTGAGCTATGACTAATGCTTGAAAGGTGTATTCGTAATCTGGAAAGGGCGGTTTGACTTGATAACTTGCGGGCGTATGCTCGTAAAAGGGATACTGAAAGAGCTCTCTGCCCCCTAAAAGAGCTTTCAACGAGTCCAAAAACTTCTGTGAGAGAATCTCAGAGAGAAAGCGCTCCCCATACCGCCCCATGATTACATCAGTGGGCACCTGTCCTGGACGGAAACCTGGCATCACCAGTTCCCGCCGCAGCTCACGAACCTTCGCCTTATACTCCTCTAAGTAAGCCGAGACTGGGATATGGATTTTCCCCTCGGCTAAATAGGGCTTAGGAAAGCTGATGGTAGTAGCCAAGTGCGGATGGAGGGACTCGAACCCTCAACCCCAGAGGGACCAGATCCTAAGTCTGGCGCGTCTGCCAATTCCGCCACATCCGCGCTGTGGCACCGGCGGGACTCGAACCCACATTTGGAGTTTAGGAAACTCCCGTTCTATCCTGTTGAACTACGGCGCCTACCTTTGCAAAGGTATGGAAAACTTACCGCTCTTAGATCTGCGGGCATTCCTTCATGGTACGCCCGCCCAGAAAAAGTCCTTCGTAATGGACTTAGGCAGAGCTTTTTCTGAGATTGGCTTTGCCCTGATAGAAAATCATCTCGTGCCTCCTGCCCTCCAGACAGCTATGTATGAAAAGGTAGAGCAGTTTTTCGCCCTGCCACTGGAAATCAAAATGCAGTATGCCCTTCCAGAAACTGCCGGTCAGCGTGGATACACCCCTCCTAATCAAGAACACGCTAAAGGGCGCACAGTACCAGACCTAAAAGAGTTCTTTCATATCGGACCAGAAATTACTGACCCCACCGACCCCTTATACACTCAGCTCCCCCGGAATGTTTGGGTAAAAGAAGTGCCTGGGTTTCGGGAGACCTTTCTGGAAGCATATGAAAAGTTTATGGAGACAGGTCGCGCCCTTTTGCGAGCAATCGCGTTGTATTTAGAGTTAGAAGAGACCTATTTTGAGCCTCGCATCAAAAATGGTCCCAGCCTTCTGCGGCTCCTTCATTACTATCCTCTCGGCGAGGGTGTAGAAATACCCGAAGGAGCGACCCGAGCCGCAGAACATGAAGACATTAATTTGATTACCCTTCTAATTGGCGCCAGCGCGGAAGGGTTAGAGGTGCTTACCCGCGAAGGGGTGTGGCTGGCACCGAAGATTGAGCCCCATCAGATGGTTATCAATGTAGGGGACATGCTCCAGCGCCTCACAAACAATAGGCTCCGCAGCACAACCCATCGTGTTACCTTACCACCCCCAGAGAAACGCCATCTTCCTCGCTATTCCATACCTTTTTTTCTTCATCCACGACCAGAAGTTAGTCTGGCGTGCCTTCCTTCCTGTATAGATGAGGCTCATCCTAAAGCCTATCCCGACATTACCGCCGAAGAGTACCTCAACGAAAGACTGGTAGAGCTTGGTCTCAAAAAGTAGGTCAGAACTTTAGCCCTCCTAAGCTTTTAGTACAAAGTAAATCCCGATGATGACGAGAAGAACGCCGAAGCTAATTGAGAGATAGCTGCTTCGGATATTCTGCGCCCACTGAGCGCTTAGAGAGCTGCCCAGCACAAGCCCTACCCCCAAACCGAGAGAAGCCAAAGGCAAAGCCCGTTCTGCCTTTAGATACGGAATAGCAGCGGCCAATAGGATGGGAAAAGACAGCGTAAGAAGGCTGGTGCCCTGAGCGGTATGTTGATCCAGACGCACCACCCATACAAGGTAGGGCACGAGAACAACCCCTCCGCCGATGCCTGTGAGACCACTAAGGGTGCCCGCTATTATCCCACCTAAGAGCCCCCATGCCCAAAGCGGGGAGCGAGGTATTTTCTCCTCAGGTACGCTCCCTCGCCATGTTTGCCATATTTGATACAGTCCTACTACAGCAATAAATCCACCAAAAATCTGGCGCAGCAGAGCCGTAGGCAAACTCTGAGCCCAGACAGCTGTAATCATGCTCATGGGAAGCATACCTATGGCTATTCCTATAGAGGCGATGGGTTTTACCTTCCCTGCAAGCCAGTAGCGGCGAGCCGCCATAGCCAGTACTGGCATAGAAAAAGTAAGAAGGCTTGTCCCCTGAGCCACATGTTGATCCAGGTGAATAAGACTCACTAAAAGAGGTACCATGATAATCCCTCCCCCTACACCAGTAAGCCCACTAAGAAGTCCGGCCGCTATTCCGATACCAAGCTCTTCCAGCCACTGGGTCATCTCTGTAGAAGTTATGCAACCTCATTCTCAAACTCCAGCATGAGAGTTACAGGACCGTCATTGAGGAGAAGGACTTTCATCATAGCTCCGAAGCGTCCTGTCTCTATCCGAATG
>JANXDD010000004.1 GCA_025059915.1 Bacteroidia bacterium | reverse complement strand
ATCGCCTGCTTCTACGCTCACTATCAATAACCGCATGGACATTACCAATCAGCTTACGCTCACCAGCGGGCGGATTGTAACGGGTACTCATGAAGTGCGTGTAACTAATCCTGCCACAGGGGCTGTTACCCCTGGAAATGCCAATAGTTATGTGCAAGGGAGGCTGCGCCGCTTCATCGGTGGGGTAGGCGCGTATGACTTCCCAGTTGGGACGGGCTCCTACCAGCGGGCGAACGTGGATTTCATGGCGGCGCCGGGGGTACATAATCTCTTGGCGTGGTTCAACGATTGGCCGGGTATCCCGCCTACTCCACCCAATCCCACTGCTGAATGCGGTGCCCAATACCACACCTGTCCCATGTTGAATAACGGCTACTGGACGATAAATGCCTTTGATAATAGCTTCAATCAAATCACGACCAGCGGCACTTACACGATGACGCTATACAATACTGCCTTTACGACCTGTCCGGGGGCAGCGCAGTTTGGGGTACTGAAAAACAACGGCTCGGGCTGGTTTATCCAGAATCCGGGCTGTCATGCCAATGCCAATGCAGCGACGGTTCAGCGTCCTGGGATGAGCGGTTTCTCGGACTTCGGGACAGGGCAGAGTGTGCAGCCGCTGCCGGTGTATTTTACTCTCTGGGATGGCTATGTACGAGCGGATGAAGCTCATGTACTGCGCTGGGACATTCTGACCGAAGGGCAGCGGGTCTCTCGGTTCGTGATAGAGACAGGTTCCTCTCCCGAAGAGCTGAGGCCATGGCGGACCTTCTCAGCTGATACCCGAGAAGCCGTACGAGAAAATCCGCCGGTAGGGGTTTCTCTCTATCGGCTGCGCGTGCATTTGGAAGACGGCTCTGAGGTGCAGAGTAGTGTGCTGGAGCTGCGGCGGGCGGCGCCTGAGGCAGGTTTGAAGCACTTAGAGGCATTCCCGAATCCGACGACAGGGGAGCTGACGGTTCGGTTTATGGTTAGTAGTGCGGAGCCTGTCAGCTTATCTCTATGGAATGCCCTTGGGCAAGTGGTTATGGAGCGAAGGGTGGAGCCTTCGGAGAGAGGATGGGTGGAGACCCGACTTTACCTTGGGGAGCTGCCGGCGGGGCCGTACCTTCTGCGGGTGATGCAGGGGGGTGAGCTGCATACAAAGCTGATACAGCGGCAGTAGAGGGAAATAGGTTTGAGGTGAGGTGATGGGTGGGGCGGCGCCGAAGGCCCCGCCCCACCCACCTACTTTTCTGACCCAGGCAGCCACCGTCATGTGAGAAAAAAAGAGTGTGCTGCTTTTCTTGTGTGGTATAATACGATGGAAGTAAAGCTGGCTTTGCATGGAGAGAGCCATTTGAGATTTGAGGGGGGGCTTTGTTAGCGGGTGCTCGGTAAAGCAAGAATATCTTTCCTTTGTACTAATGTTCAAATCAATCTGAGCTATGCAGCAGGCAACTACAGGGGACCTCGTGGCACTTTTTCAGCAGCTGGCCGCAAACTTGGCTAAATATGAAGGTACTTATGAAGCTCTCAAAGAGCGTATTGAAAGCTTGGAGAGGGAGCTGCGGGATAGAAAAGCTATACTGGATAAGTTCGCTATAGTCAGTGAGACGGATACGCGGGGGATTATCACCTACGCTAACCCCAAGTTCTGTGAAGTTTCTGGTTATAGTGTAGAAGAGCTGGTTGGAAAGCCCCATAATATCATTCGGCACCCAGACATGCCTAAAGAGGCTTTCAAGGAGCTGTGGGACACTATCAAAGCGGGGAAGATATGGCAAGGCGAGGTAAAAAATCGCCGAAAGGATGGCTCGCATTATTGGGTGCTGGCTACGGTAGGTCCGCTTCTGGATGAAGAAGGGCGTCCGTATCGGTATGTTTCCATGCGGATTGACATAACGAGGCTCAAGGATTTGGAGGAGAAGCTGCGGGAGGAGCGAAATAAGCTGGCAATGGAGCTGGAGCAAAATCTCAAGCTGGCGGGGGCGATTCAGCGAGCCCTTCTGCCTGCTATTGAGAGTGGTGCAGCTCCCCTCTCTCTTTCCCTTCCATACTTCGTCCTATTTCGTCCTCTCCATGAGGTAAGTGGGGCTTTCTTCTGGCTTCATGAGGAGAAAGGCCGAATCCTGGTTCTTGTGGGAGATACAGGAACGATCGGAATGGCAGGTAGCCTTATTTCTACTTTGTTCATCCAAGAGGCTCGTTATCTCATACAAGATAAGGGTATCATTTCGCCTGAGCGCCTCGTAGAGGAGCTGGATATGCGGTTAGCCACCCTTTTCAAGCGTCAGTTATCGCTCCCCATTACTGCTGATGGGATAGTGGCTTTGATTGATACTGTGCGTCGTAAGCTTACCTATCTTTCGTTGCGTGGGCGGGCATTTTTAGCCTACCAGGGACAAATAGAGCCTTTGGTAAGCTACCCGATGAGCTATGGGGAAATGTTGGGCATGACGGCGCGTGAAAATATTAGGGAACTTGAACCCGGTATGCGATTATATTTTCATGTTGGGCGACTGTCTGGGGAGGGAGGCTTAGGAACCTCCACCCAAATCACTTCTATTTTGCATAACATTCAGTCATATCCTTTCTCGGAGCAGCGCCGCCTTTTAGCAGAAGCCCTTTCCGGCGAAAATCAATCGGACCTTCTCGTGATAGGCATAGAAATTCGCTAATGCATGCACCCGCTTTCTAAACAGGAGCTCAGTCAGCTTTTCTCTCAGGTAGCTTCTCATCTCGCTCAATACGAGATGATGGAAGCTACTTTGCGAGAACGGATACGTTCCATAGAGCGAGAATTTCGGGACAGAGCCCGGATAATGGATCATTTTGCCTTGATTAGTGAGACCGATACACGGGGCATCATCACGTACGCTAATTCTAAGTTTTGTGAAGTGTCTGGCTACGCTCTGGATGAGCTGGTTGGCAAGCCCCATAACATCGTTCGGCACCCAGATATGCCTAAGTCGGTTTTCAAGGAGCTGTGGGATACGATAAAGGCAGGCAAGATTTGGCAAGGAGAAATAAAAAATCGTCGCAAGGACGGTTCGGCATATTGGGTGCTGGCGACGGTAGGACCTTTGTTAGATGCGGAGGGGCACCCCTATCGGTACATTTCTATGCGAGTAGATATCACCCGGCAGAAAGAACTGGAGGCAAGATTGCGCTTGGAGCGGGACCGGCTGGCTCAGGACTTATTTGAGAATTTGGAGTTAGCTCAGGCTATTCAGGCGGCTCTTTTTCCGCGGGATACCGAGGGGGAAAAAGGTTTTCAAATTGGCTTACCTCATTTCGTCTTCTGGCGTCCGTTACAAGTGGTGAGTGGCGACTTTTTCTGGGCATACGAGGAGCAGGGACGAGTGCTCATTTTCGTTGGAGATAGCGTAGGGCATGGAATGGCAGGGGGGATTGTTAGTACGCTATTTTTTCAGGAGCTGAGGCACCAGGTCGTAGAGCGCGGCATATGGAGTCCAGAGCGGCTTGCTGAGGAGTTAGATGAGCGTCTGGGATACCTATTTCGGCGCAAGCTTCCTATTGACATCACGATAGATGGGACTATCCTCCTCATAGATAAGCTGCGAATGAAGGTTTCTTACATTTCGCTGCGGGGAAAAGGGGCTTTGGCACGCAAGGGGGAGATTATCCCGCTGGAGCGCCATCCTTTTAGCTTCGGGGACCTTCTGGGACAGACAGCCCGAGAACACACGATAAATTTAGAGCCCGGCGATACTTTTTACCTCTATAGCGACGGCATCTCTGACCAGATGAATGCGGAAGGCAAAAAATTTGGTGCCAAACGGGTAGAAGTTCTCTTACAGGAACTGCAGCAGCAGCCTTTTGACGCTCAGAGAGCTTACTTGGAGCGAGTTCTCTCTGAATGGCAAGGGGGGGCTCCTCAGACAGATGATATTTTATTTTTGGGTTTGCGTATCGTGTGAGGAGAAACACTTCCAGCCTTTGGTTGCTCACTCCCAGTAGCATAGAGGCAGAGGCGGTTTGGCAAGCTGAGCTGCCAGTGTCCTTGCGGGTAACAGGCGTAGGAGCCCTCGCTACCCTACACACTTTATGGAAATGGTACTGGGAGGAAGAGCCTTCTAATCTCACAATGGTAGGATTAGGCATAGCGGGGAGTTATAGAAAAAGTCATCGTATCCCTTCCGTTGTGTATGTAAGGGAGGAAATCTGGGGAGATTTAGGGCGGCGGGGGCGGCGCTTCATACCTGCTTCAGACAGACTGCGCCAGGGCTTCCCTCTAAGGTGGAGAGGGAGTCCCCCTCCTTTTGAGCTTCCTCTGGCAGTAGGACTTACGCTTCATACGGTGAGTGCTACGCTGAGAGAAGCACGCTATTGGCGGCGCGCCTATCCAGAAGCAGACATTGAGACGCAGGAGGGAGCCGCCTACTTTCTCTTTGCAGAAGCGGTGGGAGCTCGCTTGTACATGTTTCGGGTGCTTTCTAATCGGGCAGGTTCTCGCCATTGGGAAAGGGAGGCGGCGCTGAACTTACTTTCTACCTTTACGAGGACGCATGTGGCGCCTCTATGTGAAAGGCTTTTGGCAGGAGATTACCTTGCCGAGTCGGGGTGAGCTCTTTGGAGATGGCATCTTTGAGACGATTCATGTGTGGCGAGGGAAATGCCTTTTCCTCTCAGACCACCTGCGTAGGTTACGAGAAGGGGCTCAGGTACTCTCGCTTCAGCTTCCCCTCTCTATGGAAGCTTTGGAAAAAGAGCTTCGCTCCTTCTGTCAAGCCTATGAAAATGCGCGTCTAAAACTAGTACTTTATCGGGCTGGGGAGGGTACTTATACACCTCTTACTTCTGAAGCTTATTTGAAGGTGCATATTGCGCCATTGCCAGGTTCTTTTTCTTTTCCCGTAGCTCGTCCTCAGCGGTTGGTCATTTTCCCCTCTGGCTTTACAGTATTTACCCCGTGGAGTGCCTATAAGACTCTGAGCGCTGTCGGATATGTGCAAGCCGCAGCCTATGCCAAGGCTCAAGGGTGCGAGGAGGCAATAGTCCTTTCTGCCGAGGGCTACCTTTCAGAAACAAGCCGCGGAAATATTTTTTTCTGGGATGGAAAAGCTTTGCACACGCCTTCTCTGCGTACAGGGTGTGTACGGGGGGTTTTCAGAATGCAGGTAATCCAGGCAGCCCGGCAGTTGGGCCTACCCATTGAGGAAGGGCTATATCCTGTAGAAAAGCTGGCGGAAGCAGAAGAGGTTTTTACTACAAATGTCATTCAAGGACTTGTCCCTGTCATAGGCATGAAAGGCATGAGTAAAACCTTTCGCACAGGACAAGGGACTATTGGGGAGGCTATCGGGGGGTTATTGGTAGATATAATAGGCTGAAGGTTGAGGTTCTGGTTTTTCGTATCACATATATTTGCCATATGCGCTTGCCTATATTCTTTTTAGTCCTCACGGGAGTGGCTTTGGCTCAAGAAGAGCGGGAAATTCCTCGTAAAATAGAGAAGCCCAAGGCGGTAGCACCTCCTTCAGCGCTTTTGCTTCAAGGAGTAGTGCGGGATGCCACGACTAAAGAGCCGCTGCCAGGGGCTTATGTTCGGGTGAAAGGAACTTTATCGGGTACAGTTTCTGGACCAGATGGGAGCTTTCGCCTCAGTGTAGTGGGGAGCCTTCCCGTAGTTTTAGAAGTTAGTTATGTGGGATATGAGACAGGGGAGGTTCAGGTAGCTTCCTCTCAGGGGATTGAAGTTCTACTCAAGGAAGGGGGATTAGCGATGAAAGAGGTTGTTATCAGCACTAGTCGGGTGCCAGAGGCAGTCTTGGAAGCCCCTGTAACTGTGAGTCGCTTGGGGATTCGGGAGCTGCAAGTAGCCCCGGCAGCGAACCTATTTCAGCAGCTGGCCACAGCAAAGAATGTGGATGTGCATTATCACTCCATTACGTTTCCAGTTATCAATACTCGCGGTTTTGGTGGTCCTGGCAATCCAAGATTTGTGCAGCGAGTGGATGGCATAGAAATGATAGCTCCTGTGTTTGGATTTCCTGTGGGGCTTCTCTCTGCACCTCCAGAGGTGGATTTAGAGCGGATGGAGCTCACCGCCGGGCCAGCCTCTGCCCTCTACGGGCCAAATGCTTTTAACGGCATGTTAGATATGTACTCCCGGTCGCCCCGGCAGTACCCAGGTTTTTCTGCTGCTGTGCGATTGGGAGCCAATCATTTTGCTTCTGAACTGTCTCCCAGACCTTACTTCCAATTAAGTGGTAGGTATGCTCAGACGCTTTTTGAACGATTTTCCTTCAAGGTCGCCGCTGAGTATCTCAGAGCTACAGACTGGCTGGCTACCGATTATCGGGATGAAGGAACTTATGCAGGAGCTGATCCACAATACACTATTCCTGGCCGCCAGAACCCTGGGTACAATGGCGTCAATACCTATGGCGATGAAGTTCGTGTGCTGAATGCAGCTTTGGGGCCTCTGCCGCAGCTTTTTGGCATTAGAGAGCGATTCTACCTTGCTCGTACGGGATACAGAGACCGAGACCTCATCAGCCCAGAGGTCTTTTTTCAGAAGTATGTAGCTCAGCTTCATTACTTTTTCTCAGACAATTTGGAGCTTTCATGGCGGAGCTTTATCTCCAATGGGAATACTATCTATCAGGCGGCTAATCGGAATGTGCTTAGAGACGTCTTTTTCCACCAGCATAAAGTGGAGTTGAGAGGAAGGCGCTTTTTTATTCGCAGTTATGGCAGCTGGGAAAGCTCTGGGCGATCTTATGATAGCCGCTTTACAGCGATTTACCTCAATCAGTGGGCGAAGCCAGATGCTGCATGGTTTGTTCTGTATCATGAGGGATATGCTATATACGGTTCTCATGAAGCTGCTCGGATATATGCGGATACAGTTACGCAGCCTTCATCTACCTATGCGTTCATAGCCTCTCAGGCGGGACTGCCGCGGGGACCCTTTCGGCGGCGCTTAGAACCAGGGGATCCAGAGTTCAATCGGGTGAAGGAAGAGATTAATAGCGGTTACATTCGCATCAATCGGCAGGCAGGTTTTTATGACCGCTCATCTTTCTATCATGCAGAAGCTCAGTATGATTTGTCAGATTTTACTCGCAGATTGGTGGAGATTTTAGTGGGAGGAAATGTGAGGCTATTTCGGGTCAATACGCGGGGTACGCTCTTTTCGGACTTTGAAGAGCCTCTATGGGTGCGCGAATATGGAGGATTCATTCAAGCAAATCGGTGGCTTTTTAATCGGCGATTGCGGCTCTTAGGTTCCATTCGTTACGACAAAAGCCAGTATTTTCAAGGTCGTTTCACGCCGCGGGCGGCTATACTCTTTGGTTTTGGAAAAGAGCGTCAGCATAACTTCCGTCTTTCTTATCAGACAGGTTTTCGCATTCCTACTCTGCAAGACCAGTTTATCAGTCTGGATATCGGATTCCGAAGCATCACATTAGGAGGTATTTCAAGAACGCGCTCTATATTCGGTGCAGACAGGTTTGCCTTTGATCCTGTTTCTGTTCAAGCCTATCGGAGGGCTGCCCAGGGAATACAAGGAGAGGATACGCTGGCTCAGCTGGCGCAGCAGTATCTCGTGAAAAGGGTTTTGGATCCTTTGCGTCCTGAGTTTACTCAGCAGTATGAGGTTGGGGGGCGGTTCCAGCTTCTACGAGGCCTATACATAGATGTGGAATATGCACGCGCTGTATATCGTGATTTTGTTCTTTATCGGCGAATTGTCGGTCCTGAGCCGATTTACGAAGCTAATTCCACTCGTCCACGCAGCCTCACAAACATAGATCCCACTACCAGTGAAGGGCTTATCAATCTGCGTGACGGACGGTACTACGAGTATAGCACAGCGACTAATTACACCGAAAGTGTTTATGCAGACTATGCTTCTGCAGGAATAGAGTATGCCATCACTCCAAAGATATTCTGGACCGCTTCATACAGTTACGCGCAGCTTGTTCTTAGGGGGAGGGCAGACCCAAGTCTCCTTCCGAGCTTCAATACGCCTCGTCATAAAGTGGGTGCTTCATTGTACCTTACTAACTTCGGTCGGTGGGGAGGGGCTATAAATTATCGGTGGATAGATGCCTTTACGATGGATGGGATCATTGAGGGGCCTGTTCCAGCAAGTCAATGGGTGGATGTGCAAGTCTCTTACTCTGTGCCGAAGTGGAAAACTGTATTTCGGCTTGGAGGGCAAAATGTCCTGAATGTTCGTTATGTTCAGCTACCTGGCGGTCCTCGGGTGGGGGGATTGTATTACTTCCAGGTAGTATATGACCCTTTCTTGCGATAGGGTGGAAGAAAAAGAATTTTTCTGAAAGGCATGCAGGTGGGTGTGGGGCAGCAGTTTCGGTACCGAACCACACCCGCTATTTCTGAATTGTGAAAGAAAATTGCATTTGGATTATCGTAAATTTTGTACCTTAGTGGCGCCCCTGATGATGGTCTTTAAGGAGCAAGCCCGAGAGAGGGAGCGCAGCCGGTGCATCCTTGCACCGGCTTTTTCTTTTTAGTGAAGGTATGTAGGCGGCTCAGCAGGCTTACCTTTGTGGGGTGGAATCCACTTCATACAGAACCCACGGTTGTGGTCAGCTGCGTCCTGAGCATATTGGGGCAGAAGTTCGTATAGTAGGGTGGGTGAGGCGGGTGCGTGACCTGGGAAGGTTTGTGTTTGTAGATGTGCGTGACCGAAGTGGTATCCTTCAACTGGTAGCCCTTGAAGGGACTCCTATGTATCAGGTCCTTAGAGAGCTTGGGCGCGAATGGGTTATTCAGGCTTCTGGGGTGGTGCGCCGCAGGGAAAGCCCTAATCCAGACCTTCCCACAGGCGAGGTAGAGGTGGAAGTAAAGCACATTGAGATTCTCAATCGGTCTCAGGTGCCGCCGTTTCTGATTGAGGATGAGACGGATGGGCAGGAGGAGCTACGACTTCGGTATCGGTACTTAGACCTGCGCAGGCCGATTCAGCAGCGCCGCCTGGAGCTGAGAGCAGAGGTTATCCGCGTGTGCCGGGAATATCTTAGAAGCCGGGGATTTCTGGAAGTGGAGACTCCCATGCTTATTCGCTCTACTCCCGAGGGAGCTCGGGACTTCTTAGTGCCCTCTCGGCTCAAACCTGGAACTTTCTATGCCCTACCGCAGTCGCCTCAGCTCCTCAAGCAGCTTTTGATGGTTGCGGGATATGACAGGTACTTTCAAGTCGCACGCTGCTTCCGCGATGAAGACTATCGGGGGGACCGGCAAGCAGAATTTACCCAGCTGGATTGTGAGATGAGTTTTGTAACGCAGGAAGATGTGCTATCAGTTTTTGAGGGGCTGGTGAAGGAAGTCTTTCGGACAATCAAAGGCATAGAGCTTGAAGATTTTCCCCGATTGACTTATGCAGAGGCGATGCAGCGATACGGCTCAGATAAGCCCGACCTACGATATAGTCTCAGCTGGGAGGAAGTTACGCAGTGGGCCCAGAAGCAGGGAGTTCCTTTTTGGCAGGGACGGCGCACCTTTTGGCTCTGGGTGCCTCAAGTAAAAGCTTCTCGCAAGCAGCAGGATAAATGGCAAGCCCTTGCCAAGGAAAATGGAGCAGAGACTGTAGCCTTCATTCAGCAGGAGAAGGGTCAGCGTTCTTCTTCGCTGGCAAAGTACCTTTCATTAGATAGCATAGAAATGCCGGGGGATGGGTTAGGCATATGGGTTACTACAGAGAAGTTGGCGGCGTTAGGAGCGGTTCGTCAAGCAGTGATTCAAGATTTAGCCCTTCCCCCAGAGAAGCCGTGGGCTATGGCATGGATAGTAGAGTTTCCCCTTTTTGAGGAGGGGGAGGATGGGAGGCTGTCGGCTGCTCATCATCCTTTTGTGCATCCACACCCAGCAGATGTTGAGCGGATAGAGACGGATCCCCTCACCGTACGAGCTCTGGCTTACGACCTGGTCATCAATGGAAATGAGATTATGAGCGGTAGCATTCGTTGCCACACACCGGAGCTTCAGATGCGCATATTTAGAGCCTTAGGTTTGTCAGAGGAGGAGGCCCGGCAAAAGTTTGGCTTTCTTTTGGAAGCGCTTAGCTATGGGGCGCCGCCCCATGGGGGATGTGCTTTTGGCATAGACAGATGGGTGATGCTTTTAGCGGGGGCGCGCAGCTTGCGTGAGGTGATAGCTTTTCCTAAGACAGCCAGCGGCTCAGACCTCATGCTGGGTGCTCCTGCCCCGATTGATCCCGAGCAGTATGCAGAGCTCTTGCGCTGGCTTTCTCCGAAATCTACATAAGGTAATACCTTTGCTGCAGTTCCTATGCGGGCTGGTTCTAAAGCCCTTGCCCAGCTGGAGGCGCTTTTTCGCCGCAACGGCTACACGCTCAAGTACATCAAAGGTCCTTTTCGTGGGGGGGCTTGTCGCCTGTACGAGAATAAGCTCGTGGTAATCAATGCCATATATCCGCCCCTGGGGCGACTGCGAGCCCTTGCTTCCGTGGCAGATCAGCTGGGAGATAAGTTAGAAATAACTCCCGAAGAGAAAGAGCTGATTCAGCATTGGCGCCTTTGAAAGTTCGCTTTTTGGGGACGGGCACTTCACAGGGGGTGCCTATTTTAGGATGCGGTTGTGAGGTTTGCCGTTCGCCTGATCCACGGGACAAGCGCTTGCGTACCTCCATAGCGCTTTTCATACGAGACAAGGTTTGGGTGATTGATACAGGACCTGATTTTAGACAACAAGCTCTTCGGGCTCGCCTTCCTACAGTGGATGCTGTACTTTTCACGCATGCCCATAAGGATCATACGGCGGGCTTAGATGATGTTCGCCCCTTCAACTACCTTCAGAATAAACGCATTCCTCTTTTTGCTGAAGCTCGTACCCTTCAGCAGCTTAAGGTGGAATTTGCCTATGCCTTTGATGGGCCTCCTTACCCCGGAATCCCGCAGCTCACTCCATGGGAGATAGAAGCGTATGTGCCTTTTTCGCTTCATGGGGTGGAGGTGATGCCTTTTCTCGTGATGCACTATAAGCTGCCCGTATTAGGATTTCGCATAGAAGGTCTGGTTTATATTACTGATGCGAGTGCTATTCCCGATGAAAGTTGGGCGTATCTATATGACGCTGACATTCTTATCCTCAATGCGCTGCGGCGGGAGCCTCATATTTCCCACTTTCACTTAGAAGCTGCGATAGAGGTCGTAGAGAAAGTCCGTCCCAAAAGAGCCTATCTTACTCATATTAGCCACCTCATGGGGAAACATGCAGAGGTGGAGCGCCTCCTGCCTCCTTATATTCGCTTGGCATACGATGACCTGGAAGTCTAAATAGGGGAGCCGGCGAGGGTCGTATGCTGCTTAGAGCTTTCCATGTTTCTCGCCATATCTTAGTTTTTTTATCGGTAGAAAGCTCCTTTTGCTCAAAGCTTATCTGATATTCTGCTTCCCACAGGTGAAGGAGAGCTTGTTGGAGGGAAGGCTTGCCCTCAAGGCGCAGGACCTCTGAGCGGCTCAAACTTCCGGGGTGAAAAGGTACATGGGGGGTGAGGAGGGCCTTCACTGCTTGGATAAATTCCGGGAAGCGGGCTGGGTCCGGACGGCGCCACTGAAAGAGCCACCTCTTCCAGCGCAGGTAGAGATATACCTGCTGAAAGAGGCGCCAAACGGCAGCTTTGTAGAGCGAATACAAGCTGAGACTTGCAAGGAGTAAAGTAGCTAAACTGAGAAAAACTGCCCAAGGAAACTCTGCCGGCTCGGAGTCTTTCTCACCGGCTTCAGGGGGGATGGAAAAGTCAGCCTGTGGCATTAAGCTATCAGGAGGAGGGGGAGGGATTTTGACGATGGTAGATAAGGTTTCTCCTGCCCAGCTCCAGGACATCCCTTGGGGAGCTGCCTCCCAAAACCGTATCCAAACAAAAAGAGTGTCCCCTTTCTGAAAGCTGCCTATTTTCTCTACGCCCGATGGCAGTAGCCGTGTTCCTACCTTATACACTAAGTGTGGCTGCGCCACATAGGCAGTGTCAGGCAGCGGAGTAGTTTTGCCTTGAAGGAGAGAAAAGGTGAGAGCAGTAAAGAAAAAAGGTGGAATCCTTTGCATTAGGCACACTCTCATGCCAGAGGCTGCGCAGGGAGAAATCGCCTTATGAAGGAGGGGGTGGGGTTGAAGTAGCCGTACTTCAAATGAGGAAACTCCTGACGCAGCTGCAACATCACCTGCCGAACCCCTATGGGAGGCTGAAAATCCTCTTTTTGAAATCCCATGCGCTCTATGTACCAATCAGGGTCAATATTGAAGTTGCGCCACTGGATCATATGAAGCTGAGTATCTGCGATGAGCTTTTTGAGAGCTGCGACTTCGGCAGGCTGGTCCGTAAAGCCAGGCAGAGTGAAATAGTTTATGGAGACCCACTTGCCAAGCTGAACGGCTCTACGAATGGACTCTACTACCATAGAGAAGGTGTAGTTGCGGGGGCGATAGTAGCGTTCATACCACTCTGGCTGGGCGCTATTGAGGCTTATGCGGAAGCTATCCACCCCTGCTAAGGCGAGCTTTTCTATGATGGCAGGCCAGGCGCCATTAGTATTCAGGTTGATAATGCCGCGCTGGGTTTTTTGGCGAATCAAATGAACTGCTTTTTCTATGGTGCGCCATACCAAGAGGGGCTCGCCTTCGCAGCCCTGTCCGAAGCTTACAATAGGGGAAGGAGCCCGCTCCAAATGATAAACCGCCAGCTCTGCAATCTCCTCGGGCGTAGGAATAAAGGAGAGACGCTCCTGAGAACTGGGGATAGGCGATTCATGGGGCTCTTGCAGAGAGATGCATCCGATACAAGAAGCATTGCAGGCGGGCGAAGTAGGAAGGGGACATTCCCAACGTCCCAGTGCAAGATTCCGAGCAGCAGGGCAGCAGTAGCGTTCCACACAATTGTCCATTAGATGTTGGACAAGGCGATTTTGGGGGAAACGCTTTCGCAGGTGCTGGACGCCCCGGGCAATAGCAAGCGGATTAAACCGGTCTGCATCTTGACGAGGCAGAGGGTCTATTCTCACTGCTGGCACGTAGAACCTTCCCTTATTCCATGCTACTGCTGTATAAGCGTAGAGGGGAAGTGTCGGGGCATCTGGCTCTTTTTCATAAGCTGCAAGGGCTAACTGGGTATGGGCTGGCGCTATGAAAGCTGCCACCGCCCATCCTTTATCATACCTCCGAATCTGCCCGTTGGGAGCTATTCCTATCGGTCGGCGTCCGATCAAGTGAAAAAGAGTACTGCCTTTTGGGAGGGGAATCCATTCTGAATAAGCATGCCAAGGCTTCATCCAAAATGCACTGCGCCCTACAGCAGACCATCGGGGCTCATCATAGATAGTCCCAGAGGAGTCTGCCCACACCAATCGCATTCTTACAAAGGTAGCTTGAAGAAACCGTTACTGGGTAGAAGTCTGGAGGCTTTGGCATTAAGTTTGCGGTGCTCTGACGCTATGCGTATCTTAGGAGTGATTCCTGCTCGGTATCATTCTCAGCGCCTTCCAGGAAAGGTGCTACTTCCTTTGAGAGGCAAACCGATTATTCAGTACGTTTATGAAAGGGCGCGTCAGGTTTTTGGTGATGATCTGATTGTGGCAACAGATGATATGCGTGTCGTGGAAGCGGTGGAAAAGGTCAAGGGGCGGGCCATTATGACACGCAACACCCACCTTTCAGGAACTGAACGAGTAGGGGAAGTGGCAGAGCGCTTCCTGTATGATGCTTATGTGAATATACAAGCGGATGAGCCCTTCATTGAGCCCGATCATCTTATGAAGCTCATTACTCTTCTCCAGCGACACTCCTTAGTAACTCTCATGACTCGCATTCATAAGTTGGAGGATCTTGTTTCACCTTCTGTTGTCAAGGTTGTTATGGGGAAAGACGGGCGAGCTTTGTACTTTTCTCGTTCGCTGGTGCCGCATCCGCGTGATTTTCCCCTCACCAGTCAGGAGGTTTTAGCCAGATACGGGTACTTTCGTCATATTGGTTTGTATGGCTATCATCGTTCGGTTTTGATGGAGATTGTGGCGCTTTCCCCTGCTCCTATAGAAGAAATTGAGCAGCTGGAACAGCTGCGGTGGCTTTATCACGGTTACTCCATTTGGGTGCAAGAGGTTTCTTATCGGGGTATCGGGATAGATACGCAAGAGGATTATGAGGCGGCGCAGCAGCTGGCCGAAACCCTCCTTTGAGCTTTTGGTACTCGCTGCGATTTGGGTCAAAAGCTGCACCCCTCGTACCGAAAAAGTAATCGTATCAGAGCGAGACACTCTTTTCTACTTTATGGGTTCCCCTACGACAGTGGAGGAGATAGAGCGTCTCCGTTACAGTATCGCTGTGAAACTTATGCCTACGGTCTATCGTTTAGAGGTCACTGCTAAGTACAGGTACAAGGTAGATCATTATCGGGGTACGGGGTGGGCGTGGAAGGAGAACTACGTATGGACCTGTGCGCATTTGATTCCACCTCAGACGAAAAATCGCATAGAGGTGTGGGATAAGGCGGGAAACTGCTTAGAAGCCACTTTAGTTTGGCGGGATAAGCTTGCCGATGTGGCTCTTTTAGAAGTGAAGGGACGAGGGGGAGAAGGGCTCTCATTCCGAGAAGATAGCCTGCCGAGGGTGGGAGAGATTGTTTATACCATGGGCGCCCCTCTGGGACTTTTAGGCACTCTGAATGAAGGTTATGTGGCATCTGAGGAGCGTTTCCTAAATACAGGTACAGCTAAGCACGGTGTCCTTCAACTCTCTCTACCAGCTCATCCTGGAAACTCTGGCAGCCCCGTAGTAGACCGCTATGGACGCGTTGTAGGGATGATTTCAGAGATTGCTACATACTCTGGAGGGTATGAGGGAGTTACATTTGCTATACCTGCGCAAGTTTTGAAAGAAGTATGGGAACGCTATCGTAGTTTTGCCGTTGATGACACGCAAAGACATCGCTCATCTCGTTAGTCGTAAGACAGGCCTTTCTAAAAAAGATGCAGAGGCAGCGGTAGCTGCTGTGTTTGAGGCTATTCGTGAAAGTCTCATCAGCGGAGAGTCTCTGACTGTACGAGGTTTTGGCACATTTGGACTGAAGTATCAGCGGGCACGCAAAGGACGGCTTATCAATACAGGACAAGTTATTCCTATACCACCTCGGGTGCGGGTGTATTTTGAGCCTTCGCCGCATCTTCAGAGTGCTGTCGCTCAAAAGAAAGAACTCCTTGAACGCTTCAGTAAGAAGTAATACTGGTCGTCTGCTAATATGGGTGGGGACGGCGCTGGCGGTGGGCATGGGGCTACTTTTTCTGGGGCGGCGGCATTCTGCTCTTTCTTCGCTTTCTCTCCAAGATGAGATTGCCGCTGCCTTTTGGCGAGCGGAAGCAGGGGAGTCTATCTCAGCCTCCGAGAAAGAGAAAATCCTTTCTTTGATTAGCCAGGTACCAGATACGGCAACTGCAGCTTACGCTCTGGCAGCTTCTTACCTGTTATTGTATGGCGCAGATGCGCTCTCAGCTCCGCCTATGGTATATGTGCAGAGGCTTCAGCAGTTCCGCTCTAATCCCGTCGTTTTAGCTTATTTGGGGCGGTTAGCGTTTCATACAGGGCAGCGAGATAAGGCGATAGCTTATTTGCGAGAAGCAATACAGAAAGACCCCACTTGTGGTCCTGCTTACCTTTTTCTCAGTCGGATAGAGTCAGACTCTGCGTGCGTGTGGCTTCAGAGAGGAGCGCAGGCCGCTTACACGCCAGCAGAAAGAACCTATAGAGACAGGATTAGGGAGCGTTTGGGTTGCTCGTGAAGTCTCCTCCTCCCCATATCTCCTCCCGAATAAGAACCCCTTTGGAGTTGAAGTACTGCCATTTGCCTACTTTTTGCCCCTGCTCATAAAATCCTTGTACCTTAATCATGCCGTTAGGGTGGTATTCCGTGTATTCCCCTTCCAGCTGGGCATCTATGAGGGTGAAGCGCCGTTTGACAACGCCATTGGGATAATACTCCTCCTGAGGACCGTCCTTAGAGGTGTCTTTCACTGTGGGTAGGGAAAGCTGTAGAGGAGAAGGTAGGGTAAGAGTATCCAAAGGTGGGCTTTCTGAATTCTCCGGGGGCTTCCAAGTCGCCTTAAGCTCTATTTGGAGGTGGAGGGAGTCGGACCTCTCTAAAGACACCTCTATGTGATGAAAGGGGCGAAGCTCTTCTCGCCACCGAACTGCAGCAGAAGGAGGTAGCCATTCGCTTACCCACTTTGGAGATTGGCAGTCCAGATAACCGATAAGTAATGCTTTTCCCCCAGTAAGACCGGGAAAATCTGAACGGTTGTACAAACTGCGCCGACTAAGAAAGGCTTCTATCCATTCATGGAGAGGAGCCTCATTCCGAGAGAAAAGAACCCACTCGCCTGCTTGCACCATATAGGGGGCCTCCCAATCTCCAAATCCCTCGCCATAAAGCCAGCGAAAGAGCTTTCCTACTTTCACTTGATAGATTTGATAGCCTTCGTATGTCCGTGCCGTTATGGTAGGGAGGGAAGGGGGGCTTTCACTTGATTTGAGTCGGTATAAGATGAAAGAGCCGTTTCCCTGAACTAAACCAGTCTCCCCTGAAAGTTTTGAAGCAAAGCCTTTTCCGAATGATAGGGATAACGCTTGCTCTGTCTGATGAATCTCGTCTCTATACGATGGACGCAGATGTGCCTCAAAAAAAGTGTCATACTTCTGAATGTGGAAAGTAAAGAAGGCGGTAGTGGAGGGCGGGCATAGGTCTGAAATCGCCGCAGAAGCTGGCCCCAAGTACTTCCATAAGGCTGAGGAGGAATTTGCCCGAGCCTTGAGGTTGAGGCTCTCCTCTGTGAGGCGCACTTCTACTTCTGTCGTGTCTATGAGCGGCAGCACGTGATGCAAAATAGGGTGAGGCAGAAGGGTTTGTAGCGCGCTTCCGCTTGTATGAAGGATAAGTTCGCCCCGCTCTTCTAAAAGGGTTTTACCCCACTGGGGGGGAAGTTGAGCTATGTTTTCTCCAAGGAGAAAGCGAACAAGTAGCTCTGGATTTTTAGAGTAAGCCAGGATTCGTCCCGCAGGGACGAGATAACCTTCTCGCAGTTTCCAGAGGGCATAGCCGCCAGCTGTTTGGGTTATTTGGACTTCCCAGCCGCGGCGGGCTGCTAGGCTTTCCATTTCGCCGCGCCAATCTTTGACTTTTTCCAAAAAGGGTGCTTCAATAAGGTATAGAGAGCCCTCTGGATATACAGCTACGAGGAGAGCATGCCCGGCAAGCCATTCACTGATAGCAGCGTCATGGTGAAGTAGAGAATCCCACTGATAGCCTAAGGCGAAAAAGTTTCCCAAATGAGGACTTGTCCGTAAATAAGTCGCTATAGGACTGTGCTGAAGCGTCCGCCAGAAGTGGCTGAAAGAAGGCGTGTAAGCTAAAAGAAGATAGCCTGCGGGAATATTCTGCCATAGAGAGGGGCGCCGTGGAGGACGCATGAACTGCTTATAGACCCAGAAGCCTCCCAAAGATAAGATCAGAAATATCAGAAAGACCGCTACATAGCGGCGCATAGTTTATTCCAGTAGCGCCTCTACTTGAGCCCAGTTGATATGCTCCCAAAGAGCGGAGAGGTATTCTGCCCGGCGGTTTTGATATTTGAGGTAATAGGCATGTTCCCACACATCAATACCGAGAACTGGCTTGCCCTGAATCTCAGCATAGGGCATGAGAGGATTGTCTTGATTGGGAGTCGTGATGATTCGTAGCCTGCCAGTAGGGGTAAGGATGAGCCAAGCCCATCCGGAGCCGAAGTGCTTCGCTGCCGCATCCAGCAGCTGTCCGCGAAATCTATTCCAGCTCTCAAACTCAGAAGAGATCCGCCGTAGAAGACTTAGAGAAGGTTCTTGTTTCTGAGGGGAGAGGATTTTCCACCAGAAAGTGTGATTCCAATGTCCTCCGCCGTGATTGCGAATCGTAGTGCGCTGAGCGGTAGGCACCTTTTCTAAATTGGCGAGAAGCGTTTCTAAGGGGAGGCTCTGGAAGGTAGGGAGGTCCTCCAAGGCTTTGTTGAGGGTATTTACATAGGTGGCATGGTGTCCTTGATGATGAACTTTCATTGTTTGGGCGTCTATGGCAGGCTCTAAGGCATCGTAGGAGTAGGGTAAATCAGGAAGCTCATAGGGATATCCAGAGGTGAGAGAGGTATCGGTCCAAAGGTAGCCTTGTCGCTGACGAGCCCACCCTAACCTGCTGAGAGCCAATGCTCCCATGCTCATCAGGAACGTCCTGCGATTCATACCACTACAAAAGTAGGTAGTTTGCTATGAGGGTAGGGGGTTAGGGCTTTTCTCCTGGGACCGGGTAGCGTTTATCTTTCACCCGAGCGAAGCCGCCACGAGCTTTTTGAATAACGCCTGTGCGAGCGGTTTCTATGCCGAGCTTTTCAGCTTCTTGATAGTAGAGCCGAGCATTGTGCCAATCGCCTATGCGCTCGTACAGTTGAGCTAAATAGAGGGCGGCATAGGCTTGCATCCAACGATTTTTCTGAGGTACTTGCCGGGTGGCTTGGTAGTAAGCGAAGCGGGCTGCTTCTTCCCGTTTAGAGCGGTGGTAGAGTCGTCCGTAGGTGTAGTAGAGAGCTGTCTTTTGATCGCCTGTGAGGCGGCTAAGCTGAACTCTGAGCGGCTCTAAGGTATCCTGGGCAGCAGTATAAGCCCGGGCATTCACGAGCCAGCGAGCAGCCCACAGACGCTGCTCTACTGAATCTGGCGGATTTGTAAGCCACTCCCGAGCTAAATTTTGAGCCAGAAGGTCTTCTTCCCACAAGAGACTCTCATAAGCAGCTGCGCGTCTCCATGCACTTTCAGCTCGGAGCGTATCTTTCCGAGCCCAAGCGATGTATCCTGTCCATGTTTGCACTGCCGCCATGCCAAACGGCTGACTCTGAATATCTATGAAAGCATTCCATGCGCTCAGTGCCTCGTTCCACCTACCTGCATAGAGATACAGCTTGCCCAGCCAAAAATACGGATAAGGGAAACGGCTGATTTGAGGGGCTGTCGTGAGCTGACGCAAAATGCTTTCTGCCTTTGTAAAGTCTCCTTCTTCCAAGGCATGCAGAGCGATGGAGAAGCGCCAGAGATAGGGCGGTTCTCGTTGGCTGAAAAGAAAGCGCTTGCAAGAATCCAGCCAGAGAGAAGCAAGCGTATCTAAGTTCCGCAGTACATAGAAGTAAAGCAGGCTGGATTCCCATACGGTATAGCTTTGGGGAGCGCTGGCTTGCTTCAGAGCGGTCAAAGCTTCCTGCCACCGGCTTTCTGGACTTCCCGGCAGCCAATCACCATAGGGGGGAGGGAGCGTAGCAAAAATCACCTGCCACAACCCCAGCCACTGATAGGTGAGAGGGTCTTTTCGTAATCCCTTTTGAATGAGTCTCCAGCTTTTCCATGCAGCGTAGCCCGCTGAAAGCCAGTTTTGCTCAAGGGTGTGAATGATGGCCCGTTGAGCGTACATATCTGCCGCCAGCTCAGGCAGAGCTGGAGCAATTTGGCGCTCAAAAAGCCTTTCTGTTAGCTGGGTTGTTTCCCAGAAGCTCTTGCGTTCGGTGGGGTGAATGGGGAAAAGAGCTTTGAAGAAAGCGATGCGATGGTGGTCCCAAGTGGCATAAGAGCCATTCCATTCGGTAGAGGCCTCCCGTTCTGCTGCCTCAAAGTCTAAGTCCCAAAGAGCGTAAAAAAACGAAGCACGCTGAGCCCAAAGGAGGCTAAGACATAGACTTAGCCACTTCGGTATAGAACCCTTCATCTACGAGGAAGCGCCCGCAACTTTCACAGACGATGATTTTATTGCGCTGCATGATCTCCCAGTGGAGCTGTCGTGGCAGGAGCGTATAGCACCCACCACAAGCATAGCGTCCTTCCACCCGCTCGGTTGGAATGATGGATACGACGGCTTTCCCTCCGCGGAGGGAACGGCGTCGCCGCTCAAAAAGCTGAAAAAGACGCGGGTCCTCAGCTTGAAGCTGCTGGCTAAGTACTTCAATCTGCTTTAGAAGATGCGCCTCCTGCTCTGCTGTATGTTGTTTTATGACCTCTAACCGTTCCTTTCTTTCTGCAATCCGTGCTTGAATATCCCGAAGGGTGGCTTCATCCTCGCTATATTTCTGACGGAAGCTCTCTGCTTTGTGCTGTAGGCGGCGTATATCTTGGAGGTTTTTCTCAATCGTGAGGTGGGTTTCCTTTATCTCCGTCTCAATGTCATAGTACTCCTGATTAGTTCGGACCGCTTCTAACTTCTTGCGAAGTTTTTGTTCGTGGTCTCGTAGGCTGTCGTTACTTACATGGAGGGATCGCACCTCAGCCTCTATTTGGCGGATTTGCTCTGCCAGCTCTTTGAGGGAGTGCTGAAGGGTGTCGGCTTTTGCGCTAAGGTCCTCTATCTGCTGGGGCAAATCTCCTTGCCGAGCCCTCACAGCATGAAGGCGATCATACAAAACTTGGAGCTGAATAAGCTCTACTAAGCGCTCACGAACCTGAGAGGTATCGGTCGTCATCATATCCAATATTCTATGGGATTAGTTCTGAGGCGAGTAGAAAAAATAGGGAGGGTGGGAAATTCCCTGCGCAAGTAGTTAGCAATTTGGTCAGCTATCCAGACCTCGGACTCATAATGTCCGATGTCTATGAGCCAGACCTTTCCTTGAGCTTCAAAAAAGCGATGATAGGGTATATCTGCAGTCAGAAAGGCATCTACTCCTGCTTTTAGAGCTTCTGGGAGGAGAAAGCTGCCAGCTCCCCCACACACTGCCACCCGCTGGATAGCCGTCTGGTGCCCTCTGGCGTAACGAAGGACAGGGATGGAAAGTTTTTGTTTGAGATGGTTGAAAAAGTCCTCAATGGGTAGAGGGTATGAGCCCCTTCCGATATATCCAGTTCCATATTCGCCTGCATTACTTTGGAGAAAGCCTTCGGGGGTGAGGTCCAGAGCCCGACATAGAGTGAAGCTGACCCCTTCTCTCGCTTGGTCTAAGTTTGTGTGCATTGCATATACCGCAATATCTGCTTTGATGAGCTCATAAATAAGGCGGTCAGCGAAAGCTTCCCAGGAGAGACGCTGCTTTTGTCCGAACCATATGGGATGGTGGGCTATGATGAGGTTAGTGCCAAGGGCACGAGCCTCCTCCAGGATAGAGGGTGTAATGTCCAGAGTGGTTAGAACCCCTGAAACGGGGCGAGTAGGCTCCCCCCAGAGCAATCCTACGGTATCATAGGATTCAGCCCAGTGGGGGGGAGCCCACGCTTCCAGCTTGCGTATCAGGTCTGCGAGGGTAATCACGAGCTTGAAGCACCTTGTTCCTTTTTCTTCTTAGTCTGCCGAGTGGAGCGAGGGGTGTCGGAGGCTTTAGTGGAGGAGCTACGAGCTTTGGAAGGCGATTTGGAAGGTTCTGGTTGTTGAGAGGCAGAAACTTCAAGAAGCTCTGGAACAGGCAGCTTGTATTCTATCTGCTCGCGCAGGCGCTCTGCGTAGCCGGTGCCCGCAGGGATTTTTTGACCAGTGATTACATTTTCTTTTAGCCCGACGAGCTCATCGGTGCGAGCGGTAACGGCTGCATCAATAAGTACCCGGATAGTCTCTTGGAAAGAAGCGGCGGAGAGCCAGCTGCGGGTCGTAGCGGCAGCTTTAGAAATTCCTAAAAGCTTAGGTTGGGCGATAGCAGGGCGGGCAGGACGAGCTTGGATTTCAGGGCGCCCTTGGGCTCGCAGCGCTTCATTGGCTTCCTCCAGTTGGGCTTGGGTAATGAGAGAACCCACTTGAACCTCCACCGAGCCGCCGGGGTCCGTAACGATATATTTACCCGCCAGAAGGGCGTTTTCTTGGAAATATTCCGCCTTATCTACGACCTCTTCTGGCAGGAAGATAGTATCGCCTGGTTCTACAATCTCCACCTTCTGGAGCATTTGGCGAAGGATAATCTCCAGGTGCTTCGTACTGATGCGTACTGCTTGCGGTGCGTAAATAAGCTGAATGTTGCGTAAGAGGTACTCTGCTACCGCAGATACGCCCAGAATTCGCAAGATGTCATGCGGGCTGATAGGTCCGTCGCAGAGCGGCTGTCCAGCCCGAACCTTGTCTCCATCCTGTACAAGCAGGAGGCGGGAAGTAGGTACCTGATGAGGGACGACTATTTTTTCATCGGCGGAAACAATCTCAATCTCCTGACGCGTGGAGCGACGACGACTACGCATGCGTACAATGCCGTCTATCTCTGCGAGTACAGCTGCTCCGTTAGGGGACCGAGCCTCAAAAAGTTCTGTCACCCGTGGAAGGCCCCCTGTGATGTCTGCCGTTTTTGCTGCTTGTACAGGGGTCCGAGCTAAAATAGTCCCTGGGGCGACTTGCTCGCCATTTTTGACCATTATGCGGGCATTTACAGGAAGGGTGAAGGTTTCTACCGTCTCCCCATGTACATTGAGAATCTCAATAGCGGGCGTCACGAAGCGGTCGGTAGATTCTATGACGATGTACTCGTCTTGTTGAGACTCTTCTATGTGTTCCTTGCGGTAAGTTTTGCCCTCTATGAGGTTTTGCCATCGGACGATGCCGCCTTCGCTGGTAAGGATGTGGCGAGCATAGGGGTCCCACGAGCAGATTTCTTGCCCTTTGGAGACAAACTCTCCATTAGCCACTTTGAGCACGGAGGCGTAAGGTACATCCGCCCGCCAAATGATCTGGTCGGTCTGCGGATGCCGCAGATATACCTCCGTCGTACGGCTGAGGACGACAAGCTCTTTCTCTCCGCGATAAATGCGCTCTACAGTGCGTAAGTCTTCGCTAAACTGAACGATGCCGTCATATTTTGCTTTGAGGGCACTTTGACCTGTAATGCGCTGAGCAGCTCCACCCGTGTGGAAGGTTCTCAGCGTAAGCTGGGTACCAGGCTCCCCAATGGATTGAGCAGCTATGATGCCCACAGCTTCCCCGATTTCTACCAGACGACCGATGGCTAAGTGGCGACCATAGCACTTCTGGCATATACCGCGTTCAGCTTCGCAAGTGATGGGAGAGCGCACTTCTACGGCTTCTATGCCTGCTGCTTCTATAGCTTTGGCTATTTCATCGGTGATTTCTTCACCTGCTCCGCAGAGCTTTTCTCCCGTGACGGGATGATAAATATCATTGAGGGAGAAGCGTCCAGCGATACGGGAAGAGAGAGATTCTACCAGCTCATCATTTTCATCGTAGAGGGCGGTGAGGCGCAGCCCACGCAGCGTCCCACAATCTTCTTCAGTGATTACGACATCTTGAGCTACATCTACGAGCTTGCGGGTCAGGTAGCCTGCATCAGCGGTCTTGAGTGCAGTATCAGCGAGTCCCTTCCTTGCTCCATGGGTGGAAATGAAGTACTCAATTACATTGAGCCCTTCGCGCAAGCTGGAGAGGATGGGGGTTTCAATGATTTCTCTTGCACCGAGGCGCCTTTGAGGCTTGTTCATAAGCCCGCGTAAGGCGCAGAGCTGTCGTACCTGCTCCCGAGAACCGCGTGCCCCTGAGTGCATCATCATGTAAATGGGGTTGAAGCCCTCTTCATGCGCTTTGAGCTCGCGAATCAGCTGGTCTGTTATCTCGTTGGAGGTGCGAGTCCAGAGGTCTATGATCTTATTGTAGCGTTCCCCATCGCTAATGAGCCCCATGGCATACTCCTGCCGAATCTCTTCGCGCTGTTGGAAGGCTTCTTGGATGAGCTTCTCACGGTTAGAGGGCACTATCACATCATGCAGCGTGAAAGAGAGCCCTCCCTTGAAGGCAGACTGGAAGCCCAACTCTTTGATTTTGTCCAGAAACTCGGCGGTGCGGCGATGGTCCGTCCGACGAAAGACTTCCATAATCACATCTCGGATAGCTCCCTTAGTGAGAAGCCCATTCACGTAAGGCATTTCTGGCGGCAGGGTTTGATTGAAGATCACCCGTCCTGCGGTGGTAGTTATTCGCTTCCAGCGTCCGATGACTTCTTGGTATTTATCTTCAGGCTCATCACCGAGGACCCACACATGCTTGTCAGCGGGCAGGCGCACGCTAACAATCGCATGCATGTCTATCTTACCAGCATGGTAAGCCTGTAGAACATCATCGGTATTGGCGAAGCTCAGGTTTTCTCCCTTTGCGCCTCGGCGCAGCTTAGTGATATAATAAAGCCCCAAGACCATATCTTGAGAAGGAACTGCTATGGGGGCCCCGTTAGCTGGATGGAGGATATTGTGGCTTGAGAGGAGGAGAACCTGGGCTTCCATGATGGCTGCTTGGCTGAGCGGAATATGAACAGCCATTTGGTCCCCGTCAAAGTCTGCATTGTAGCCGGTACAAACGAGTGGGTGCAGCTGGATAGCTTTTCCTTCTACTAAGCGGGGCTGGAATGCCTGAATACCCAAGCGGTGCAGAGTAGGGGCGCGGTTTAGAAGTACTGGATGTCCGCGCAGAACGTTTTCCAAGATAGGCCAGATGCGGGGGTCTTTTCGCTCAACGAGACGACGACCAGACTTTTCTGTGCGGGCGATCCGCTGTGCCAAAAGGTCCCGAATGATGAAAGGCTTGAATAGCTCTACTGCCATGTCTTTTGGCAGTCCGCATTCGTGAAGCTTGAGGTGGGGACCGACGACGATGACGGAGCGCCCAGAGTAATCCACCCGTTTGCCCAAGAGATTTTGGCGGAAACGACCCTGCTTACCCTTGATGTTTTCACTGAGGGAGCGGAGGATACGACCAGAGGCGCTTTCGGCGGAAGCACGCGTTTGATTTCGTTTGCGAGCGCTGTCTAAAAGAGCATCTACGGATTCCTGCAGCATGCGCCGTTCATTATTGAGGAGAATCTCTGGGGTGCGATTCTCCATCATGCGTTTGAGGCGGTTATTGCGCTGGATGAGGCGGCGGTAGAGGTCATTTAAGTCGGCTGCTGTGAAGCGTCCGCCAGGGAGAGGGATAAGAGGTCGCAATTCGGGCGGAACTACGGGAATCACCCGTAGAATCATCCATTCGGGACGATTTTCTATTCGGCGATTGGCTGCTCGGAATTCTTCTACGATTTTGAGTCGGCGTAGGATGTCGCCTCGGCGCTGAATAGAGATTTCGTTTGCCAGCTGGGCGCGTAGCTCCGTCGCCAGCTTGTCTAAGTCCAGTCGGCTTAGAAGAATCTCCAGGGCCTGCGCCCCCATCTTGGCAACGAAAGACTCGGGACGGATGTTGGGATTTTCTTTGGCAAGGTTACGCAGTTGGCGTACGATGTCCTGATATTCTTCGGGGGTGAGGAGATCACCTACCTCTAAGCTCTTAGGGTCTCGGGCTTCCTTGCTGCGCCGCACATATTTGAGCACATGTACTGCATCTCCCACCTCTATGACGACATAGCGGTCGTAATACACGATTTGTTCCAGCCGCTTAGAGTTGTAGTTGAGGAGAGCGCCGAGTTTGGAGGGGGTGTAGCGGAAGTACCAGGGGTGTACCACCGGCTCTTGCAGCGAGATGTGCCCCATGCGGACGCGGCGCCATTTTTTCTCAATTACTTCTACGCCGCAGCGGTCGCAGCGAATGCCTTTATAGCGGGCGCCTTTGTACTTTCCACAAGCGCATTCGTAATCCTTGACTGGACCGAAAATGCGCTCGCAGAAGAGCCCGCCCATCTCAGGCTTGTGCGTGCGGTAGTCTATCGTCTCTGCCCGAATGACTTCGCCGCGACTCCACTCCAAAATGCGGTTGGGCGAGGCTAATGCTAAAGTTACTCGCCGAATCGGTATAGGTATCGTTACGACAGACAAACGAGACGCCAGTGAGTTTTTCGTCTGTTCCATAGGTAAGTTTCAGGTTTAGTCAAACTTTACATCTAAGGCAAGTCCGCGCAGTTCATTGACGAGCACTTGGAAAGAGTCTGGTACGCCGAAGTAGGTGATGTTTTCCCCCTTGATGATGGCTTCGTGGGCTTTCATGCGCCCTTCAATGTCGTCGGACTTGATAGTGAGCATCTCTTGAAGGAGGTTGGCAGCGCCAAAGGCTTCCAATGCCCATACCTCCATTTCCCCAAACCGTTGCCCGCCGAAGTGAGAGCGTCCTCCCAGCGGTTGGGAAGTTACCACTCCGTACGGACCTACGGAACGGGCATGCATTTTATCATCTACCATATGGTCCAGCTTGAGCATATAGATGACCCCGACGGTAGCCGGCTGGTCAAACCGTTCTCCACTCTGCCCATCATACAGATAGACCCGCCCATCCTGCGGTAAGCCAGCCTTTTTGAGCCATTCATTGACTTCTTCATAGCTGGCACCCGCGAAAGGAGGAACCTCAAACTTTACTCCGAGCCGTTTCCCAGCCCAGCCCAAAATAGCTTCATAAATCTGCCCAATATTCATTCGGGAGGGCACACCGAGCGGATTGAGAACGATATCCACTGGCGTTCCGTCCTCCAAATAGGGCATATCCTCAATCGGAGCAATCTTGGCAATGACCCCTTTATTTCCGTGGCGACCAGCCAGCTTATCCCCTACTTTGATTTTGCGTTTGACAGCTACATAGACCTTAGCCATTTTGAGTACGCCATTGGGGAGCTCATCACCCGAGGCTAAGTGCTGCTTCTCTCGCTGAGCATCTGCATGATAGCGACTATATAGAGCCATGTAGTTTTGGAAAAGGCGCTCTATCAGGAGGTTTGTATTAGGGTCGGTGGTCCAGCCCGTAGGATTGAGGTCTTCAAACCGGAGGGAGGCAATCCATTTGTCAGTGACCTTTTTTGTGGAGGGGAGGAGCTCTTCGCCATATTTATTTCGCACCGAAACGAGCTTTTGACCTTGCAGAAGCCGCTGAAGTTTCTGAGCCATCTGCTGGCGGAGGGCGCTGACCTGCTCCTCCAGCTTTCGGTCAATCTCTTTCTCCAGCTGACGGCGCTCTTCATTTGTCGCAGCTCGTCGGTCTTTACGATATAAGTATGTCGCAATCACATATCCATGGCTGGCAGGCGGCATGACAAGGGGGGTGCTTTTGACTTCTGCGCTTCTTTCTCCGAAAATCTGGCGCAGGAGCTTCTCTTCGGGGGTGAGTTCTGAGCTTTGACCCTTAGGGGTTACTTTCCCCACTAAGATGTCCCCCTCTCGCACCTCTGTACCTACTGCTACGATTCCATTTTCGTCTAAATATCGCACCCTATCCTCGCTCTCGTTGGGCAGTTCTCGCGTAAGCTCCTCCGGTCCCGCTTTCGTTTCCCTGACCTCCACTTCAAACTCCTGAATATTGATGCTGGTGAGGACATCATCTTGCACCAGCCGCTGAGAAATCACGATAGCGTCCTCAAAGTTATACCCCTGCCAGGGCATGAAAGCAACGAGGAGATTCTTCCCCAGTGCCAGCTCTCCGTTTTCTATGGAAAATCCCTCTACAAGCGGCTGCCCTTTTTCTACCCGCTGACCTTTCCGAACTATGGGACGGAGATTGAGACAGGTGTTTTCGTTTGTTCGGCGGAACTTGGGTATCTCGTAAGTAACAACATTGGAGGAGAAGCTGACGAGCTCTTCTTCAGGGGGGCGCTCATACCGCACCTGAATTTTTTTGGCATCTACATATTCTATGACGCCGGGGTATTCTGCATAAATGAGGACTCGGCTATCTCGTGCTACATGTTTTTCCATACCTGTACCGACGATAGGCGCCTCTGGGCGAAGGAGGGGAACCGCCTGCCGCTGCATGTTAGAGCCCATGAGAGCCCGATTAGCATCATCATGCTCCAAGAAGGGAATCAAACTCGCAGAGAGCCCCAGAAGTTGGTCAGGCGCTACATCTGTATAGGCGACCTGTTGAACAGGGACTTCTGGATATTCCCCTTGGTAGCGTACCTGGATTTCCTGCGGGGTTTGCCCATTTAGAAAAGGACGCAGGGGGGCGATAGGGTACTTTTCTTCCTGGTCGGGCGCCAGATATACCACTTCATCCAGGTTGGGCTTGCCGCCTTCCACAGGATGGTAGGGGGTCTCCAAAAAGCCCAGTTCATTTACTCGGGCATAGATAGCCAAGGAGTTGATGAGCCCGATATTGGCTCCTTCGGGCGTTTCTATCGGGCAAATGCGTCCGTAATGTGAATAATGCACGTCCCGAGCCTCAAAGCCTGCATGTTCGCGAGAAAGTCCGCCGGGGCCGACAGCTGTGATTCGTCGCTTGTGCGCAAGCTCAGAGAGGGGGTTTGTCTGGTCCAGAAGCTGGCTTAGCTGCCCTTGGGAGAAAAAGCTATTGATGACGCCGGTGAAAGGACGAGGATTAATCACATCAGAGGGCTGAAAGTCCTCTGATTCGTAGGTGCTCATTTTTTCGCGAATGGTGCGTGCCAGGCGAGCCAAGCCCGTGGAGACTTGAAGGTATATCTGCTCTCCTACGGTACGGACGCGCCGATGGCTGAGGTGGTCTTCTTCATCCCCCTCTGCTTCTCCTTGGAGGAGAGCCTGAAGCCGCTGGATAATCGCCGCAACATCCTCCAGACGGAGGATGGGGTCCGTGTATCGCTGCTCGCCGTAGAGCTTGCGATTAATCTGGAACCGCCCAACTACACCGAGGTCGTAGCGTTTGTCAGATAAGACTTGCTTTTCAACGAAAGCCCGAGCAGCTTCTTCGTCAGAAGCATTTTCTATGCCCCGCAAGAGCTTGTATATCTCCACACAGGCAGAGGAGAGCGAGTGACTGGGGTCTTTCGCCAGGGTGGCAAGGATAATGTGCTTACCATTTTCATACTCAGGCTTGACGAGATAAATGGCATCCGTCATGTTCAGCTTTTGCAGCTGCTCCCAGTCGTCTTTCGTCAGAACATGTCCAATCTCAAAAACTGTGTTTATGCGGGATATTGTAGAGTGCTCCCCAGTCTCTTGGTCTGTAATGTCTTGGAGGTCTACCGTGATGACGCGGGTAGCGAGCTTGCGGCCGATGTACTGGGCAAATTGCTTTTCCGAACGGATTTGGCTGAGCTTGACTTCATCGGCGAGATTGAAGTAGGTAACAATGTGCCCATCTGAGCTCAGACCCATCGCCCGTAAAAGAAGGGTGACCGGTACAGCCTTTTTCCGGTCAAAATAAACTCGTGTATAACCTGTGGAATCTGTAGCAAACTCTATCCACGTGCCTTTTTGAGGAATCACGCGCGCCCCGTAGGTCATTTCTGAAGTCCCTGCACGCGAAGCAGCTGAAAAGAGAATACCCGGGGAGCGGTGAAGCTGGTTAATAACTACCCGTTCTACGCCATTGATGATAAAGGTTCCTTGGGGGGTCATGTAAGGGAGGATTCCCAAGAAGACCCACTCTTCCTTAGGTCTGAATATTTGATTGTCAGGTTTGAGAGCGCGGAGGGTGAAGCGGACCTTGAGCTGAACCCCGTAGGTGAGCCCGCGTATTTTGCACTCTTCTGGCGTATATCTGGGGGGCTCTAAGAGATAACCAGCAAAATCCATCTCATATTCGTCCCGGCTGTCTCGCACCGGAAAGTGCTCCTTGAAGGCTTTGTACAGACCTTCGGACTCCTGCTTCTCTGGCGGAGTGTGCAGGTCTACGAACTTTCGGAAGGAGTTCAGCTGAATAGATAATAAGTCAGGCACGGGGACTTTCGCCTCGTGCTTAGAGAAACGGATTCGGCTTTGAGTCATAGGAGAGCGCGATGTACTTCTGTTTTTTGTTTGCAGGTAAAACAAAAATAAGCCTCACCCTTAGCCTCTACGCAGCTAAGGGCGAGAGAGAAAAGTGAAGTGGGATGACGCACTTATCTAACTTCAACGTCAGCCCCGAGTTCTGCGAGCTGCTTGCGGATTTGCTCGGCTTCTTCTTTGGAGATTTTTTCCTTGATGGGCTGAGGGGCTTTATCTACGAGGTCTTTAGCTTCTTTGAGCCCAAGCCCTGTGATGTTTTTGACCACTTTGACGACATCCAGTTTCTTTTCCCCAGGAGATTTGAGGATAACGTCAAATTCCGTCTTTGTGGGGGCTTGAGCCTCTTGAGCTGGAGCGGCCGGTCCTGCAGCGACCATAACAGGAGCGGCGGCAGCTGGCTTGATTCCATACTCTTGCTCTAAGATAGAAGCGAGCTCGTTAACTTCCTTGACGGTGAGATTCACCAGAGTTTCTGCAAGTGCTTTCAGGTCAGCCATAGGTATCTGGTATAAGGTTAGGAATTTCGTTCAGAAAGGGCTTTGAGAGTTCCAGCGAGGGTTTGTCCCGCGCTTTGTAGGGCACCGAGGACTCGCTGGATTGGTGATTGGAGACGAGCGACCAATTCTGCCAAAAGGTCCTGCTTGGATTTAATCTGAGTCAGAGCTTCTAAATGCTCTGCTCCGATAAAGAGCGTCTCTTCTACATAGGCAGCTTTGAGGGCAGGATAGTCTTTGTTCGTCTCCTTGAGGAAAGCTTCTAAGACCTGGGCGGGAGCCTTAGGGTCCCCTGTATATACGATTAGCCCTGTCATCTCCTTGAG
Source organism: Bacteroidia bacterium (assembly GCA_025059915.1). Lineage (GTDB taxonomy): Bacteria > Bacteroidota > Bacteroidia > SpSt-205 > SpSt-205 > SpSt-205. The sequence continues at coordinate 7,692 of JANXDD010000004.1, read as the reverse complement.
GGTGGGGAGGAGGCTGGAATACTCAGGGATGCCGGCCTTTTCTAAGGCTTTGGCTAATAGGGTGTTTTTGACTATCCTCAAACGGAGCCCTTTTTCATATAAGCGGCGCCGAAACTTCAAAGTCTCCTCAGCATTCATAGGACCTGGCCGAAGGAGATAGAAGCCGGCAGAGCTCTTAAGCGTCTGAGCGAGGTTTTCTATCAGCTGGGTTTTTTCTTCACGAGTCATAGGCGGCTTCGGTCTATTAGGATGGCAGGACTCATGGTCGTAGAGATATAAGCGGACAAAATGTAATTACCCTTCACGCCAGCAGGACGGAGGCTTTCTATGGCTTTGAGGGCTTCTATGGCATTTTCACGCAGCTTCTCGGTGGGGAAAGAGGCTTTCCCAATCGGAAGATGAACAACCCCCGTTTTGTCGTTACGAATCTCTATTTTACCTGCTTTGAGCTCTTTTACAGCTCGGGCAATGTCGGGGGTTACGGTACCGCTTTTGGGGTTAGGCATGAGACCGCGAGGACCGAGGATTTTACCGAGGCGGGCTACTTTGGGCATCACATCAGGGGTACAGACGACGGCATCAAACTCCAGCCACCCCTGCTCTATCTTGGAGATATATTCCTCGAGTCCTGCATAATCTGCGCCGGCGCTAAGAGCTTCTTTTTCTTTGTCAGGTCCAACTAAGGCTAAGACTCGGACGGAACGCCCTGTGCCATGTGGAAGGGAGACGGTTCCCCGGACGAGCTGATTGGCTTGCCGAGGGTCTATATTCAGATCTACTGCCAGCTCTACCGTCGCATCAAACTTCTCAAAGCGTATCTTTTTCAGGGTCTCTATCGCCTCGGTAAGGGGATAGGGGCGAGGCTCTATGGCTTTGAGAGCGGTGAGGTATTTCTTTCCGTGGCGCGGCATAGTTATCGTTCTCCTTGGATGATGAGTCCCATACTTCGGGCGGTGCCAGCTATCATATTCATGGCAGCTTCAATAGTGTAGCAGTTCAAATCCGGCATCTTTTTCTCGGCGATTTCCCGAATCTGCGCCCATGTTACGGTGCCTACCTTTTTACGGTTGGGTTCAGCAGACCCTCGCTCAATCTTAGCAGCTTTTTTGAGTAGCTCAGCCGCTGGAGGGGTTTTGATAACGAACTCAAAACTTTTGTCCTTATAGATGGTAATGACCACAGGGAGGACCTCTCCGGGACGATCCTGAGTGCGTGCGTTGAACTGCTTGCAGAATTCCATGATATTGACCCCTTTAGAACCCAAGGCAGGTCCTATGGGGGGAGCTGGGTTAGCCTGTCCTCCTTTGATTTGGAGCTTGACGATAGCAGCTATTTCTTTCATAGTCTTTCGGCGTGAGAATAAGGCAGTTCTACTGGCGTTTCCCGATTGAAGATTTTCACTCGGACTTGGATGCGCTGTTTTTCTGGATAAACCTCCGCTACATACCCTTCAAAACCAGAAAAAGGCCCCTCTACAATGCGCACAAGCTGACCGACCTCAAAAGATTGACTAGTTTCTACAGCGGCAGAGACTGAGCGGGCCCGCGAAAGAATAGGAGCAATTTCACTCTCAGACATAGGGATGGGCGGCGTGCCTCGCGCAGGCGATACAAAATACAGAACATCCGGAATACCTCGCAGCGCCTGGATAAGCTCTGGGACAAATTCCTCTGCAGCCACCTCTATAAAAAGGTAGCCGGGGAGAAATATTCTCTCCCGCTCTCGCTTTTTTGTCCCTTTCCTCTCCTCCAAAACGCGCTCTGCCGGCACGAGAATATCCCGTACCTTGTGGTCTATTCCCAGCCGGACAAGCTCATTCCGAATGCGGTCGGAGACTTTTTTCTCCTGCGAAGCCCGCACTTTTAGCGCATACCAAGCCATCGTCAGAAAAGAGAGTATAGTCCTCGCATGAGCGTACTAAAGACCAAATCAATCAGTCCGATAACAATAGCCAGTAGGAGGCTACCTACCAGCACCGTTACCGTTGTACTAAAAAGCTGAGGGAAGGAGGGCCACTCCACCTTGTCGCGCCACTCGGTGTAGTACTCCTTCCACAGCTTTTTGAGTTTTGCTATCATTGCACGGGTGGCAGGACTCGAACCCGCAACCTGCGGTTTTGGAGACCGCTGCTCTACCAGTTGAGCTACACCCGTGTGGTTTGACGCAAAGTTAGTCTAAAATCTCCGTAACTTGACCAGCCCCGATAGTTCGCCCTCCTTCGCGGATAGCGAAGCGGAGCCCTTTTTCCATTGCGATTGGATAAATAAGCTCCACTTCTATGCTCACATTGTCGCCGGGCATGACCATCGGGACATCAGGCGGGAGTTTTATTGTACCTGTTACATCTGCCGTGCGGAAAAAGAACTGAGGTCGGTAGTTGGTAGTGAAAGGCGTGTGCCGCCCACCTTCTTCTTTCGTGAGGATATAGACTTCGGCTTTGAATCGCTTGTGTGGAGTAACGGTATTAGGAGCGCAGACGACCATCCCGCGCCGCACCTGATCCTTCTCAATACCACGCAGGAGAAGCCCGACATTATCACCCGCTTGCCCTTCTTCTAAGAGCTTGCGGAACATTTCTATCCCAGTAACAACGGATGTTAGTTTTTCTTCTCGCAGTCCGACGATGTCTACCGGTTCATTGAGCTTGATGCGGCCCCGCTCAATCCGTCCAGTAACGACTGTACCGCGCCCTGTGATAGAGACTACATCCTCTATCGGCATCAGGAACGGCTTATCCACAATCCGTTGAGGGGTCGGGATGTAGGTATCAAGCGTTTCAATAAGTTCTAATACTTTCGCTTCCCACTTGGGGTCGCCATTGAGGGCGCCGAGAGCTGAACCGCGAATGATCGGGGTGGTATCCCCAGGGTAGCCGTAGAAGTTGAGAAGGTCCCGAATTTCCATCTCTGCCAGCTCTAAAAGTTCCTCGTCGTCTACCATATCTACCTTATTGAGGAAGACGACGATATGGGGAACGCCGACTTGTCGAGCCAGGAGGATATGCTCGCGGGTTTGGGCTTTGGGACCATCGGTAGCTGCGACGACAAGGATAGCGGCATCCATCTGAGCAGCGCCAGTAACCATGTTTTTTACATAGTCAGCATGTCCGGGACAATCAATGTGAGCGTAATGGCGCTTATCGCTGCTGTACTCCACGTGGGCAGTGTTGATTGTAATTCCCCGCTCACGCTCTTCAGGAGCACTATCTATAGATTCATAGGTCCGCTCTTGTGCCAGCCCTTTTTTAGCTAAAACCTTGGTGATAGCGGCAGTCAAAGTAGTTTTTCCATGGTCTACGTGCCCGATTGTACCAACATTGACGTGTTCTTTATCACGGACGAAAACCTCTCTAGCCATATAGTGCTGCCCTCCGGAGTCGAACCGGCCTCCCCATAAGATGGGTAGCTCCCCGAGCTATGACAGCAGAAAGCGGTGCAAAGTTACGGAAAAAATCAGACTTGCAAATCCTCAGCGCCCGAAATAAAAAGCTGTCCGCAGCATAAACCAGAGGGGATTGATGCGTCCCCCTTTTTGCTGCTTGAGATTGATGAAGCTGTAAGCGCTGCGCAGCTCCACAGAGAATGCTTTGTCTCCTTCGTAGGAAAAGCCTATTCCGCCTAAGAGGGAGCCAGCATACCGATTGTAGCTGGCCGTATTTTTAGAGAAGCTACCGCCTTCCAGCTTGGATTGAGCACTTAGGAGAATATCTGACTGCACGCCGAAGGCAGCGCTCAGACCGGCACCTGCTTCTCCCAGCTGAAGCCACTGCGCGCGCACATACAGAGGAACCTGTAGCGTTAGTAGCCTGTGAGTTGAGTAAGAGGGGGAAGTTTCACTTTGACTTTCTTCTTCTCGCCATCCAGCGAAAGAGCCTAATATATCCATGCCGATAGCGGCAGTCTCTGTGAAAAGAACTTCACCTGAGAGGCCGCCTGCGATTCCGGCTACGAAGTAGTCCTTGCGCATTTCCCCTTTGGCGCTGGTGGCTTGGGGAGCCAAGACTACGCCCACCCGAGCCTGTGCCCACATCAGCCCTCCTACCAGTAGGGTCAATAAAATCCTCATTTAGAGCCATCGGCCGGGATCGAACCGGCGACCTCTTCCTTACCAAGGAAGTGCTCTACCACTGAGCTACGATGGCAAGCCCAGCAAAGGTATGACCTTTCCTTTATATCGCGTAGCTTTTCTGTACCTTTGAGCATGCGGTATGCCTCTCTGTGCTTAGCCCTACTATGGGCGCAGGTAGACCCCAAAGCTGACAATCTTATTCGCAATTCTCGCAAGAGGTTGAAGTCCATGGAGTACATGACCGTCCAGTTTTCTTACGTCATGGAAAACCGAGCGGATACCACCCAGAAACGAATCGTCCGAAGTGGGACATTCCGTTATCGCCCCAAGCAGAACAAGTTCGTTGTGGATATCGGGGATATTGCTATTCTTTCGGATGGGAAGACCGTGTGGCAGTTTCTCAAAAAAGAAAAAGAGGTCAATATTTCCAAATATGACCCCAAAGAGGGCTTCAGCATAGAACGGCTTTTTCGGATATACGAAGAGGACATGAAGGTGCGATTGGACAAGACGGAGACTTACAAGGGGCGCACCGTGCATAAGATTTCTCTCTTTCCTATCAGTGATGTTACCGATTACTTTCGGGTGGAGGTGTGGATAGATTCACAGACTGAGCTGCCGCAGCGTATGCGCATCTCTAATAGAGATGGCACGGTGGTAGAATACGAACTCAAAAGCTACGACACTCAAGCGATTCCTGACTCAGCTTTTGTCTTTGACACCAGTAAGCATCCGGGGGTGAAGGTGATTGATTTACGATGAGACCAGAGGAGCTCTCGGCGCTGGCTTATGAGAAGAAAAGCCTTCTTTGTGTGGCACTGGATCCTTCGGAGGAGGCTTTCCACCAATCTCAGCTGACAGTAGAAGCGGCAGAGGAGCGCTTGTATCAGGTCATAGAGGCGACAGCTTCCTATGCTATTGCTTACAAGCTCAATACTGCCTTTTATGAACGATGGGGGGAAAAGGGATGGGGGCTTCTTCGGCGGATTCGGGCAGCACTGCCTTCACCAGCGCTGACTATCGCCGATGCGAAGCGAGGAGACATTGCTCATACCAGTCAATATTATGCACGGGGTATTTTTGAGGAGCTGGGATTTGATGCTATTACCGTGCATCCGTATATGGGATGGGTGGGGCTGGAACCATTTCTGCAGTATGAGGGCAAATGGGTTTTTGTTCTCCTCAGAACTACTGAAGCCCCTGCATGGCAGAAAGAAGTTTGGCGCACCATCTTAGAGGAAATCCCTTCTCACATCAAAGCTACGCTGGGGTGGGTATGGGGAGCCCATTACGGGAAAGAGATAACGGAGCTTCGGGAAAAGCGTCCGCGAGATTGGCTGCTTGTGCCTGGCGTAGGGGCGCAGGGGGGAAAGTTGGAAGGAGGAGCTCCTCTCTTTCCTTCTTTGATTGTGGTGGGGCGGGCTATTTTACAAAAGCCAGAAGAAGCTAAGGCTTGGGCAGCGGCTTCCGCTGCTTTCCTACCACAGGCTGAGGCGACGGGGAGATTCGAACTCCCGTAAAGGGTTTTGCAGACCCGTGCCTAACCGCTCGGCCACGTCGCCGCAGAGCAAATATACAGCGCTTCACTCATATGCAAGCAGCTTGAGCGGGTCTACAGCTACACCGCCTAACCATGTCTCTATGTGGAGATGAGCTCCAGTAGAGTATGTTCCCAAGCCGCCAGCTGAAGCGATAATATCCCCCGTCCGAACTTTTTCTCCCACCCGACGCAGCAAGCGGGAGTTATGCTTGTAGATGGAAATCAGGCCGTTGGGGTGCTGGAGGGCTATTACATAGCCGGTTTCGTAGGAGTATTCTGCAAAGATGACTGTGCCCTCGGCGATAGCTAAGACGGGATCGCCGGGACTACAGCTAATATCTACTCCCCAATGTTCTCGGGCAGGTTGAAAGCGGCGCGTTACTTGTCCCTCTACGGGGAGTATGTATTGTCCTGATTGCAAGGTGGGGATGAGCGGTAGGGGGGGCGCTTGTGGGTCCGAGCGAGCTACCGCTTCCAAACTGCGCAGTTCCTCAATGATAGCTGTGTGTTGAGCAAATTTTTGCTCAAGCTGCTGCACCCTTTCCAGCAGCTGATTGTACTTTTTACGAAATGAGCGGGTAGGATAGCCGGGTATGGTATAGCGTAGAGGCGTATAGGCGAAAATAGCCCATATCAAGAGCAAAATTCCTATGATGCCCACTATCCAGCCCCAGAGAGGGAGGCGAAGCTCTTTCCGAGTGGTGCCAGTGTCAGCTATCCAGAGGAGCCGATAGGGACTTTTCCACATGTGCCAAAGCTACAGGGTTTTGAGAGCTTCTATGAGACGATCCAGCTCTGAATGCGTAGTATAAACATGGGGGGAGATGCGAATACCCTGAATACCTGCCCAATCTATGGCTGCGACGAAGATTCGGTGCTTTTCTAAAAGGTAATCGGCGAGTTTTTGGGGGGTCCAGCCTTCTACTTGGATGGTGGCTAGGCCGGCGGCGAGGCGGTCAGGGGTGAGGGACTTAACCTTCGGAAGTTTGAGGGCTTCGTTGAGCCAGTAGCGGCGCAGAGCGCGTAAGCGTTCTGCTTTACGCTGCGTTCCAATCCGCTCATGGAAATCTATGGCAGCTGCAATGGCTTGTTCGGTAGGGATGGATCGCGTTCCTAAGTGCTCAAACTTACGGATGTCATCCGCTTTCCTTTCAGGGGGGGCAGCAAAAAGGGGCCAAATGTCTTTTATCCGCTCCTTTCGCACGTATAGAAGCCCCGTGCCAAAGGGAGCACATAACCATTTATGGAGGCTCACCCCAGCCGCATCACACCCCATCGCATGAAAATCCACGGGAATATGAGCATAACTGTGGGCAGCATCTACGAGAGTGAAAATGTCTCGCTTACGGGCTTCAGCTGTAAGCTTTTCTATGGGGAGGATTTGCCCTGTCCAGTTGATGATATGGGTCAAATGGAGGACACGGGTGCGGGGTGTAATAGCTTCCAAATAAGGGGTTATGAGCTTTTCTTCGTCGTCAGAAGGGAGGGGGAGCTTCACCCAGCGCACTTTGATTTTATCGCGGGCTTCTCGCTGCTTCCATGCGGCAATCATGCTGGGATAATCAGTTTCTGCTGCGATGACTTCATCGCCGGGCTTTAGGTTGAGCCCGAAGATGACCGTCTCTAACGCTTCGGTGGAGTTGCGGACGAGAGCAACTTCTTCGGGGTCGGCTCCGCCCAGTGCAGCTAAGCGCCGGCGAATAGGCTCTTTTTGATCCTGGAGGCGCCACATCACGTAGGCGGGTGCTTCATTTGCCGCCAGCTCCATCCGAAAAAGCGCCTCTACTACACTGCGAGGATGCGGAGAGACTCCGCCGTTGTTTAGATTGATAATAGAGGGGTGGAGCATGAACTCAGCCCGAATAGCCTGCCAGAAGTCTTCTTCGTTTTCAGGAGAAGGGGAGGGTGGCGTAAGGGGGGGTAGCTTCGGAAGAAAGGTGAGTCCAAGGAGACTTTCTAAAAAGGTGCGTCTGTCCATGGGGCGAAAGTAGGTAACGGGAGATTTTGTGGGGATTAGAAGTAAGGGGATTTGAGAAAGGTCGAGTCGGGGGATGGAAGGATGGTGGGGGCGCGCCAGCGCCGAA
>JANXDD010000049.1 GCA_025059915.1 Bacteroidia bacterium | reverse complement strand
TTTGTTTTTTGTGTGGTGTGGGGTGGTTGTTTTTTTTGTTGTTTTCTTTTTTTGTGGGGGGGGGGGGGGGGGTGGGGGGGGGCGCGCGGGGGGGTGGGGGGGGGCCGCGCCCCACACCCCACAGCCCCCATCCAAATAAACCTATTCCTTTCCACAACTGCCCCCTTTCCCTCATACCAGCAGCCTATAAAAGTCAGCCTCCCCCACCAGCCATTCAGGAAGGCTTGACTCCTTTTAGCCTCCCTCATGGCGGCTGTAGTCTCCCAAGTCAAGCGTTCCAATGGCTCGACGGCAGTAGGCATGCGCCCCAATCAAGGCTTTATGGAGAATAGACTCTTCTACTTGGGCTCCGCTGCGGCACAGGGTATAGCTGAGGATGCTCCGAGAAACTTTCGCCCCTGACTCTATCACCGTGTAAGGTCCGATAACGCTCTCTGAAACTTCCGCCCCCTCGCCAATAAAACAAGGCGGAATCACCCGCACGTGTTCAGGCACCGACCCTGATTCTTTTCCTTCTCCTAAATCCAGAAGGCGCGCTTGAGCTTGCAGGATAAGGGCTCGGCTTCCACAATCCAACCATTCCTCCACCGGCAGCGCTCTTAATCGGAGTCCTTCTTCACATAATCGCTGGAGTGCATCTGTAAGCTGATATTCTCCTTTAGAGCGAATCTCATGCTGAAATAGGTATTCAATGGCAGGTAAAAGCCTTTCGGCTTGCCGAAGGAAATAGATTCCTATAATCGCCAAGTCCGACGTAGGCACTTCTGGCTTTTCTATAAGGCGCTGAATATATCCTTCAGGAGAAAGCTCAACTACCCCATAGCTCCGAGGGTCTTCTACTCTTTTCACCCACAGAACGCCGTCTACCTCTTCTGGCACCCGGATAGATGCCCGAAAAATAGTGTCTGCAAATAGGATAACACAAGGTCCTGTAAGAAACTCTTTGGCTTGATAAACGGCATGAGCCGTTCCCAGAGGTTCGGCTTGCTCTACAAAATGTACGGCTGCTTGCCACCGCTGAGCAAGGGAGCGAAGGAAATAGCCATGCTCTTCTTTCAGATCCCGTACGATAAATACCATGGACTCTATCGGTTCGGGGAGGGCTCGGAATACTTCTTCTATGAGCCATTGCAGAACGGGCTTACCTAAAACTGGAAAGAGCGGCTTAGGGAGGGTGAAGGTATGGGGGCGCAGGCGCTTTCCTTCCCCCGCCATCGGAATAATCAAGCGCATGCTTCAAAGTTAGCGCTTTCTTTGCCCGACCTTTGGTTCAGTACCAGTGAGAAGGCGATGGAGGTTACTTCTATGAGTATAAATCACCAGTAATAGCCATCCCACTCCCGCTAAATAGCCACTAAGGGACCCTGTCCCTACCACCCCGTGCCAGAGAAGAAAGCTCCCTACCGCTGTCAGAGAACTTACAGAGACGATTTGACTCAAGCTCAGGGTGATTAGGAAAGTGCCTACGGCTGCTATAGCACTCAGGGGCTCTATAAGCAGCATCCCGCCGAGAAGGCTATTGATGCCCTTGCCGCCTTTGAAACCAGCCCATACAGGATAAATATGTCCTATCACTGCGGCGGTAGCAGTGAGGTAGAGGCCGCTTTCATTTAGCCGAAGCATCTGGGCTATACGGACCGCTATGAGAGCTTTACCTATGTCTATGATCTGTACAATTAGTCCTGGCCAAAAGCCCAAGACCCGATACACGTTTGTGCTTCCGATATTGCCACTTCCCACCTGTTGGATATCTATGCCATATAGATAGCCAATCCATAACCCTGGCACTATAGCCCCCAGAAGGTAGCCTACGAGAACTGCAACCCCTACTTCCATGCGTTACCGATGTAAAAAGCGAGGTATCCTGCTGCCCACAAATTTCGTCCCGGCCGCTGATACAGCGTCTGAATGGGACGAGCGAACCCTTGCACCCGCACACCCAGCGCCAAACTTCGTATAAGGCTTGCCTCCTTTCCTACATCTATCATAGCTCCTACCTGACCAGCTACCCCAGGCACCCCTTGAAGTTTGTCAAAGCCCAGGTAAAAGTCTGCCTCTCCTACAATGTCGTAGTATGAATGGCGAGTAGGATTGTAGGTATCCACCTGAATAACAGCTTGATTGGCAGAGATGGGGACGGCTATTTCTATGTAGTAGGGCTTGAGAAAAGTAACTGCTGGCCCTACTCCGGCTTGGAGACTTACTTGAAGGGAAGAATTCAGGGTACGGGGCGCTATAATGTACTCATAGCCCCAGAGGACTTCCAGAAGGTATGCGTAGTACAATTTCCCGAAAACATAGTCTTTCCCTCCTTGATCTCGGTAGGCGGAGCGAATGCGCCCCTCATATTTGGAACGGTAAGAAGTGAGGTCGCCCATCCAGAAAGTCCCGCTGCGTGCAGCTTTCCAGTGCGGTACATATATGCCGAGGCCCCAGCCATAGGAATGCAGAAAAGGCGCCACCGCCAGCCCATGTGGAAGAGGCTCTACCAAAAGCCCCTGCCCAACTGCAAGGCTACATAGTAGCCAGAACCTCCACATAAAAAATCAAGGTAGAGTTTGGAGGGATTGTTCCCATGTCCCTGTCTCCGTATCCTAAATGCGGAGGAACGATAAGCACTGCTTGCGAACCTACCGGTAAAAGAGCTATCCCTTCATCCCAGCCCTTGATGACCTGCCCTTGCCCTAACACAAAATCAAATGGCTGCCCCCGTTCATAGGAGCTGTCAAACTTTTGTCCATTTGTCAAAAGCCCATGATAATGCACTACTACCCGCTGTCCTGGCTTGGGGAGATTGCCAGCGCCCTTGCGGTGTATGTAAACCTTCAGTCCAGAGGGAAGGGAATCTATTTTCGTGCTGTCTATGGGATAAGGAGAGAAAGTAAAAGTAGCTGGTTTAGCTGGTTCTGCTATGCGTAAAGCAGCTTGTTCATTGCTCTTGCTTTTGCAGCTCCAGAGTAGCCAGAAAAGCCCTATAATGCTCCAGTAGAGTGCTCGCATATTCGGTTCTGATTAAGGATGCAGTGTAAGTTACGGCATCTTCCAGAGACCTGTAGAGGGTGGCGCCGGCGGCATTACGATGCCCGCCCCCTACATCAAATCGCTGAGCCAGCTCATGACAAGGAAACTCTCCAAGACTTCGCAAGCTAATGCGAGTGCCTTCTGGATATTCCTTCAGAACGATGCTCAAAAGGGTCCCCTCCAGTGCTAAAATCTGATTAGGCAGGGCTTCTACATCTTCCCACGTGGCGCCGAAACTCTCTAAAACCTCTGCTGGTATGGGAAGAAGTACTACAGGCAAGTCATCTATACGATGAAGATGATTTTGAATGAGGTAGCTTTGAAGGCGAAGGGTAGAGAGCTTTTTGCGCTGAAAGATGTAGTAATGAACAGCCTGCAGGGGGAAAGGCGGTTCTATAAGTTCTGCTGCGATGAGATGCGTATGAGGTGTTACGCTGCGGAAGCGAAATCCCCCTGTATCTGTAAGTATAGCAGTGTAGAGGGAGATACGAGCAGGAAGGGGCAGCGGAGCGCCATACCATGGGCGCAAAACCTGCGAGTAAAGCAATTCTGCTGTGGCAGCTGCCCCTGCATCCCAGAAGTTCCAGTAAGTGCTCAGGGGCTCACTATCTGCATGGTGATCTATCCATAAAAGGCGGCCAGGGTCTATCAGCTGTCTCAGCTCTGGAGAAATCCGATCCCACCGCCCAAAATCCACACACACGAAAAGGTCGGCACTTTGAGCTGCTTGCGAAATAGACTCAGCCTGCTCTTCCCATGTCTGAATTACCTGCCACTCTGGGAGGAACTGTAAATAAGTCGGTACCGCATCAGGAACCACCAGTGTTACTTTTTTCCCTCTGGCTGAGAGCGTATGATAAAGCCCCAAAAGCGAACCTATTGCATCGCCATCAGGTTTGGGATGGCTCAGACAGAAAATCCGTTCCGCTGTATCTAACGCAGCTTCCCACGATGGTATATGGCTCATCTAACGAAAATAACATAATCCCCGCCTCAATCCCACTTATAGAAGCGATGGGTTTCAGCCTCTATTTGGAGAAGGTATAAGCCAGAGGGAAGGTTTTCTAATGATAGTACCTGAGGCGTTGTGCCCTGAAGGACAGCTCGTCCAGCTGCGTCATACAAAGTGAAATGCCTGCCCGAGGAGCTCGTAAGGAATAGCCTCCCCCCCTCTAAAACAAATGGAAGCCGATGATCAATGAGCTTGGTGTCAAGCACTTCGTTTGTGCCGTCGGCAGTGTAGGCTATAAGTTGAGCTTCATAGACCCCAGGTGCGAGGGGATGGGAAAACTCTCCCACTGCTACGGGAGGGAGAGAGTAAGTCTGTTGCACATGCCCTTTTTGCTCTATAAGCTGCAGGGATAATGAAATGATAGGGGAGTGAGCTTGTATTTTCCACCTATGCTGGAGCTGACCATTGGATAGGACATTCGTATGCCATTCGCGCAGGGTGAGCTGGCTCATAGGACAAGGGGCATACGAGCTCAAGGAGATGCTATAAATTACTCCTCCATTCCCTCCCGGGGCAGCTCCTCTATTGTAGCGGGCAGGCCCTGACGAAATACAGTTTCCCGTATTAGTGCAGCCATACTGATTTTCATCTAAGGGGGTGAGCTCCATTCCATTTTGTCCTCCTGATATTATCGCCGTAACTCCCGGAGGAAGCGCTGCTGTAGAAAATGCTACATATCCTCCACCTCCTCCGCCGCCAGGTCCGTGATCCGGGGAGCAGGCGCACAGATGCGAGCTGCAATTTTGCCCATTGGCTCCGCGGACATCTATTGTAAGAGAGCCTATAAAAGAGTTACAAAATATAGCCACACTTCCACCTGCTCCTCCTCCCCCTCCGCCGTCATTCCCTGCGAAAGATACTCCTACCTGACCACATCCTCCGTCTAAGTTCTGCACGCCCTGAATGCCTGAGGCGATGATATGGTGACCATTCCCATTAATTGAAGCGGCTCTAATGATTACAATCCCCCCGCCGTTACCTCCATTGCCGCCTTGCTGATTATTCTGATGTCCGCCCCCGCCACCTCCCCCGAAAAAGAGCCGAAGATTAGCTCCGCTTACATAGCTTGAAAGTCCTGTACCACCTATACCGAAGCCTGAATTTGCTACGTTTTGACCATTGCACAACCAGCGTGAGCCACAGGTCGTCCAGCCGCCTGCGCCTCCTGAGCCATAGTTTCCTCCACCACCCCCTCCTGTGTTGTGATTATTGCCTCCTCCGCCGCCATTTGCCAATTTGCCTCTATACCCTCGGTGATTAGCCCCCAGCCATTCTGTTATTCCCTCACCTTTGCGTCCAGCTTGCTCGTCTGCCCCTCCATGGTAAGTTGTAACATTACAAGCAGAGGAACTTCCTCCATTATCAGAGCGGGAGCCTCCTCGAAAGCCCCGTCCCGACACATCTATGTCTGCATTGAAGGTGAGCGTTCCTTCAGTTTCTATGACGACTACTCCTCCTTTTTCTCCATTCCATGGCGGGGCAGTAACAGTTCCGCTGATGGTAACATCTCCAGGGTGGTAAGAGACCTTGATTACCTGAATCCGAGCAAAGGTAGGATTGCTGAGGTCAAAGGGACGGGTCAGCGCACATTTGAGGTTTAGAGTGCTACCCGTTATGCTGGTTATGGTATTGAACTCAAAAATGCCTGATCCGTTGATAACGGTGATGTTTCCATAATTGGCATCGTTTGTAGTGTTTATTGTAGCTCCTTTGGCCTGGTAGATGAGGATACGATCGCCCGGAGAAAAAATTGTGGGGTCATCCACAATAAGGCTACTGGGAGTTGAGGATGAGACGACAGCGGCATACTGATTGACGATGCCAGAGAGTTGTGCAAAAGCCCAGCCGAGAGCAAGCCCAAAAATCGCTCTCGGAATAACCATGATATACAAATGTACAACTTTCTTGCCAATCTTTTATCGCCTGCGTAGAATCACTACATTTTCTATGCCCGTAGTGTGCGGAAAAAGATCAAACGGTTGTACGGCGACTACTTCATACGCAGCATTTAGCTCAGCTAAGTCTCGTGCTTGAGTTGCGGGGTGACAACTTACATATACAATCTGGGAAAAGCTGCTGCGCAAGAGGGATTTGCGTAACTTTGGATGCAAACCTTCTCGGGGGGGGTCTATGATGGCGATGCCGCCTTCCGCCTCCTTCGCATAAGTGGGTAGGAGATTTTCCACTACACCTTCTATGGTATGCCATGAGGTTCGCGGGTAATGATGCGCATTCAGCTGAAAGTTTTGAGCGGCGCTTCTTACTGCTTCAGGCAGCTTTTCAATTAGATACACTGTTTCGGCTCTATCAGCTAATCCAATTCCAAATAAGCCCACACCGCCATAGAGATCGTAGAGGACTTGCACTTTGGAGGGAAGCTGCTGGCGTATCCATTGGAGGAGGTTTTCTGCTTGAGAAAGATTGACTTGGAAAAAGTCCTTGGGGCCTATGCGATAGCGGCGTCCAGCAATCTGATACTCTAAGCTCAACTCTCCGGCTATAGGGTAGGGCGTGAGGTCATGAAGGCTGTCATTCTTCTTAGGATTGTGAAAATAGCCGTAGCCTTTAAGAAGGTGCTGGATAGGAGCAAATAAAGCCTCTACTAAGTCAGGGCGGTCTTCCGAGAGGCTTAGAAGGGCTATTGCTTCTTTCTCTGTACCTCGCACCAGCAGGGAGCGCAGAAGCCCTTGATGCGTTTTGGGATTATAGGGGGGAAGATTGAGCCTCTGTGCTGCTTGTAAAACTCCTTGCCGTATCTCTTCAAAAAGTCGGGGTACAATCTGACACTCGTTGATAGGCAAGACTTGCGCAAACTCCCCTCGGGGGTGAAAGCCAAGGGCTATTTCTCCGCTCGGGGTTTGTCCAAAAGCGTATTCTGCCTTATTCCGATAATGCCATATTTGGGGGGAGGGGATGACGGGAGGGACCTCTACGGAAAGGCGTCCGATGTGTCTGAGGGCTTGCTCTACAAATCGCCGTTTGTGGTGGAGCTGGTGCGGGTACGTCATCATTTGCCAGCGGCAGCCGCCACATCGCCCAAAATCCCTACAGGCAGGCTCTATGCGGTGCGGAGAAACTTGATGCCAACTCTCCGCTTCACCGTACCACAGCTGACGCTTAGAGCGGGTGATTTGAACATCTACAACTTCGCCTTCTATTGTGAAGGGGACGAGGACGGCCGGGGCGTTAGCTGGGCGTAGCACCCCATACCCATCCGCCGCCAGATCAACTACGGTCTGCTGCTCCAGCCTGGAGATGCGCACGATATTGAAGAAGCTTTTTTTCTATCCAATCGGTGGGGAAATACACCTCCCAGAAGCGCTGCAAGGCAGGCTCGCCCACCTCTCTGATTCTTTTTACATACTGGGCAAAGGCGTCCAGCCCCGCTTCAATGTTTTTGAACTCGCCGCGCAGGGCTCTTTGGAGATACTCCAGAAA
Organism: Bacteroidia bacterium; assembly: GCA_025059915.1. GTDB lineage: Bacteria > Bacteroidota > Bacteroidia > SpSt-205 > SpSt-205 > SpSt-205. The sequence goes on along the minus strand of JANXDD010000049.1, from coordinate 6,877 downwards.
AATTTTTTCCACGGGGGTGGTAGCTCGGCTGCGCTGGATTTGACGATAGGCTCGGCGGAAGCTCTGCCGCACAAGGGCAATATCGCCGCTCTGCGCTGCCGTCAGCAGCCGCACTATTAAAGCTGCAATAAGAATATCCTTTCTGCGAAGTTCCACAGCCCCTTCTTCCACTCGGCGAAGAACCTCTAAAGTTTTTTGATTTTCCCCTGCAACATATAAATGAAACGCCAGAAGGTAGTAACTGCTTATACCATACGCGGGCGAAGTGCGCAGATAGGTTTTTTCTAATCGCCGCAGGTATGATTCATAGGCAGCAGCGACCTGGGCGCTATTTCCCTCCACAAGAGCGATGTTGAGCTCATTGAAAAGAAGAAGGCGTTCTTTTTGAAGGGCTATGTAACGGCTGGTGGGGTGGATCCGACGAATTTTCTCTAAGACGGTGTGTGCTTCAGTATACTCCCGCTTTTCTGTCAAACCTGCCAAGAGATTGTTGAGTGCCAGCAGGTATCGGTGTTGAAGGGACTGAAGCTTTTTAGGTTTCTGTTCCAGCTTATAGACTAAAAGGCGAGTAAGCTGCAGATACTTCTCATGGTCGCCATAGAGCCGAGCTCGGATTGCCTGAGCTGTATCGTACAGGACATGGAGCGTAAGAGGGTCGGAGGGATTGGGCGGTTCTAAGCCTAAGCGCGCAACATACTGGTCTATCACCATAAGCTTTTCTTGGGGATGAGATTCCCCCTCTTCTATGATGACTTCGGCATATAGGGCTGCAGCGTACCAGGCCTTGTGGAGGTAGTTCATGTAACCGAGGACCTTCTCTGTATAGCGAAAAAGATCTTCTGCACGCACCCCTCGCCCCCGAATGAGGTTCATTCCCCACAGCTGCTTGAGCATTTCTACCGCCTGATAGGCGATAGCAAACTTCTCCTCCTGAAGAGCTTGATTGTAGATGCGCAGAAGCACGCGCGGCAGAAGCGGTATGAGTCCCTTGTAAAGGAGGAGTTCTGCCCGACGAAGGCTTTTAGCTAAACGATGTTCAGGAGAGTTAGTTTCATAGTAAAAGGTGAGGGATTCTAAGAGTCGCTCATTGAGGTGCTTGACAAGGGTTTCTAAATGAGGTTCTTCTTTTTTGAGAGTACTGCGAATCTTTTTCAGAGGGATGCCTTTGCGGCGGTGAGTGCGCAGCTTGTCAAATAGCTCCATGTAGATTTTATCCCCTCCGTGAAAGCCAGAGAACCTTTTGAAGTAGCGTGTCTCAGAGGGGTCCATGCGGCTAATGAGCTGATAGGCAAACTTGATGCTGTAGAGGTTGAGCATGTATGCAAGGTAGGAAAATCTTAAAACTCCGACACCCATTCTAAGCGGACGAGGGTGCGGCGCAGGTCCCACGGGGAGCCTTCTATGCGCCCAGAGGCAAAAGTAAGCCGCAAAAGCCCCGCTGCCAATCGCGTCTGAAGGCTAAGTCCGAGTGCTTGAAGTTCCTTTTCTCCTCTGCCGTAGATATCTATGAGGGTTCCCTCAAGAAATGCTCCTAGATATCCTTCTTCATCTATGTGAAGGCGCGGTTCAATCCCCAAGTGCAGGTAGCCAGCAGTAGGGAAGGTATTCTCAGGGAAAGCCCGCAGTCCTTGGGCCCCCCCTACGCGGGGAAGTTCATTCTCAAATATGCTACTGCTTAGGTAGCGGTAGCCCTGCCCAAGCAGGTGTAGGGAAAGGAGCTTTCCCATGGGAAAATGCTTATGTATAGTGCCTTTCAGCTCTTGAAAAGTGCTGACTGCTGGAAGCCGCTCATAGGCGAAGCGAGGCAGACCTGCATTACGAATATAGCCTCGGCGCCCTTGCATGCCAGTCAAGGTAACTTGCCAGCCGCGACGCGGCGAGAGACGAAAATCTACCTGCTCATACTGCCAGCCCAGTCGTATCCCCCATCGTTGAAAGTCTAGAATTGGGGGGGGAGGCCACACCCGTTCCCGATAAGGGAGGGTATTTATGAGGCGCGAGGAAGTTATTTGATACCCGCCCAGCAGACTCAGGGTAGGCGTCAATCGGTAGCGAGTTTCCACCTCTCCTTCTCGGGTCAGAAAGCTGGTATCCTGCCGCCACAGAGTGAAATGTCCGCGCGCCTCTATGTACCCCCGGAGGAGATAGGGGAAAGCCATGCTCAGATGCAGTCGCTGAGAGCTTCCCGGCAGCTGGGCAAAGCGAGCCTCTATTTTTTCACCCAATCGGAAAGGGCTCAAGAGAGTAAGCTCTACTTGTCCGATGAGTTGGGCTCTACTGCTTCCTGTGGAAGGAATAAGCGAAAGAGCCCCATCTATGCGGTTTCCTGTTTTTGGTTTGACTTGAACCTCTATCCAAGCGAGATTGGGGAAAAGCCAGAGTTGAGGGGTATCCACCAGCACTGCATAAGGACTGCTGCGGATGCGGCGAGGTAGAGCCTCCCACTGCGCAAGTCGGAGCGGCTGTCTCGGGCGCAGCCCAGTGATTTGATAAAAAGCACTACGGGGGGCATTCCACTTCCCTCGGATAATAACAGTGTCCAGCTTCACCTGCGTCCCAGGGAGGATAAGCAGCTTTCCTCTACAGCTTCCTTTCTCGTCGCAGTGTAGGCTTTCCCACTGAACTGCACTGAATAAAAAGCCTGCTTCTAAAAGCTGCCGCTGAAGCGTCAGTGGAATAGCTCTCAGCAGCTGGGGGGTCAGTACGGCTCCTTTCCATTGACGAGCCAGTTTAGGGGATAAAATCTGGCTGGTATCTCCTCTCCACGTGATCTCCACGAGGCGATATTTAGGACCACTTTTTCCTTCGGTAGGGCGGGCTTCCCAGTAGCCCCAGCTGCGCAGAATGCTATCCCAGTGGGCGGTGTCCTGCCCCCATCGTCTCCACCATCGGCTTTCTTGACTTGTAAGGCCTATGAGAGCTCCTTGTAGCCATATCAAAAGCATACGTTTAGGAGAGCGCCAGGGCTAAAATATTCACCTTTTTTACTCGCCTCCACCACAGCACAAAAAGTATGATAGCTGAGGGTATCCAGTAGGTCCATTCCGTGGACCACATCCATGTAAGGCTTACTTGCAAACTATCTATCCACAGGGCGTAGCTCACATACACGATTATCACCCCTACTTCTACCAAGAAGGCGAGGAAGACTTCTCCTACGCCTACCACTGCAAAAAGAAGTACAGCTGAGGCTGGCATTATGAATACAGAGAGCGCTATCATTGGCAGGTCGCGCGCAGCTTGGGCTTGGATAGCGGGATCTCGGGTGAAAAGCTGAACCCAGAGGGGGGCAAAAGCAGCCAACATAAGCGCGATCGCTGTATTCAGCCCTTGGCTCAGAAAAAAGGCTCGCCGAAGCGTTTGTATGAGACCTTTTCGGTCTTTAGCTCCCCAGAAATATCCCGTGAGAGTGCCTACCGCCGTGGCAAATCCCCACGTAGGTAGCATGGAGAAGCTGTACAGGCTGCGAATGATATTAGCAGAGGCTAAGGCAAACTGCCCCCGCCGCTCTATCAAGAGAAAAAACACCACCCACCCCACCATCCCCACCAGGTTCTGAAGAATCGCTGGACCTGCGTATCGCATCAGAGGAAGCAGCCACCACCCCTCACTTTTGGAGGAGAGGTTATATCGCTGCTGACGCAGACTCACGAATAAGTAAGTGGTAGCAATGTACTGAGAGAGCACTGAGCCGGCGATAACCCCTTTCATTCCCCAGCCTAAACCAATGACGAAAAGAATATTGATGAGGAGGTTAGTGGAAGCTAAAATAAGATTGGCTCGGAGGATGTAAGAAGTCTGGGCGGTGCCGCTATAATAGCCGCGCAGCGCTCCAAAAAGCATTAGAGGAAAGAGTTCCAAACTTCGCCCTCTCAGAAAATAGGTAGTGCTATTTATAGTTTCTGGCTCGTGTAGAAGCGCCCTAACGAAAAAAGGTGCAGTATAAGCAAGTCCGAAGCTCAGTCCTGCGCCCACAAAGGCAGAAATCCATAGAGATTGGCGTAGGAGGGACCCTAATCGCTCAGACTCGCCACTACCTAAAAGCTGAGCGGTAAGTACTTGAACCCCTGTGCTTATTCCTAAGCCGATGAAGCCTATGGTAAGGAAGAAAAGTACGCCAATACCTCCCGCCGCCAGCTCTACTTGTCCAATGAATCCCAGAAAAGCTGTGTCTATAAGGGAAACGGCATTTTGGGCAAGGCTGGCGCCGATAATAGGCCAGGCTATCCGCCAGATTTGCCGATAAGAGGCTTCCATTATCCAGCCAAAGCTACGCGGCGTCTATCCTCTGCCACCAGTCCATCGCGTAGAGAAATCTGACGGTGCATTCGTGCCGCAATGTCTGGCTCATGAGTAACGATAACGACGGTGTGTCCTTGGCTATTGAGTTCTAAAAAGAGGCGTAAAATCTCTTCACTGGTGGCAGAGTCTAAATTACCCGTGGGCTCATCGGCTAAAAGAAGAGATGGTCTATTGACGAGGGCGCGGGCGATAGCGACTCTTTGTCGCTGTCCTCCAGAAAGCTCATTCGGACGATGATGCAGACGATCGCCTAAGCCTACTGCTTCCAGCATTGCTTGGGCTCGCCGCATTCGCTCTCGTCGCGGCACTCCCGCATAAACTAAGGGTAGGGCTACATTCTCCAGCGCCGTATAACGAGGAAGCAGGTGAAAACTTTGGAAAACAAATCCAATCTCTTGATTGCGAAGGCGAGCCAGCTCTCTGTCTGAGAGACCGGTAGTATCCCGTCCCGCAAGGATATATCGCCCTTCCGTCGGTACATCTAGGCAGCCGAGGATATGCATGAGGGTACTTTTTCCCGAGCCCGACGGCCCGACAATTCCTACCAGCTCCCCTTTTTCTATAGTGAAAGAGACTCCTCGCAAAGCCCACACCCCCTCCTTCCCCAGCGGGTAAAACTTTTTTATCCCCTCCAACTGAATAACAGCGGACATTTCTATGCCCGCTCTAAATCTTCCAAGTAAATCTGGATAATGTCAGCTGGCGGAGCAGCTCCATCGTGGAGAAAGGCTTTTTTCGCCAGAAGCTGTTCTGGCGTCTCCACATGATTAGGATCAGGCAAGCAGCAATCTACGGGGCACACGGCGGCGCACTGAGGCTCTTCATGGAAGCCCGTACACTCTGTGCATTTACTGGGTACGATGTAGTAGTACTCCGTAGAGATAGGAGGATGAGGGGCATCTGCATCCAGCATAATACCATTCCCCAACTCAACCTTCCCTGTAAGGGAGGTACCATCCTTGTAGCGCCATTGAATACCCCCTTCATAAATCGCATTATTGGGGCATTCAGGCTCGCACGCACCGCAGTTGATGCAGTCGTCTGTGATGCGGATAGCCATATTTCGCTAAGGTAGGAATTAAGCAAAACAAAATGTTCTTTACTCACCCTCCGATAGAGGCGCGGAGGGTAATACCTATTTACCCCTTGCGCCTAAAGAGGGGATGGGCTTGACGAGGGTCTCGTCCTTGCGCTTGAAGTTTATTGAGGCTTTTGAGCAGCTTTTTCATCTGCTCAAACTCTCGCAGAAGCTGATTGACTTGCTGAATGGAAGTTCCACTTCCGAGAGCAATGCGCCGCCGACGGGAGCCATTGATGATAGCAGGATTGCGTCGCTCCTCGGGAGTCATGGAGAGAATTATTGCCTCTATGTGTTTGAGGGTTCGCTCGTCTATTTGTGCATCCTTCATTTGAGAAAAGCCTGGAATCATTGCCAGAAGGTCCCGAATGTTGCCCATTTTTTTGAGGGTTCGCAGCTGATCCAGCATGTCCTCTAAGTCAAATTTATTTTTTCGGAGCTTCTCTTGGAGCTTTTGCGCTTTTTCAGCATCATACTGAGCCTGGGCTTTCTCTACAAAAGAAACGATGTCACCCATGCCGAGAATCCGGCTGGCGATGCGTTCGGGGTAAAAGGGCGCAAGGTCTTCGGGCTTTTCTCCAGTCCCGATAAACTTGATAGGCAGTCCGGTGGAGGCTCGCAAGGAAAGGGCGGCTCCTCCCCGGGCATCGCCGTCCATCTTAGAGAGAATGAACCCTGTGATAGGAACAGTCTCTCGGAAAGCTTGAGCAGTGGTGACCGCATCCTGCCCCGTCATCGCATCCAAGACGAGAAGGATTTCAGTGGGCTTGAGGGCATCAGCCATTTGTCGCAGCTCAGCCATTAGCTCCTTATCGGGGGTTTGGCGGCCAGCTGTATCTATGATGATGATTTCGCGGGCTTTTTCCTTTGCTGCTGCCAGTCCTCTTTTGACTAAGGCAATGGCATCGGGGCTCTCATCTTCCCGGTAGTAGGGTACCTCTATCTTTTCTGCCAGAACTGCCAGCTGCTCTGCGGCGGCGGGACGATAGATATCGGCAGCGATGAGAAAAGGGGCTCTGCCTTGGCTTTTAAGATAAAGGGCCAGTTTGGCAGAAAAGGTAGTCTTACCTGCGCCATTGAGCCCCACTATCATGTAAATAGTAGGGGGAACCGGCGCGTACCGAAGCGGCTCCTGTTTTTCGCCTAAGAGCTTTACAAGTTCGTCATAAATGATTTTCACGAAAAGCTGGGCAGGGGTTACGGACTTGATAACCTCCTGACCGAGAGCTTCTTGTTTGACGCGTTCGGTGAAATCTTTGACAATCTTGTAATTTACATCGGCTTCCAGAAGGGCGCGACGCACTTCTTTTACGGCGTCGGCGATGTTAGCTTCGGTGATGCGGGCGCGTCCTGCTAAGCTGCGGAAAGTTTCAGAGAGCCGCTCTGCAATCGCCTCAAACATATCTGGACAAAGATACGGCGCGGTATCGGGTGGCTGGGAATGGGTCGGGGGGCGGGGCCCCCCCCCCGGGGGGGGGGCGCCCCCCCCCAAACACC
>JANXDD010000048.1 GCA_025059915.1 Bacteroidia bacterium | reverse complement strand
GGCCTGAAAAGACCAAGAAGTCTACGCCCCATTCCTCCACAGAAATCGGACGATGTACGATTGCCTGACAAGCATCAACTAAGATGGGGATGTTTCTACTACGGGCTATTTGAGCGATTTCTCTTACAGGCATCTCTGTACCCAGCACGTTAGACATGGCGGTGATGGCAATCAATCGGGTCTTAGAAGAAAGGGCATTATAAAATGCCTCCCAGTCCCATGTGCCGTCTTCTTTTAGAGGAATGGGGCGCAGGCGGATCGGAATCTCTTCTGCTACGAGATGCCAGGGGACTATGTTAGCATGGTGTTCTGCGTAGGTGAGAATAATCTCATCTTCTGGGCGGAAGTAGGAGCGGCGCAGCCCGTGAGCAATTAGGTTGATGCCCTCGGTAGCTCCTCGTACGAAAACTACCTCCTGAGGGGAAGCTGCTCCAATAAATTCTGCTATCGTCTCTCGCGCAGCCTCGTAGAGATTAGTAGCTTCTTGACTGAGCCAATGAGCTCCCCGATGGATATTGGAGTTACGCTCTCGCAGAAATCCAGCCAAGGCCTCTATCACGGCCTGGGGCTTCTGAGCGGTAGCGGCATTGTCTAAATAAGCCAGAGGCTTTCCCCTTGGATGTGTCTGATGAAGAAGAGGAAAGTCTGCGCGCCACCGCTGAGCTTCACGGATAAGGTCCTTCATTTTGGGATGCAAACAAATATAAGCCTCTTTCCCCTTATCCAGATTACCTACATTTGGAGAAAATGCGGTTCAGTTGGCTGGTGGGAGGGCTGCTGGCAGGGGGGCGCATGCTCACAGCTCGGCGGCTATGGAGGGGAGTGGTCGTGGGAGTGAGTTACCTTTTGGCCCGTACTCGCCTTGCGTGGCTTCCTCCGAAATATCCCCTTTTTCTCGGCGTGGAGCCTACCACTGCTTGCAACTTGCGCTGTCCTCAATGTATTTCTGGCTTACGGGCTTTTTCTCGTCCTACGGGACGCTTAGACCCTTCCCTCTTAGAAGCCTTGATGGAAGAGCTCCATCCTTACCTCTGGGGGGTGCTTTTTTACTTCCAAGGGGAGCCGCTTATTCATCCAGAGATAGGGCGGCTTATCCTCCTTGTGAGCCGATATAGGCTGCTCTCTTCCCTCAGCACTAATGGGCATTTTCTCACAGAGGAAAAGTGCTACGAGCTTATCGCAGCGGGGCTTACGCATATTCGTATCTCCATAGATGGCATGACGTCTGAGAGTTATGAGAAGTATAGAGTAGGGGGAAATCTTGCCCTTGTTCAAGCGGGAGTGGAGCGGCTTTTGCGCATGCGGCGGGCTATGCGTAGCCGTTTTCCCTTGATAGAGCTTCAGTTTATAGCTTTCAAACATAATCGGCAAGAGATTCCAGAGTTTTACCGATGGGCTCGGGCGGTAAAGGCTGACTTTGCCCGGGTCAAAACCGCCCAAATCTTAGAACTCACCCCCGAAGCCTACGATACTTGGATCCCAGAAGAAGGAAGCAGATACATAAAAGACAAATCAGGCACAGTTCGCCTAAATGCCAAACTTCCCAACCGCTGCTGGCGATTGTGGCGGGCTGCCGAAATAACCTGGGATGGTCAAATCCTACCCTGCTGCTTTGATAAAAATGCAGAATACGCCTTTGGCTCCCTTAGAGAAGGGCGATTTTCCGAAATATGGGAGGGAGCAAAGGCAGAAAGTTTTCGCAGGCAAGTTTTCCAAGCCCGAGAAAGTATAGATATTTGCCGAAACTGTTCAGAGGGGGTTCCCACATGGCTCTAATACGGTTTCATAAAGAGGGATACAGTTGGATCGCAGGCGCAGTAGGAATAGGACTAATAGGGGCAGTGCTTCTCTGGTGGCTTCGCCCTGCTTTGTGGTTATCGCTTTCCTTGGGGATTTTGTGGATGGCGGGAACTCTTTTTATACTAAACTTCTTTCGCTATCCTCAGCGGGTGTGTCCTGCTGACCCCAACCTTATATATGCTCCTTGTGATGGAAGGGTCGTGGAGGTTTGTCCGACCTTTGAGCCGAAGTATTTCCATAGAGAGATGCTGCAGGTTAGCATATTTATGTCTCCTTTGGATGTTCACGTCAATTGGGCCCCCGCAGGGGGCATTCTTCGGGCTCTTGACCATAATCATGGCACCTACTTAGTGGCATGGCACCCCAAAGCTTCCCTCCTCAATGAACAGACTTTCCTCGCTGTAGAAGGGAAGGAAGCCTCTCATTCTTATGCTATTAGGCAGATAGCAGGGGTATTTGCCCGCCGAATCCGTACTTATCCGACTGTCGGGGCTTCTCTGGAGGCGGGTGAGGAGATTGGCTTTATCAAGTTTGGCTCGCGGGTGGATGTACTTTTACCCCTCACAGTGCAGGTGAAAGTACAGCCCGGGGACAAAGTTACCGGAGCTCTAACTCCAATTGCTCACTGGTGATGCATATCGCTCTCGCAGGTAATATAGGCGCAGGCAAGACTTATGCCACTTACATTCTCAGTCAAGCGTTGCGGTATGAAGCCGTCTACGAGAACGACCAGGATAATCCCTTCCTCTTAGACTTTTATCAGGATATGGTGCGGTGGGCTTTCCCCATGCAGATTTACCTTCTCAATAAGCGGTTAGAGACGACTCTACACATTCAGCGCAGTGGGAAAGATTATGTTCAGGACCGCACGATGTACGAGGATGCAGAAGTTTTTGCGCCTGTTTTGCGGGATATGGATATTTTGCCTGCGCGTGAGTATGAGGTCTATCGGGCCCTTTTTGAAAAAATTGCTTCCTTGGTACGGCCGCCCGATTTACTGGTCTATTTGAAAGCTTCAGTTCCTGTATTGGTAGAGCAGATATTAGCACGGGGAAGGCCTTACGAGGAAAACATAAGCCTGGAATACTTACGCAAGCTCAATCAAGCCTACAACGCCTGGTATGAAAGTTACGACCGAGGTCCGAAGCTCATGATTCTCATGGATGAACTTCATGGGAGGGAGGATGGACCTGCTTTGTTAGTTGATCAGGTGGTGCGGCGCGTGGTAAGTCTCTTCTGATGCAGCGCAGGTTAGAGGTAGCTATCAGCCCTTGCCCAAATGATACATTTGCATGGGGGGCATTGGCGCTGGGGCAAGTCCGTTTGCCCTTCCGTCTCAGCTTTCGGTATGAAGACATTCAGACGCTCAATGAGCTGGCTATTACCGGCTCTGTTCATGTGCTAAAGATGTCTTTTTACCAGTATGCTCTACTTCCTCGGGGGCTTTATCGTTTGCTTCCGGTGGGGGCTGCGTTAGGGTATGGGGTGGGTCCGCTTCTCGTAGCCCGCAAACCCTTAGAGCGAGCGCAGCTAATCTCTGCTCGCATAGGCATTCCAGGGAAAGGCACTACAGCTTATAGCCTCCTTCGTTTTTTTCTCCCAGAGGCTAAAAACCTTATAGAAATGCGCTATGAACAGCTCATGCCTGCCACTGCTCGGGGGGAGTTAGAGGCTGCGGTGATCATTCATGAAAGCCGTTTCACTTATGCAGATTGGGGGCTGATTTGTTTGCAAGATTTGGGCGAGTATTGGACGAAAAAAACAGGCTATCCTATACCGCTGGGGGGAGTGGCAGTTCGTCGGGATGTGCCGAGGCGGCCCTTGATACGAGCTCTGCGAAGGAGCCTTCGTATGGCCTGGCGGCAAGAGGTACCTGATTTAGACGCTTTTATAGGCGTTTATGCACAGGAGCTGAGCCCCCAAGTTCTGCGGGCTCATGTCCAGCTCTATGTTAACCGCTACACCTATAACCTCGGTCCCCTTGGGCATCAAGCAGTGCGCTATTACATTCACTGGGTGCGGCAAAATCGTTCGCTTTTACTTTAGCTTTACACTTCCGCTTGAACTTTGGGATGCATGCTCAATCGTAAGGTCCTCGTAGTAGACGACGAGCCAGATGTCTTGGAGATTCTTTCCTACAATCTCAAGCAGGAAGGATATGAGCCCCTTTTAGCTGAGGACGGCGAGAAAGCGCTCTCTTTGGCGCAGCAGCATCAGCCCTCGGTGATTGTGCTGGATATTATGATGCCAGGGATAGACGGCTTGGAGGTGTGTCGTCGCTTGCGCAAACTTCCAGAGACCCGAGAGAGTTACATTATTTTCCTCACGGCTCGGTCGGAGGAGTTTGCGGAGCTGGCTGGCTTTGAAGCGGGGGCGGATGACTTTTTAGTCAAACCGGTTCGTCCTCGTTCTCTTTTGAGCCGGCTCAAAGCTCTTGCAAGGCGCGCCGCCCCTCTACAGCGTCTTCAGTTCCCGGGCATAGAAATCGTCCCAGATGAGTATGCGGTTCATAAAGAAGGACAAGTCATCCCCCTCTCCAAGAAAGAGTTTGAGCTACTTTTTGCTTTAGCCAGTCGTCCTTACAAATACTTCTCGCGGGATGCGCTGCTGGATAGAGTGTGGGGAAGCGACACATACGTGATTCCTCGGACGGTGGATGTGCATATTCGGAAACTGCGAGAAAAAATAGGGGCAGGCTACATAGAGACCCTGAAAGGGGTGGGTTATAGGTTTGTGCCTGAGCCTCAAGAGGAGCAAAACTAAGAAGCCTGTAAAATTCCGCATGGCAGGGTAAGAGGAGGCCTTTCCTCCGCTCCACTTTTATTTGTTGGATAGGCTTATCCTACTACTCTAAGCGGTTTAGCGTACTTTTGAGCCATGCAGATACTGGCATATGGTTTGCCGCGCCTGGGGGAGAAGCGGCAGTATAAGACCCTCTTAGAGCGTTTCTGGTCAGGAAAGGTTTCTGAGACTGAATTTCTCAAAGGAATGGAGGCTCTGGAAAAGGAGCGGCTCTCTACCTATGCTGCTTTCGTGGATATATATCCAGCGGGAGAGCTGTCGTATTACGACCCTATGCTGGATTTGGCGGTAGCGGTGGGACTTATCCCCCAGCGTTTCCAGCCGTATGAGGGACTTAGTTCTTACTTCCAAATGGCTCGGGGAGCTCAAGCTCTGGAAATGACCAAATGGTTCAATACCAACTACCACTATTTAGTTCCAGAATGGGAGGAGCCCCTCAAGCTCACCCCTCAACCTGACATTTACCTTCAGAAATATGAGCATGCTAAGGCGGAGGGCTTTCATAATGCTATGCCTTCCCTCATAGGTCCTTATACTTTTCTGCGCTTATCCAAGAAAAATGGTCATTCTCTTTCTGCTGAGGAGATAGAGCGATATGGCGAAGCTCTACTTCCTATCTATCAGAAAGTCATACAGGCTCTTCAAAAGGCAGGTGCGCAGGGTATTTTGATTCACGAACCTGCATTTGTGCTGGATGAGCCGCTGGTTCCTTTGATTGGGTATCTATATCACAGCCTTTCCCAATATCCCCTGTACCTCCTTACCTATTACGAAGCGGTGGATTTTTATCCTCGTTTAGTGGAGCTTCCCGTGAAAGGCATAGCCTTAGACTTTGTAGCGGGGGGGGCGAATAGAGAAGCTATAGCACACTATGGTTTCCCAGAGGATAAAGTTTTGATAGCAGGCGTGATAGATGGGCGTAATGTATGGCGCGCGGACTTAGTGGCTAAAGCAAAGGAAGTAGAGGCGCTTCAGCGATATGCAAAGCAAATATGGCTGGCTCCCAGTGCTCCCTTGTCTTTTCTGCCCCTGACAAAGGCAGTGGAGAAAAAGATTCCTGCTCCTGTTTGGGAACGGTTGAGCTTTGCCAAAGAGAAGCTCGCTGAACTTCGCCTTCTTAGAGCCTATTTGTCTGGGGAGGAAGAGGTGCGAGCCGAGGTGGAAGCAACGGCTGCCCTCTGGCAGGGAGAACCGTTGGGCTTGCATGCTCCTACGCGTCAGCGAGTGAGTTCCCTCACGGAGAAAGACTTCATCAGAGAAGTGCCGTATGCCGAGCGGGTGCGCCTTCAAAGTCAGCATCTAAATCTGCCGCTCTTTCCGACGACGACCATCGGCTCCTTTCCTCAGACAGAAGATCTGCGGGCTTTGAGAAAAGCCTATAGGGAAGGCACCCTTCCAGAATCAGAGTATAAAGCAAAAATTCGGGAGAAAATAGCGGAGGTGATTCGCTATCAGGAAGAGCTGGGACTGGATGTGCTGGTGCATGGGGAGTTTGAGCGTAGTGATATGGTGGAATTCTTTGCAGAACGGCTGGAGGGCTTTGCCATCACGGAACATGGATGGGTACTTTCTTATGGCTCTCGGGTCTATCGGGCGCCGATTATCTATGGGGATGTGTGGCGTCCTAAGCCGATGACTGTAGAGGAAATCGCTTATGCCCAGTCTCTCACCCAGAAGCCTGTAAAAGGCATGCTCACAGGTCCTGTAACTATCCTCAACTGGAGCTATGCCCCTCCTCATAAATCTAAAGAGGAAGTGGCTTATGAGATAGCCTTGGCTATTCAAGATGAGGTGCGTGACCTGGAGGCAGCAGGCATCAAGGTCATCCAAATAGATGAACCTGCCTTTAGAGAAGGAGCGCCTCTCAAGCAGAGGGACTGGCCGGAGTATTTCCGTTGGGCGGTGCGGGCTTTTCGGTTGGCTTCCCGAGCTTTGCCTCAAACACAGATTCACTCGCACATGTGCTATTCGGAGTTTGAAAGCATTTTGTCGTACATCTGGGAGATGGACTTTGATGTTATTTCTATTGAAGCCTCACGCAGCAAAGGAACCTTGGTGGAGGAATTCAAACGCTTCCCGCAGTGGGATAGGCAGATAGGGCTGGGCGTGTATGATATACATTCCCCGGCCATCCCTACTGAAGAGTCTATCCAGGCAGTGATTGAGGCGGCTCGGCGTGCCCTCCCTGATAGACTGCTGTGGGTGAATCCCGACTGTGGTCTCAAAACTCGTCGGTGGGAGGAGGTTACCCCCGCTCTCAAGAATATGATTCAAGCGGCGCAAGCAGCTCGCGAGAGCGTACAAGCTAAATCATAAGGCGGGCAAGGATAACTCCTATCCTTCCACTTCTGTGCAATGAGTTTGGGAGGGGCTTGAGGCATGCCAGCTGCTGCTCCGCTTTCTCCCTTGTATCCTGCTGGTGAGGTAGAGGGGAAAGCCATCTTTTTTGCCAGTGATTTGCATGCAGGGGCCCCCTCTCGGGCGGAAAGCATTTCCCGAGAGAGGCACTTTGTTCGCTGGTTAGAGACCCATGCGTCAGAAGCAGCGGCTTTCTACCTCTTGGGAGATTTGTGGGATTTCTGGTTTGAATACAAACATGCGGTGCCTAAGGGGCATGTACGACTGCTTGCGGCGCTGACAGAAGTGGTGGAAGCGGGCATTCCTATCTTTTTTCAGGTTGGCAATCATGACCTTTGGCTTACAGGGTACTTGACGGGAGAGATCGGGCTACGGCTCCTGCCTGATCCCTATCTCGCAGAATGGCAAGGACAGTCGTTTTTTCTTTCCCACGGACATAAAATCGGACCCATCCGCTGGATAGATAGGATTCTATATGCGGGTATGGAAAATCGCTGGCTTCAAATGTTGTATCGGTGGATTCATCCTGATATAGGGCTTCCGTTAGGGCGGTTTTTCTCGGGGCGCAGTAGAATCGCTCACATGCCTATGGATGACATAGACTTAGGCGAAAAGGAATACACCCGCATCTTTGTTCGCTCTGCTCAGGACAAGTCTCCGATGGACTGGTATATTTTCGGTCATAGGCACCTTGCCTTTGTAGAGCGGATCGGGCGCAGCTATTTAGTTCTGCTGGGGGATTGGATTCGTCGCTACACCTACTTTCGGTTTCAGATGGGGCGATGGGGGCTCTATACTTTTGATTTGCGGGGGCAGAGCAGTCTTATCATGGGAGCGGAGCAGCTTCCTCTCTGATGTAGGGTTGGAGAGCTTTCTAAGCTAAAAAAAAAACAAGGGGGTGTGCTTACATGCACACCCCCTCATGTGTGGAAGGAGGTGGAAAACTATCTCAGAAGGGGCGTCCCACGCGCACCATAGCGCAGCGGAACCCGATTGTAGCGGAGGAGGAATCCGCATGGAGGTAGCGGCGGGCACCGCAGGTTACATAATAGGCAATATCCGCCCAGGAGCCTCCCCTATAGACCTTGGCTGCATCAGCTCCTAAATCGGGCCAAGCTCCCGTTGCTCCTCCTTCCTGTCCGCCAGCAGCGACCGCTTTCGGACTATAGAGTAAGCTGGTTTTAGGGTCATAGTCGTCGTCATATTGGAACTGATCTTTCTCCACCGTACCACGACGGCGGTGAGGATTGAGGTCTTCGGCGTCCTCATAGTTGAGAACCCTGTAGGTGTCCTCAGTCCATTCAGCTACATTGCCAGCCATGTTGTAAAGTCCGAAGTCATTCGGGTAGAAAGCCTTGACTGGGGCAGGAATCATATATGCATCATTGAGTCCTTCGTAGAGGAGGGAGCCGCCCTTGTTGCTACGCCCAGCATAGTCGCCCCGTCCTCGTTTGAAGTTTGCACGGAAGCGTCCCTTCATATCCCGAAGGCTACGTCCTTCCCATGGATACAGTTCTTGTTCGTAGCCGGCGCGAGCGGCATACTCCCATTCTGCCTCTGTAGGCAAACGATAATCTGGGTAGAGGATGGCTTCAGGGTCTTTGTCCAAAAGCTGCTTATTCACGATAGCCGTGCGCCAAGCAGCGAACTCCCGAGCCTGATGCCAGTTCACGCCCACGACTGGATACATGTGGTAGCCTTCATGTTGGAAATAGTAGCGCACATATGGGTCATTGTAAGCCATTTCTCGGAACCACACTGTAGTGTCAGGATACAGGAGCTGTGCCTTTTGGTCCCCAGAATCTTTTTGCACATAGAAAAGAAACTGCTTGTATTCCACATTCGGGACCTCTGTTTCATCCATATAAAAGCTTGCCACGGTTACTTGGCGCACCCGGGCGTTGTGTTCATAATCTAAGTCTTTTTCTGTGCCTCCCATGTGGAAGGTACCTCCTTCAATGAAGACTAAGCCGGGTCCAGGAGGCATTTCGCGATAGCGCTTGACGTAGAAGCCCTCTCCCCCGCTTTTTCGGGCAAACTTAAGCCCTGTCAAACGGCTGGTGGTACCAGGGTCTTCAATGTTTTCTTTTCCGCCGCAGCCTGTGAGGCTCCAGATGGCAAACAAAACTGTCGCTGCGGATATCCACCGTTTTGTCATAGGCATGCGCAAAGGTATATGTTTCTCTAAAATCTTGGACAAGGGTAGTTTCCTCGGTGCTTCATTCCTCGGCGACGCTCTTTCTCAAATTCTATCACCAAGGATACCTCGTGCGACCCTGCAGAAATGCGGTTGGTCAAAGTGGAAATCGTGTAGTCGTAAGAGTAGCCCACCCGAAACATACCCTTTTGCAGACCGACTAAGCCAATCACAGCATCCTTATTTCTATACCATACGCCCAAAACTAATGGGTCTATCGTATAGTATAGCCCTAAGTCCAGCTGCTGGAAAGGCTGCTGAATGCGGTACATAATCGCAGGACCGATTGTCTGCGTACCCTCCCTATTGCGGTCTATGGGAATCTGAGCCCCCGCAAAGAAGTTGGCGCGAATCGGCAAGCGGGCAGCAGCAGGATTTGGCAAACTCACATTATAGAAGCGCTGCTGAGGCTGGGTAATGTGCATCACCGAAGTCCCTACATAAATGTAGCGATTGTAATACAGAGCTCCCGCATTTACATCTTCGTGAATCCGATTCTGGAAAAAGTTCCGCTCTTGGGTAGGCAAAATAAAACCTGCATTAGGGTCAATCTGGTCGGGGAAGCGCAGGCGGAAAAAGTCAATGCTGGCTTGCATGATACCACCCGATAGTCCTAAGCTCAGGGCGCTCGTGTTAGTCAGCTGAATGTGAAGGGCATAGTTGAGAAGGACGCTTAGCTTGGTGAGATTGCCCTCGCCTGCCTGGTCTGCCATGAAGGCAAGCCCAAGTCCATTTCGGACATTACCAAAAAATACTGGCTGGTCGTAAGCAGCCGCAAAGGTGCGGTAATACCCAGGAATAGCTGTCCATTGCATTCGGTACGCCAGAGCCAAGCGCGGACCTTCCGTAATGCCCGTAAAAGCTGGAGAGAGAATAACTTGATTGGCGAAAAACTGTGAAAACTGCGGATCCTGCGCATGCAGCAGGATAAAGCCCAGCATCAGTAGGGAGTAGCCAACCTTTCTCCACATACGAAGCAATTTTCATGGCAAATATAAGCAAAAATCCATCCTGTCAAGCTCCCTCCATCCATGCTTTTTTTCGTTATTTTGTCTCATGACGGCTATCGTACAAAGCCGAGGGATAGTTACGGATTACTTTGATGTAGAGTCTTTTTTCACTCCAGAGCAGCGAGCTATCCGGGATGCGGTGCGGCAGTGGGTGGAGACGCGGGTCAAACCCATCATAGATGACTACGCTCAACGGGCGGAATGTCCTACCCACCTTATTCCAGAGATGGCGCAGTTGGGGGTTTTTGGTCCTTTTATTCCAGAAGAGTATGGCGGAGCAGGGTTGGATTATATTACCTATGGGCTCATCATGCAGGAGATAGAGGCGGGGGATTCAGGAATTCGGTCTATAGCTTCGGTACAGAGTTCGCTGGTGATGTATCCTATTTGGAAGTTTGGTTCGGAGGAGCAGCGTCAGAAATACCTACCTCGCCTAGCGAGAGGTGAGTTGATGGGCTGTTTCGGGCTTACAGAGCCTAACCATGGCTCTAATCCAGCCGGCATGGAGACTTACTTCTACGAGGAAGGCGACTACTACGTAGTTACTGGGCGAAAGATGTGGATTTCTAATGCGCCCTTTGCGGATATTGCTATCGTTTGGGCGAAAGATCCGGAGGGGAAAGTACGAGGGCTTATTTTGGAGCGGGGGATGGAGGGCTTTTCCACCCCCGAGATACATCGCAAATGGTCTTTGCGCGCATCAGCTACAGGCGAGCTGGTGATGGACCGTGTCCGAGTGCCGAAGGAAAACTTACTCCCGGGAGTTGTGGGACTCAAAGGGCCGCTTTCTTGTCTCAATAGCGCTCGGTATGGTATCGCTTGGGGAGCTATCGGGGCAGCTATTGATTGCTATAAGACAGCGGTACAGTACAGCTTAGAGCGCACGCAGTTTGGGAAACCTATCGCTGCTTTCCAGCTCACTCAGAAAAAGCTGGCTGAAATGCTTACGGAAATCACAAAGGCCCAGCTGCTTGCCCTGCGCCTCGGCCAGCTCATGAACGAAGGTAGAGCTACCCCCCAACAAATCTCTATGGCTAAACGAAATAATGTCGCTATGGCGTTGGAGGTTGCTCGCACCGCCCGCCAAATCCTCGGTGGGATGGGAATTACGGGCGATTATCCTATCATGCGGCACATGATGAATCTGGAATCGGTCATCACTTACGAAGGGACGCACGAAGTGCATTTGCTTATTACGGGGCAGGACATCACAGGAATCTCAGCTTTTGTCTAATGGAAGGGGGGCAAGACTCTTTCACCTATCCGTTAGAGAATCTGGTAGAGGCTATCCTTTTCACAAATAATAGCCCTCTGAGCGCTTCTGCTCTCCAGAAGGCGGCGGAATATATCACAGGACGTTCCTTCACTTTGGAAGATATCGCAGGGGCGATAGAAATTCTTCGGCAGCGATACCACTCTACCAGCATAGAGCTGATAGAGGTAGCTGGGGGATATGCATTACGCACCCGTCCGGGGTACGGAGAAGCCTTAGCGAAGTACCTTGGGCTTCAGAATCCCCTTCAGCTTTCTAAGCCTCTATTAGAGACGCTGGCTATTGTGGCTTACCATCAGCCAGTTACGCGCCCTTTCATCAATCACCTACGAGGGGTTCAGAGTGATTATGCGGTGGAAAAGCTATTAGAGCTGGAGCTCATAGAGCCTGCTGGGCGCGCTGAACTTCCCGGCAAGCCTCTTTCCTACCGCACTACAAAGAAGTTTTTGGAGCTTTTGGGTTTGCGTTCATTGGAGGATTTACCACGACTGCGGGAGCTGTCAGATGTGCCACCACTTCCAGATCCATCGCAAGTACACCCATCCGAAAACCAGCCCACATAAGTGCCCGAAATGAGAGATACCGCCCATAACCGGCTCCCAAAGGAAAAGTAGTAGGGAAATCACCCCAAACCCAATAGCCAGCCACCGTGCTGAAAAAGGAATAGGCAGGGGAAAAATGACAAGTTGAGAGCGCGGAAAAAGATACGCATAAGCCGCCAGCACGCCACTTACGCTGGTAGAAGCTCCTAACACGGGAAATGGCGAGGGGTCCAAGAATGCCAAGCATACTCCCGATGCTATCCCCACAAAGAGGTACATGAAGAGAAAATTTGAGCTGCCCATCACTGGCTCCACAGCGCTACCTAAGCTCCAAAGAGCTATCATGTTAGCTAAAATGTGCCAAAAACTACGATGCGTAAAGAAGTAGGTGATTACCTGCCACGGTTCAAATTCATAGCCCCACTTATGGATAGCCAGCGTGAGAGCGAGCTCTTCAAATCTGATTCCAGCAAGCCATATCAGGCTATTGATGATTATGAGATGGGGTAATACCGAGCCTCTCATTTCTGCAGCAAAGCTACGAGCGCTTGCGCTTTCCTGCCGAAGCCTCCTTTTTCTCTTGTGGAGGGTCGTATCTCGGCAGGGCATATGGAGCAGAATAGATGGAGTAAGTCAGGCTTCTATTGAAAGGGTGGCTCAGAAAAAATTCAATCAGCGTTTTGTCTGCCGCTTTTGCTCGTTTGAAGTGCCGATAGAGCTCGTAGTAGGCCTCCGCATAATCCAATGAATCAGCAACCTTTTCCAGTAGCCTTTCCTGCTCCTCCGCAACGATTTCATCTTCTGCGACTTTTTGCTTCATCAAGCTGTCTAATACTTGGCGTAGGCGCTTTTTCTCCCGCTTGAAGTACTTCACGATAGTGTCTCCGTAATCTACCAGTCCCTTTACCATTAGAGCTGGACTTTCCAGCACAGTTGGAAGTTCTTCTAAGGCTTCTGCTTGGCTTACGATGACCATGAAGACAGGGAGACCGTTTGTTTGTAAGACTTTGGAGTTGATACGAACCTGTTCTGCTTTGACGATGTACATGTACCACGTCTCAAAGCCATAAATGAGCGGATAGCCTTTAGAGTTTTGAAGCTTTGGGCGTACGAGCTGCACGGAAAAAGGGCGGTTGGTAGAGACCGTAATTTTAGCCCCTCCACCTACAGGCAGGGTAGGGTGAATGGGGGAATCTATAAGCCGCAAAGGTGGGGGAGGTTTCAAGGGCTCTAAGGTGGTATCTTTCAGCAGGGAGTAGGGGTCGTCTGGGGAGGCACTGTCAGGAGCGGGGCTGCTGGCGCTCGGCTCCGAGAAAATGTCTTCTAAAAAGTCCTCCTCAGCTGGCGAAGAGAGGCTTTTTTCCTGACCATACATCAGAGGCAAGGAGACAAAAAGGAACGCCCCTATGAGCTTTTGCACAGTCTCTCAAAAGTACAAAAGGCTCACATACCTTCTCGGAGGTAAATCCTAAACCTGAGTTAGGGATTTTTAGCGAGATGGTATTGAGTAGTACTGTGTATTTTTGTCCAAATGCGGCTCTTGAGACTTTGGCTGGTAGTGGGCGGTGCAGCTTTATCTCAAACGGCAGGGGTCTGGCATTGGTACCATCATAGCACCTCAGGAAAGGCTCAGCCTACAGTCGGCTGGATCGGTCTATCGGGGCCAAACTTCCGCTCCATTCCAGGGAAAGTTGTCGTAGTTGGAGACACGGTTTATGTTTTAGGTACAGCAGCACACTCAGATAATACAGATGCTATTGTCCTTCCTAAAGGGGGTCCATCTCTCTCTGCTCGCGGTAACAATGATGTGACCACCTATATTGCGGCCTACAACCGTCGAAACGGAGCTTTCTTATGGGCTGTGCATTTCCGTCCTCAAGTCGGTGGGAATACCACTATCCGAGGTGTAGAGCTTCTGGTTAGTGAGTCGCACGTGATTTATGCTATTCTCCACGCAAGCAGCTCAGTCTCTAATGAGAGCATGCAGGCTCAGTATGTCACCTGGCAGAGCTCCATTCAATCCGCTTCTTTTACAGGAAATCCTTCCATTCCTGATTATCGTGTGAGCTTTATCGTTCGTTTTGAGCCCAGTTCATTGGGTAATATCAACCTTCAGCGGCTGGGATGTGGTCAAGGTGGTTTGAACCCTCCTGACTGCGATGATAATAACTTTGAGGCAAATTTTTTCTCTCTACTACTACATGACGGGAGGCTCTGGGCTAGCGGGACGGTAAGGATTAATAGGCAATTAGGGGGGGCTACATATCTCTATCCCGATCCCAATCTTACACAGTCTGGGTTTGGAACCATTTTGTTGAACCTGATTTTGGGTATTACGAATGCTGGTCAAAGGCTTCAAGCAGTACTACTGCGGATGGATGCCGCTTCTCTCACGTTGGATCATGCCTCTGTGATAGAGAGTGCGGTAGGAATTGGAAATCACCCTGCTTGCTATGGTCGGGCTCTTTTTGCTTATGGACCAGACACGGTGGGATGGCTTGTATCTATGAGAGAAGAAGGGTATAAGCGATACGCCACTACGCAGAGTCAGACTAGTAATTATTTTTCTGTGGATCCTGGTCTAAGAGTCTTCCATGTCGAAAGCTCTACAATGAGAGCTATCCA
>JANXDD010000047.1 GCA_025059915.1 Bacteroidia bacterium | reverse complement strand
AGCTTGGCTGACTATGCACCTGTGCAGGCTGGGAATACTACCGCTCCTCCCCATTACTATGTGGCCTTTCAGAGGCATGGAAATGGTGGGGGTGAGCTATACTGGGCAGTGGTAGATACTGCGTTGTATCGGATTCCGCCGAATACTTACTCTAGTACGGAGTATCCTCGGCTTATTGTGTGTAGGGCGCTTGTTAGGCGCCCTACGGTTCTCAATAGAGTGGTCCTTGAGAGTACAGAGGTACATAGTCTCCAGCTCAGTGGAATAGCCATAGAGCCGAGGGTAGGAGGGTCTCTTAACGTGCCACAGCCTTATCTCTACCTCAGTGGTACGCTGGAGGGCACGAGCTGGAAGCTTAAGGGCTTTTCAGGGGGAGGAAGTGTATCTCTGCAGGGAGCTCCTATTGGTCAAGGAACGGCGGCTTTTGTGCTTGGATTGCACTGGAATGGCAGCTCATGGCGCTTTTTAGGCTACAAGCCTTTTTTTAGCCTCGCACAAGACCCTTCAACTCAAAATCTTGTTCAATCCGCTGGCATGGCTAAACATCCTACCCTGCCGCAGCTGTATCTGTACGGCTGGGGGCGTGATAGCCTCGTGGTAGAGCCTCGCTGGGCATCAGGCAATGCGGATACTGTGCGCCTGAGCACCTCCCCTTTTCACTCTGCTCGCCTATGGATAGGGCGGCTAGATCTCTATACTGTTTCCGCAAATCCACTCTCAATCTCAGGTCTACGATGTGCCCCTGATACCATGTTAAGCGATTGGCCTATTCAGATTACAGGCACGTGGGCGCCGAGTATCAATCGCGACCTGGTATGGGTGCCGGAGGCTTCTGTCCGCTCCTATCAGGCAAAGCAGCGCTGGGCTTCTATCTTAGCTAATCCTATAGGACCAGCTTCTGCTCTTCAAGAGGGGGTGCGGGTTGGGTCGTTTTCCCTCCTGGCGCCGGGGCGGCTGCCGCCAGGGCGCTATTTCCTTGCTTTACGCAGCCCAGTGATGGGGAATCGCTTTGCTGACATAGGGGGGGATACGCTCTGGATTGAGGTGCTTGGGACGACGACGCCCCAGCTTCAGCGGGCAGGGGCTCTGCGCTGGCAGCGGATGGTCGTACGCTATGCAGGAGGAGAGCCGTCTTTACCTTCTGCTTCTGCAGCCACTCAGCCTTTCTATAGAAGGGAGCGTTCTTTCGAAGATATAGCGGCTATGGTGTATTTTCCCTGGGAAGGGTGGTTGGGTGGCAGGGAAGTTTTGTATATTCTGGAGCGCCTTCCTGATACCTATTGGCTTTATCGCTTAGACTTTGGAACAGGATTTATTACGCCCCTTCGCTCTTGGCCTGCTTCTGGAGCTGGGTCGCGCGGCGATTTCATTTTTGGAGATAGGGTGCGGGGGGCATTATGGAGCGTCTCAGGAAACCGTGTTTTTTGGCGTTTAGATTCGGTGGATGCGGGGCGGGATGACTCTCTCCTTTTGTATCGGGCTGATGCTAGCTTCTCATCTACAGGTGTTACAGGTACGGGGGGCTATCCGTTGAACTCACGTCAAATGTGGACGAGTGTTGTAAGATTACCTACCTGCACGCAAAATGGGGACATAGTCTTTTTTGCCAGCCACCGCATTAGTGCTTCAGGTTTTCGCTGGGTCATAGCACGCATATCGCCTGAGAGGGATAGCGTTTATCTCGTGGCGGGCGGAGGGAATTCCTCCTGTCCTCAGGATGGGGTAGGGAGTGCTGTTACCCTTTCGGGTGATTTTTCTCATATCACGAGCAGGGGGGATACTTTGTACTGGGTGGAGCGAGCTGGTGTGGGGTGTGCAAATGCTCGTCGCCTCCTGCGGAAAGCCTGGCCCACCACCTCTGACCGTCGTATCTATGAGGTGCGCACGATAGACACTTTAGACGGCAATGCAAATTCTGACTACTTCAATTTGGAATATAGCGACGTACCCTCCTCGGGTCTTTACATGAACGCGACTCGCAGCTCAAGTTCCTTTATGCTCTGGTATGATCTTACTACTCGGCGGCGAGATACGCTTCTGATGTGTGCTCAAGGGCTTTGCTGTAAGTACGGTCTCAGCGACTACGTACAGCCTCCGGCACCGCATTCTCCCTATGTAGTCTTGCGTAGTGGGGTCGTGCTATTCGGAGGTGGAGGAGGGAGAGAAATCAGAGCCCTTTTACCTCTCCATCTTTCCACACAGGCAGATACCCTGCGAGCGGAAGAAACTATTCAAGCAGTTTCTCAAGGGAGTGTAGGTCAAGATACCCTCTATCTTTCCTCTCCTTCTGACTCCACTTGGCTGCAAGTAAGCGTTTGTGGGGGAGGGGTAGGGAAATCTTTCTGGTATGGGCGGTATTTAGTACCCTCTTTGAGCGTACGGATTATTGCACCAGATTCAGTATGTGAGGGAATGATCTTTCATAGCTTCCTCCAGTACTTGCCAAGTTTCTGGGTTGAGGAGGATTGTCGTGTGGGGGGCTCGCTTTTTGGTTGGGGCAGTCAGATGGGGCTTCTTAGTCTCCGCATGAGTGGAAATGAAGTGGGGCGATGGTATGCCAGAGCTGCTGGATATGACACGCTGAGATTGAGACTGACGCGGGAGCGGTGGAGATGGCTTATCAGTCAGGTAGATAGCACTCGTCCCATTCGTATTCGGCGGGGGCATCGGGTTAGGATGCAAGTTGCGCTGGAAGGACCGTGGGTAGCGACTCCTACGCACCCTCGCTGGATGCAAGCCCACCCTCAGCTAAATCGGCTATTCTTCGCCCGATACAATTCAGGAAACAGCGGTATTGCGTCAGATTCTCTATGGCGACTGCTGCGCATACTGTCCGACTCTCTGATGCAAACATGGAACCTGCTTCTCGTCGAACCTTCGTCTTGTCCTTCTGATCTCTCTTCAAATGACTGGATGTGTTTTCCAAACTGGTCTCAAATCAGCTATATAGAGCTTCGGGATGCTACTACGCACCAGCGGGTGGATAGCGCTTATGCAGTGGTGGATACGATAGGACGGATGTATTTATATCGGGCTCCTTTGGGAGGAGGAATTCCCCTCCTTTCCAACGATACTTTGTCGTTTTGCTATTGTGACACGACGACTCC
The DNA here is from genome assembly GCA_025059915.1 of Bacteroidia bacterium. Classification (GTDB taxonomy): domain Bacteria; phylum Bacteroidota; class Bacteroidia; order SpSt-205; family SpSt-205; genus SpSt-205. Next base: position 11,847 of record JANXDD010000047.1, on the reverse strand, counting down.
AAAGTACTTCGTCATTCGCACACCGAATCACCTACCACTTTATACGAAGGTCATTAGCTTACCTGCGCGGGGGGCAGGCAGCGCAGATTTTTTGGATTTGACGGATCCTTCTTCGCTAGAGGGAATTCCGAACCTTCATTACAAGCTGCTGACGGATAGTACGGTGTCACCTGTGCGGGAGCGGGCAGCGGCATGGGCAGGCAACTGTGCTGATGTGTATAATGGGTTTGTGCCTGGTCCGCATTATGATGCAGGTGTCGTGAATGCGGCTGACTGGGAGTTTTTGATGCCGCGCAATGGCATAACTACGGGTTACTCTTGGGCGGACCTCAATAGCGACGGCGTGGTAAATGCAGCTGATGCCGTCCTACTTATACGAAATCAAAACGAGCTGCGCCAGAGTGTAGGCCCTTAGGTGCTCTCAGCGTTTATTGAGAATCTCCTGCAGAAGCTGCTGCGCTAAGCGCGTGCTGAGGGTCTTGAGCTTTTCGTAGTATTTCTGGGCTTCGTCTATATTGTTCTGAGCCAAGCTAAGCAGGCCCATTTCGTACAGGGAGCGAGCATGGTCGGGCTTGCGGCGCAGCGCTTCTTGAAATGCGGCTTGGGCTTCGGAAAGCTTTCCGAGGCGTTTATACGCTAGCCCCTTGTAGTAAGGGGGGAGAGGATCCTCTGGCAAGCGGGTTTCGGCTTGCGTGAGGAGGGGAAGGGCTCCCTCTGGGTCATTTTGAGCTAAGCGAGCTTTCCCTAAACCCAGCAGTGCTTCAGCAGGTGAATTAGCGCTGCGCGCAGCGCGGGCATAAGCCTTCTCTGCTAAGGCAAAACTGTCAGCCTCCCAGTAGGCATCACCAATCCACACAAGCACCTTCAGAGAGTCCGCAAACCCAAGGCTGATGGCTTTCTCCCATAAAGGAATGGCTTCTACTTGCCGCTTTTGCATCCAAAGAGAAGCTCCCGCATAAAAATAGCCTAAGGGGTGCTGAGGCATCTGACGCATAAGCTCTTCAAAAGCTTTGTAAGCCTCCTCGTATTGCTTTTCTGTGAAAAGCACGCTGCCTTTTCCCCACCAAGCTTGGACTAATTTGGGGTTTTTATGAAGGGCTTGATTATATGCGGAGAGGGCAGCCTCTTTTTGACCTAAATTTTCATGGCAGTAGCCGATCCAATACCATACTATAGGATTATCGGGGTCTCGTGCTTTGCTACGTTCTAAGAGATTGAGCGCTTGGCTATATTTTCCTTCCTGTGCTAAACTTTGTCCGCGCGCAAGGTCGCGATCCATTTCTTCTACTTCTCGCAGGTCGCCTTGGAGCCGAGCATCAATAGATTTAGGCGGGGCGAAAGAGCTTGTACCAAAGCTCTGCCCATATAGAACTACAACAAAGACTGCCATGCTTCCTTTCATGCCGCCTAATGTAAAAAAATTATTGCTTTTTGACAAGGACTGCTAAAGACTCTTTGGTTTGCGGTAGTTTCGCAGCTGTGGAAGCAGAAAATCCATGGCAGACGCTTAGCTCCCGACTGATTTATGAAAACCCATGGATAGCCCTTCGGGAAGATAAGGTAATAGACCCAAGCGGGAAGCCAGGCATCTACGGGGTGATTCATTACAAAAATCTGGCTTTGGGTGTGATACCCATAGATGCGGAGGGCTTTACTTACTTAGTGGGGCAGTACCGATATCCTTTGGGGCAGTATTCGTGGGAAATACCGGAGGGTGGGGGGCGATTAGATAGAGACCCGCTAACTGAGATTCAGCGGGAGCTTCTGGAGGAGACGGGCTTGACGGCGCGATGCTGGCAGCTGCTTCTTCGGATGCATCTCTCTAATAGCGTCTCGGATGAGTTAGCTCTGATTTATCTGGCGTGGGACCTATCGGTAGGGATAGCCCGCCCAGAGTCCACAGAAAAGCTGCAGGTGCTCAGGCTTCCTCTGATGGAAGCAATTGAATGGGTACATAGGGGGAAAATCACCGATTCCTTATCAGTAGCAGGGCTTCTGTATGTAGAGAGCCTCCTTGCTCGGAAAGCACTAACTTTGCCGCCTACATGCTCAGGCATAGAGCGTTTATTCTGACCCTTCTGGGGATATTTTTTGCGATAGTGCTGTATAACCTGTATTGGGTGGTGGAGCGGTTTCGGATAGAGCGGAAGCTGGGAGCCATGACGCCCGAGGCGCGCAGCGCATGGCTCAAAGATGCCAACAACTACAAGTACTATCGCCGAGCAGTGGAAAATTCTTTCACCTTAGGGCTTGACTTGCAGGGGGGAATGTACGTGACGCTGGAGGTCGGGGTAGAAGATATCTTGAGAGGCTTGTGTGAAGTTCCTCAGGATTCGCTTTTTCAAGAGACCCTCAAGGAAGCCGTAAAGCGCTACCGTCGCGGAGAAGGAAACTTAGTGGATCTTTTTGCGCAGGTTCTCAAAGAGAAGAGTCCTAATACTACGCTTGCTCAATTTTTTGCGGGACAGAAGTTGGGGCTCTCCTATGAGGCGAAAGATAGTGAGGTATTAGCTAAGCTTCGGCAGGAGGTAGAAGATGCGGTGGATCGCACCTATAAGATACTGCGGGTGCGAATAGATCAATTTGGGGTAGTTTCACCGAATATCCAGCGGCAGCCGGGCACTGGGCGGATTCTTTTAGAGCTGCCGGGCGTGAAAGACAGTGATCGGGTGCGTCGTCTCCTGCGCACCACAGCTCAATTGGAGTTTTGGCCCACTTATACTATCAAGGAGGTATTTCCCTCCCTCCAAAAAGCTAATGAAAAGCTGGCGGCGCTTCGCTCGGGGAGGGCGGATACTGCGCAAAAAGCCGCCGCTGATACGACGAAGCCCACTGAAAAGCCCGTTTCTACAGAGGAGCTCCTTTTGGGACAGACAAAACCCAAAACAGATACCACCCTCAAAGCTGACACCGCTGTAACAGAAGAAGAGAAGCGTAAGCGCTTTGAGAAGGAGAATCCGCTTTTCTCCGTGCTTGTCCCTCCTCAGAATGCTTCTGAAACAAGTCCAGTAGTAGGATATGCTCGGATTACCGACACTGCTACGGTAAATGCTTACCTGCGTCAGCCCGAGGTGCAGGTGTATTTCCCAGAAAACCTTGCTTTTGCCTGGACGGTCAAGCCAGAGCAGGAGGGCTCGGATGTTTTGACTTTGATAGCCCTTCGGGTCAATCCTACACATCAAGCCCCTCTCACCGGAGAAGCAATAGAGGATGCACGGCAAGACTTTAATCCCGATGATGGGCGCCCCATGGTTACAATGCGAATGAATGCCGAAGGGGCCCGCATATGGAAGCGTCTCACTACGGACTACTTAGGGAAATCTATCGCCGTCGTTCTGGATGGCTATGTTTATACCTATCCAGTTGTTCAGAGCGTCATCGCCAACGGAAATTCACAGATTACGGGCAATTTCACTGTAGAGGAAGCTAAAGACCTGGCTAATGTGCTGAAGGCGGGGAGGCTACCAGCAGCGATTCGGATAGAAGCGGAAGAGATAGTCGGGCCTTCCTTGGGAGAGGTTACGATTCGCCAGGGGATGATTGCGCTGGTGCTGGCTTTCGTGTCCATCCTGCTTTTCATGTGGCTCGTTTACAGCACAGCGGGGATTATAGCGGATATTGCTCTTCTACTTCTTCTTCTATTCATCACGGGGGTGATGGCGGCGATGAATGTAGTTCTTACCTTGCCGGGAATTGCGGGAATTGTACTCACGCTGGGGATGGCAGTGGATGCAAATATCCTTATCTATGAGCGGGTTCTGGAAGATTTGCGTTCAGGCAAGTCTCTCAAAGGAGCGATAGAAAGCGGTTTCAATAATGCTCTTTCAGCCATTGTGGACTCTAACCTTACGACGCTGATCGCGGGGGTCATCTTGTACATTTTTGGGATTGGGCCAATACGAGGGTTTGCTGTTACGCTGATTATTGGGATAATAGGGACACTCCTTACGGGCGTGATAGTAACGCGCCTTTTGATAGAAGGGGCGTATGCTTCGCCGCGCTGGAATCCGCGCCTTCGTTTCCGCACAGCCGTAATGGAAAAGCTACTGGGTCGGATACCCAATATTCATTTCGCTCGCCAGTATCCAAAAAGTCGGTGGGTAGTGCTTGGGTTAGTAGTCTTAGGGGCTGTAGCGATTTTTGGCTTGGGGATTCGTCAAGGTTTGGAATTTACGGGGGGATACCAATTTCAGGTATCGCTTTCTCGTCCAGCTAACTTGGATGTTTTGCGGGCTGACCTGACAGAGGCTTTCGGTGGTAGCTCGCCTGTAATTAAGACAGTAGGGGCGAAAAATGATGTCCTCGTAAGTACCAGTTACTTGTACGACCAGCCGAATATGCAAGCCCAAGTAGAAGCGGCTCTCCTTCAGGGCATTAGAAAACATCATGCAGATGCGAATCCTCAAATTACCCGTTCGGCTCTCATCGGTCCTACTATCGCAGAGGATATCCGCTCAAGCGCTGTTACTTCGGTGATTTTTGGAATTTTAGGGATTGCGCTATATATCCTTCTGAGGTTTCGAAGCGTAGCTTACTCAGTGGGGAGTGCTTTATCGCTGGCTGCTACGGTGATAGTACTTCTGGGAGTGTACGCAGCCCTAAGCCGGGCAGATATTTTGCCTTTTAGTCTGGAGGCAAATCAAGATACGATAGCCGCTGTTTTGACGGTGATAGGGTATGTGATAAATGATGCGGTGGTGCTTTTTGATAGGATTCGGGAGGAGCGTGCTCGTCCTGGGGCGGAAGCCCAAGCCGCTGAACTGCACAGCCGAAGTATCAATCTCGTGCTGACCCGCACTATTTTGACTACCTTTACGGCAGCACTGGTTGTGTTTATCCTACTCCTTATTGGGGGTGAGAATACGAAAGGCTTTTCACTGCTTTTGCTTTTAGGCTTTATTCTGGGGATTTTCTCTACGATTTATGTGGCGAGCGACATTTCGGCTCTCCTTTGGGAGCGGCTTTCTCGGCGGACTAAGCCTCAGCCTGCTGCTGCTCGCTGAAATCGGGGCAGGGGGGTGCACTTCGGGTAGCTCTTCTGCGGAGGATACCCCCACCAGTGGGCGTATTCGTATCGCTGCCGATGTTAGCTTCAAGCCAGCTTTGGATGCAGTTTTAGAGCAGTTTCATCGGACTTATCCTAAGGCGCATGTGGAGGTGGTTTATACCTCGGAGGCGGAGGCGATAGCAGGTCTTTTAGCAGATAGCTTTCGGGTCGCAATAGTGGCGAGGAGCTTTTCGCCAGAGGATTCTGTCGCTCTGGCTGAGCAGAAGATTCGCCCACGCAAAACAAAGCTCTTTTATGAGGGCATCGCAGTAATAGGTTTTCCAGCTCGGAAGGACAGCCTTCTGCGGTTGGATACCCTGATTGCGTGGCTTCGGGACTCGTCTTCTCGTTATACTTTTGTGATAGAGGGCGGGGGCGGTTCAGGGATTTTGAGATACATACGAGACTCTCTTCTGGCTGGAGAAATGCCCAAAGCCCGTTTGTATAAGGCGGATTCGGCCCCTGCTGTGATTGCCTATGTTCAGCAAAATCCGCGAGCTATTGGTTTGATTGGGGCGGCGTGGGTCTGTGATAGGGGCGACTCTACTACTCGGAAGTTTCTTACAACGGTGAGGCTTTTTGCTCTCTCAGGGGCAGAGGCGGGAAGCTATTATTATCCTTATGCTGGGTATCTGAGGCGAGGCTTTTATCCTCTCTCCCGAGAAGTGTATGCGCTTAGTCGGGAGCCGCGCACGGGGCTCGGCTCGGGCTTTATCAGCTATGCAGCGGGTCCGGAAGGACAGCGTATCTTCCTCAAATCGGAACTTCTGCCGGCGGCTGCTCCCGTGCGTATAGTAGAGCTCAAAGAAGAGCCTCTGAAGGTTCCGTCTCCCAAGTGATTTGGGCTGGGCTGGACTTAGCTGCGTCTATCCAGCGTCCTTCTGCTATTGCAGTAGGTGAGAGCTGGCAAAGCGTAGAGCTTTTCACAGTCTATTCGGATGAGGCGATTTGCGAAATGCTTGCCGCATCTCAGGCTGTGTGGGTGGATGCGCCTCTGAGTAGAGGGGAGGGGGCTTTTCGGGATTGCGATCGGCTTCTTCATAAAGAAGGCATAATGCCACTACCCCTTACTTGGGCAGCTATGAGGAAGCTCCATGAGCGTGCCCTTTTGCTGCGGCAAAAACTTCCTCACTTGGAATGGAGGGAGACTTTTCCTTGGAGCGTCTATGTCTGGCTGGGCGCTAAACGCAGCTTCCCTAAAGACCCCGCTCTCTTTGAGGCATGGGTGCGAGAAAAAGGGTACTCGGGCCGCCCTGCTTCCGTACATGAATGGGATGCGCTGGCTTGCTGGACAGTAGGCTGGCTCTACAAAAAGGGAGAAGCCCGCTGCATCTCAGGTAAAGAAGGCGCTGTCTGGATTCCCTAAGGTACTTTTGAGCTATGTGGAGGCTTGTGGGCCTAATCGGAGTAGTAGGGGTGATGGGATGCCGAAGCTCTCCCAGCTGGCTAAAGGAGGCCCCTCTTATTGGGATACGAGTAAAAGATGACTTAGGGCGTGAGATTTATCTCTCGCAAGCCCCACGGCGCGTAGCTATCGCTGTACCAGAGGCCTTACCTCTGTGGGAAAAGGCTGGCCTCTTAGATAGAGTGGTGGCTGCCTGCTATGGAAGTGGGGAAAATCCGCGGATTTACTACCTTCTCTGCGACGATTCGCTCTCGTTGGGCGAGGCGCTCTTCCGGGCTCAAGTGGAATGGGTCTGGGTCGCCCGTCCTACCCAGGTCGCCGCATACTCTAAAGCGAAGACCTATGTTTATCACCCTACTTCTCCGGAGGCGTGGCTGCGGCATCTGCGGCTGCTGGGTGAGGTTTATGACAATCGGCTGGTGATGGAAGTAGCGGACAGCTTGACTAAAGTCCTTCAGGCTTACGACCAACAGCTGAAAGAGGCGAGGCGATTTCGGGTAATGGTCCTCTCTGAAAGGGAAGGAGGTGAGATCTACACGCGTTCTCACCCGCTGACCTCTCTCATAGAACGGGCGGGGGGAAATGTGCCATATACAGATTCTGCGGGCAGAGCGGTGGCAGTGGTTCCCCCAGAGAGCATCGCAAAGGCCCTGCCGGAGATTATTTTAGTCCCAGAAGGAGCGGCCGCCCGGGTGGACGACCTCCTCAGGATATGTCCTGACTTATACAGTAGCCCTGCAATTCAGTATAAGCGTATTTTTTCTACCTCGCGAGAGCTTCTTCAGCAGCCGTATGCTAATCCCCTTCAGACGCTTTACACGCTTCTGCAGGTCTTGCATCCAGAGATAGCGGGAGCACCAGTAAGCTCTAAGTAAAGGGTGCAGTTATAAGAAACTCGCAAAAGGGAAGAGCTCAAGACTTTCACAGGCGATTGAGAGGGGATGTGGTTTGATTTTTTGGGGCGCGCCAGCGCCGAAGGCGCTGGCGCGCCCCCCCAAAAACTTTTCAAAAAACTCCCTCACACACCCAGCTTTCAAAGCTCATGCCCCCTGCCCTGTAGCAACTTTTACTAAAAAACTTTCTCAACTACCCCTCCTCGCTCCATTCCAAAAATCTATCTTTCCCTTGCCCTCCCCCTCCCCTCACCGCCCAAGCCTACCCTCCTTTTTGTTTCCCTCTGTGTGGAGGCTCTTCTTCTTTTCCCTCATCAGCTTTTTCATCCTCGCTACTTTCCCCGAGCTTACTCTACAATATGGCTGGCAGAAGATCCCTTGTTTTTCTATGACCCTGTTCATGCCCCCAGCTTTCATAAGCAGAAGCTAATCCTTCACCGAGCCAGCCTACGACGATATGCCGAAGCCCTTGAAGCAGAAGGATTTCGGGTAGAGTACTGGCCCTATAACCAGCTTACTCAAAAAGGCGCAAGCACTGCCCTTCACACCCTCTTGTCAAATGCTTATAAGAGCGGTATTTCCCGCCTACATGTTTTTGAGCCGGTGGATTATCTATTAGAGCGGCGGCTTGCCCGAGCAGCTCAAAAAACAGGAATTGAACTGCATATCTGGGACACGCCTGCCTTCCTCACTACTCGCCAAGAGAATGCCGCCTTTCAAGCTCGTGAGCCCCGCTACCATCAGACCACTTATTACATCTGGCAGCGAAAGCGGCTCAACCTCCTTCTTATGCCCGAAGGAGCTCCCCTCGGCGGCCGCTGGACATACGATGTAGAAAACCGAAAAAAGCTTCCCTCTCATCATAAAGTTCCCCTTCCTCGCCTCGTAGAAGCAAATGACTTTGTTCGTGAAGCTGAGATTTACGTAGAAAAGCACTTTCCCCATGCTTGGGGCGCTTCAGGACCCTGGTGGCTTCCCACCTCTCACGAAGAGGCTTTACAATGGCTGGAGGATTTTCTCCTTCATCGCTTGGCTAACTTCGGTCCTTACGAGGATGCTTTTGAGCCCCATGAGCCTTTTCTCTATCATAGCGTACTCTCTCCCCTCCTCAATATCGGACTTCTTACACCCCAAGAGGTTATTCAGCGTACCTTACAGTATGCGGAGACAGTGTCTATTCCTATAGCTTCGCTGGAGGGATTTGTGCGACAAATTATCGGCTGGCGGGAGTATATTCGGATGGTATATGACCAGCTCGGGACCACTTTGAGGAAAAGCAATCTCTGGCAGCATACGCAGCCTTTTCCTGAGGGCTGGGAAAGTGGTAATACGGGCATTCTCCCTGTAGATACTACGCTTCGCCGGCTTTATAGATGGGGCTACACCCATCACATAGAGCGGCTAATGGTCTTAGGCAGCTTTCTTTTTCTGAATGAGGTGCATCCAGACAGAGTCTATCAATTTTTCATGCGCAGTTATGTAGATGCCTATGACTGGGTGATGGTGCCGAACGTATATGGAATGAGCCAACATGCTTCCTCGCTAATTACGACGAAGCCCTATTTCAGTGGAAGCCGTTATCTACGCAGTTTGAGTCATTATCCAGAGGGGGCTTGGGTGGAGAAATGGGATGAGCTTTTCTGGGGGTGGGTTCGCAGGCATCGGGCGCAGCTGGTTGAATATCCCCGCCTCCTTCCCCTCCTTCAGAACCCTAAGGCAAAAGCCGGCTAAAGAAAGGCACCTTTACTTCTGCCATCTCTAAAAAAGTCAGACCCCCATACACTCCTCCCAGCAGAAGCAGAAGTGGATCCACCAGAAGGTCTCGGCTGGGCTCTCCAGCCCTTAGGTTATGTGTGAGATGGTAGTAGCGAAAAATCCCCATTACCACTACGGGCAGAGTTCCCCTCAGCCACGTGAATTGCCCTTGCATAAGGTAGATGGTATAAACCACCAGCGTGAGAGTGGCAGAGATGTTCATAAGCTGGTCCAAATAATACACGGAATAGCCCCGCAAGCTCTGACGACTGCGGGTAGCACTCTCCTCAGAAGGCTGAAGGAGAAGCTCATAGCGCCTTTTCCCTAATGCCAAAAAAAGCGACAAAAAAAACACGCTCATGAAAAGGTACGCTGAGACTGGAATCGCCCCAATTGCGCCTCCTCCATACACCCGCAGAAGAAACCCCGCTGCAATGCTGAATACATCCCATAGCGCAAGCCGCTTAAGCCAAAAGGTATAGAGAAGGTTATTTGCCAGATACAGAGAGATTATCCCTCCAAAGAGGGTATTTAGTTTGAAAGCCCCGATGAGGCTCAGAAGGGCAAGGAAAAAAGCGGCTCCATATGCACTGGTAGGGGAGATTGTGCCAGCGGCTACGGGACGAAAGCGCTTCTCAGGGTGGGCTCGGTCCGCCTTCGCATCCCATGCATCGTTTAAGGCATAAACTGCCGACGCCGCCAGCGAAAAAAGCACAAAACCTATCAGCGTTTCAAACCATATCTCCCAGCGCCGACCAAATACCATGGGAGAAAATATCAAGACATTTTTCACATACTGGTGAGGACGCAGAAGCTGTATCCAGCTTACAATCCTATGAGGTACATGCATAAAGTCGTATAAAGCCCCGCTACCATATCGTCAGCAAAAATACCCCATGGCGCCGGCAGCTGTTCGGCTGCATTTGTCGGCCAGATTTTCACTACGTCCCAAAACCTAAATAAAACATAGCTTATACTCAGGGCTGTTATTGTGTCCAGCGGGTAGGCTACGCCTACTCCTACAAGGGCTGTTATTTCATCGGCGACGAGCCAGCGTGGGTCCCTCTCAGAGAGAGGAGCTGCGAGAAAGGCACTTCCAAGCGAAACGCCGAGAATCCCCAGCCACAAAAATAGCCGCTCCCATCCATCCAGCGGTGGCAAGCCCCCCCACACCATCACCGCTATGAGGCTTCCCCAGCTTGCAGGAGCAAAGGGCATGTACCCCAACCCAAAGCCGCTCAGCCATACATACGCCGCTTTCCTCCACCACATCCCTCAAAGGTAGTCCCTCTTCAGTCTCCAATATAGGAACCTATCGCAAAGACGTACTTCCCTGTAGTACCAGGCGTAGGATAAAATCCATATCGCAGGAATATCCCATCTGCAAAGGCGTAGGAGCCGATTTCCCCTAAGATAATCGGACGCAGCTGTCTATCCAAAAGCACAGAGCCGCCTCTATCCGAAAATCTCAAGCTATATGCATCTACCCCGAGGCTTAGTTGGATATATTGGCGTATCCGGCTTGGGATTTCCACTTGGGCAGCAAGTCCGGCAGTGGCTCCCGGCGCAAAAGACGACCTACTTGCTCCCACAGGATACATCACTCGTGCTTCTGCCCATCCTGTGAGCTTGTACGCGCTACCCGAACTGAATAGCTTCCAGCGTCCTCCGCCCATTACCCCTGTCGCCAAAAGCGGCGGATAATACCCCTTATAGAATCGCAAAAGCATAAACTCACTTCCCATGTACAGCTCTTGTCCTAAAAGAAAAGCAGGTACAAACCCCAGCACTCTGCGCATGCTAACTCAAATTTAGCGCTCACCGCAGGATACGACAAAACTCCCCCCTGAGCTGCATAAATGCCTACCTGAGTTGTATTTGGAGGATAAAGAAGATGTCGTAGGTTTGCGAAGATGTGGCGCTATCTACTCTGGCTTGCTTTAGGGGCTGCGCTATATGCTCAGGATGCCTGCGGAGATGGACGCATCTGGTACGTCCGTCCAAATGGTTGCACAGGCGGACCTAACTGTGGCTCCCGTACCAATCCCGCAGACATCTATTATGCCCGAAATCAGGCATGCGCCGTAGCCACTCCCACCGCTCCTCATATTATTCGCTTAGCTACAGGCAACTATACTCTCAATACCACTCTGGAGCTGTGCTCAAACGTCTACTGGGATGGAGGATACGATGAGTCCCAAGGGTGGAAGAAAACAAATGCTGCTACTACTACCCTAAATCGCACAACGAATAATGCTGAAACCTCGTGGCCTCCCCGACTAATCGGCATGCGTGGAGTGAATATTACAAACTTCCAGCTCCATGACATCACTCTAAATGTGGAAGGTTATGCCCCAGGAGTTCGTCCTACGAACCATGGGATGAGCGTATACGGGATTTATCTCGCTGGATGCTCAGACTATAGGATTGTGCGATGTAATGTCACGACAGGGAGAGCAGCCGACGGAGCAAATGGTCCTAATGGAGCCGCGGGAGGTAATGGCGGAGGAGGATGTTGGGGAGAGGATGGTGGAGAATCTGGCGGCGTATGTAGTGCCGCCGGTTGCAGTGATTGTGAAGGTACAGGAAATGCATGTGGTGGGAGCGGTGGCGCGGGTGGGGCTGGAGGAAACGCAGCTGACCTAAGACCGAGTCAGGTAGGAGGAACTGGAGGTAGTGGTGGGGGGGGCGGCTTTGGAGGGAATGGGGCCCATACTAATCCCTGTCGTCCAGGGGGGGCTGGAGGA
>JANXDD010000046.1 GCA_025059915.1 Bacteroidia bacterium | reverse complement strand
CTGCCGCCGCCCCCTCTTTTACCTCCCTTCAAACTCAGTCTCCTTGTGTGTCACGGCGATCACAGCTATAACATCAGCCCTTCTCTTTCCCCCCTTCTATAGGCCCTCTTTCGCCCTATTCCTCCACCTTAGGACGCAATGCCAGTGCTTTCTGATAGGCAGCCCATACTGCCTTAGAGAGCGCTGGACGAAAGCCTGCCTTCTCCAAATGATATATAGCTTCTGCGGTGGTGCCTCCAGGTGAGGTTACCTCATGGCGTAGCGCTGCTGCTCCACGCGGGTTTTTATCGTAATATGCTACCGCTCCCCGGAGGGTCTCTACGACCAACTTTTCTGCCAAGTGTCGTGGCAGTCCCATATGAACCCCTGCATCCATCAGGGCCTCCATAAAAAGATACACATACGCCGGCCCTGTCCCCGATAGAGCCGTTGCCATATCTACATATATCTCCTCCTCTACATATAGGGAGGTTCCCATGCCCTCTAAGAACCGCTCTACGGTTGCTTTCTCTTCGTCTTCTAAGTTTTGGGCGGTCCAGGCGGTGATTCCTGCACCAATTCTGCCAGGGGTATTAGGCATGCACCGCACTAACTTAGAGTGAGCCAGAGCTTGACGCAGATGGCCCAGCGTAATCCCTGCCATTACTGACAGGACCAGCGTCTCTTTATGAAGGAGGGGGCGAAGCATAGGAAGCACCTGAGCGGCTTTCTGAGGTTTGAGAGCTAAAATCAGCCAATCTACTGCGCCAATCTCACTCGGATGGGTAGCTTCCCCTGCGGCATAGCGCCGAGCCAATTCGCTTCGCCGCGGAGAAACAGGCCCCAGATATATCAGTTCTTCGTGGGGATAAGCCCGACGAAATGCCCCGCCCAATGTCTCCCCCATCACCCCCGGTCCTACGATAACCGCCCTCATTAGCCTATAAGAGTCTGATAGGTTTCGGCTCGCAAAAGCTCTTCTATCTCTTCAGGCTTTTCTATGCGAATCCGAATCATCCACCCCTCTCCGTAGGGGTCTTGATTTACTTTTTCAGGATGAGCCTCTAAGAGGGGATTTTTTTCCAGAATGGTCGCTGTAACGGGAAGGTAGAGGTCAGATACGGTTTTCACGGCTTCTACGCTGCCAAATACGGCTCCTCTTTCCAATGTTTGCCCCACTGTGGGAATATCCACATATACAATGTCTCCCAGTTGGGATTGAGCGTAGTCGGTGATTCCGACGAGGGCCTCACCATCTTGAATTGGGCGGAGCCATTCGTGCTCGCGAGTATAGTAAAGGTCTTCTGGAAAATGCATATCCCTCACAAAGGTATCTCAGGCAGGGTGAATCGTATTGCGCAAAGTGCCTAATTCTGTGCCAGTGAGGGCTACTTCGTCTCCAATTTGGAGCCAGGTTTCGGGTGCATTGGGGGTTTCGCGACGGCGGGTGCCATTGATTTCCAAAAAGCAGCCAGTCCCGACAGTGCCTGAGCCAATCACTTCTCCCGGAAATACTTCTACACCATAGCTTACTCGCTCTATGATTTCGGCAAATGTCCAGCTCATATCAGAAAGAAATCCGTAGCTTACAGGCTGCTGATTGACCTCAGCCTGCAGAGCCAACCTATATGCCCTGCCTATGTGCCCAGATGGCGGCTCTGTACGATAAGGCTCTAACTCATCAGGTGTAACTACCCAAGGACCTAAACTGGTAGCGAAGTCTTTTCCTTTTGCGGGGCCAAGGTTGAGCTTCATCTCCTCCATTTGGAGGGCGCGGGCGCTCCAATCGTTCATGAGCATGTAACCAAAAATGTACTCATCTGCTGCATGGGCAGGGATGTTCCGTCCAGACCGCCCTAAGATAATAGCCACCTCTAACTCAAAGTCCAGCTTTTCCAAATGGCGAGGTTCCACATAAATCGGCCCTGGTCCCGTAACAGCTAAGGTATTTGAAAAGTAAAAGACAGGAAACTGGTCAAACTCAGGAATCATCTCCAGGCCCCGATTGCGCCGAGCAGCTTCTACATGCTGACGGAAAGCGTAGCCATCCCTTAGGCTCACTGGACGCCTAACCGGCGAAAGCACTCGTACAGCTGCATACGGCACTTGAAGGTCTTCAAAATCGCCGCGTTCGTGATAGCGCCGCTTCACCCATTCCACCCAGCCCTCCCATTCTAAGCGAGCTTGCAAATAGCTTTCTATATCACGAAAAGGAAATCGTCGCCCCAGTACTTGCCCCACGATATTAAGAGAAAGAACAAACTGTTCAGAGGTGTCCATAATCCCTAAAAGCTCCTGCCCTTGCCACAAAAAGCGTACAAACTTCATTTCCAAGCAAAGGTATAGTGATACGGCGACATGAGGTTGAAAAGCCATCGCCTACTTGAAGGAAAAATGAGCTACCTTGAAATGAAATGCAGCGGCAGAAAGCTGAGAGGATATCCTTTAGGTCAGCAGCTTTTGCCCAGCCTATCAGGGGATGCAAGTAGGGCTTAGTCGCATGGACAATAGCTGCTGCACCATGCTGGGCTTAGCCTATCAAGGCATTTAGCTCCTCAAGGGTATTGTAAGCATGAAGGCTGAGTCGGCAGGCAGGCGCTGAGACTGTAGGAGGATGAAGTACTTTGAGTGGAAAGGCATAGGAGCCTACAGGAAGGAGAGCAATCGGTCCCTCTAATCCTTGATAAGCTATGCCCTTTGCCTGAAAAAATGTTCGTGCTTCGTAGATTAAGTTCCATAGCTTCTGGCGGCGGGGTTCCCACTCTTCATTACGCTGGAGAACCCTGGCTATAGCCCATGCAATGAAAGGCGGTAAAGCAGTAGTGTAAATCCCAGCAAATCCCTTTCGCTGAAGGTAGTCTATCAGCCATGAAGCTCCTATCCAGACTGCCCCCATCAGCCCAGCCGCCTTTCCGAAAGTGAAAAGGCGGGCTATTGGTTCTAAGCCTACTTCTGAGCTCCACGATTTGCCTTGAGGCAAGATGAGCGTAGTGTGTGCCTCATCTACCACGAGATAAAACTCATACCGCTGAGATAAGGCTTTGAGAGCCTCTGCGTCCGGGCTTGTCCCCCGCATGGAATAGAGCGATTCAATGACAAGGAAAGGAGGGGTGGGGGCTTGCTTTATTTTCTTTTCGGCTTCTTCCCAGCAGTTGTGAGAGAAGCCCCATGCCCTCGCTCCACTCAGATGAATGCCATAGCGAATTGAAGCGTGCACCTCGCGGTCATATATCACTACATCCTCCCGTGTGAGGATGCTGCTCCAGAAAGCTAAGTTAGCTGTCAGACCGCTGGGGAAAAATAAAGCTTTTTCACCTTTCTTTCCCCAAAGGGCTTGTGCAAGCCCCTCTACCTCATGAAAGGCTACTGCATCACCCCCAAGGTAACGGGAAGCTCCACTTCCCCGATAAAGTTCTGGTGGCGCCTCCTTCAGAATCTCCTGAATAATTCCGTCATGAGTGAGCCCAAGGTAGTCATTGCTGGTAAAGTCAGGAGTGCTTGCAGAAAGTCCCCAAAACGGGCGTTCTGGAAGTGCCTCTAATCGCCGACGAATGCGAGCTTCAAGGCTCATACTTTATTTGAATAGCGCCCATTACACCTCCGTATCCCAGTCCGATGACGACAGCTTCTTTCCACCGGTGGGGTGCTCTTTGGGGCCATAAAGTAGGGTAGGGCGGAAAGTACCACTTTTGCTTTTGCAGAAGGTACAGGGCAGCAGCTAATCCCAAAAGCGGAGCTGCCCCTAAACTATGTCCAATCAGTCCTTTGATAGATAAAGCAGGCAGGTCTCCCCATACTTGCGAGACAGCGTGCCATTCCGCTGTATCACCTTGACGGGTGCCGGGGGCATGAAGAAGGACAAAATCCGGCTTACTTCTTATTTCACTCAGCAGATGAGCCACCGCCTCTTCATCTACCGCTGAGAAAGCCATTCCTGAGCGGGGAGGAGCCGTGCGAACTTTTACATTCAGCAGGCGAAAAGGACTAATAGGCTTCTCAGAAAGAACCCCTAAAACTGCGCCTTCTCCTAAGGCAAAGGAGTTTATTTGGGCTGTATCCCCAGGGCGGGAAAAGGGATACTCTTTCTGCTGGGTATAGATGCGCAGGGCCGCCATGGTTTCTATGAAGAAAGGCACAAGAGGAGCCTCCACTGCCCCAAAAAGAACTGTATCCCCCTCGCCTGCTTTCAAAAAAAGACTGGCTGCATGTAGGGCTGCTAAGCCGCTAAGGCAGGTTTGACTAATCACTAAAGCTGGCCCCTGAACCCCTAAATATTGTGCTACCACACTTGCTAAACTCCCTGCGCTTGTCTGGGGAGAAAGGCGAGGAGACGGCTTTTCGCCTCTTTCGTAGGCTATTATGGCTTCAGTAAGCGTTCCGAGCTCTCCCCGTGCCGAGCCTATATAAATAGCAGCAGGGGAGTACGAGCGAATCTCTTCTTCATGTTCTGCAAGGAGATAAGACAAAAGGTCAAAAGCTCGCCCTTGAAAAGGGAGTTCAACTTTTTTATGAAAAGAGGCCTCATTGTCATTTAGTTGGAGGCGGTAGATGGGAAATTTGTCAAGGATAGTCCAGTTTTGTTCTGGTTCAAAGATTTTCTCAGCGGGCGGAAGGCTCCACAGCTTGATGTACATCGTAGAGCCGAGAAAGAAAGGAGAGGAGACTTTTAGCCTCTTCTATAGAAAGCATAGTAGCAGCATCACTGGGGGAAGCAGAAGGGTTCGGATGCACTTCCATAAAAATCCCCTGAGCTCCCGCTATGACGCCAAGTTTAGCATACAGAGCTACAAATTGTCTCTCGCCCAGAGTAATTCCCGCTCCCGTATTTGGACGCTGAACAGCATGAGTAGCATCCATTAGGACGGGATAGCCGCTGGCCTGCATACGAGGAATGTTACGAAAATCTACTACAAGGTCGTCATAGCCGAAAAAAGTTCCGCGTTCTGTGAGGAAGATGCGATGATTCTGCGTAAGGGCTACTTTTTCTGCGGCAAAAATTGCCGCCTCAGCGCTCATAAATTGGCCTTTTTTGATATTGACGACCTTGCCGGTTTTACCAGCTGCTTGGAGGAGAGCAGTTTGGCGGGCAAGAAAAGCAGGGATTTGTAAAACATCTACTACTTCGGCGGCGGCGGGCACTTCCGTAGTCTCATGCACATCCGTAAGTACTGGAACACCAAAGTTTTGGCGAATTTGCTGAAGAATTTTCAAAGCTTTCTCATCTCCAATCCCTTGGAAGGAGCTGGCTTTGGTGCGATTAGCTTTGCGATAGGAGGCTTTGAAGATGTAGAAGAAACCCGCCGCTTCACAAGTAGCTAAAAGGGCCTCGGCAACCCTCGCTGCAATCTCATAAGTCTCCACCACACAGGGACCTGCAACGATACAGGCCTTTTTCCCTTCGGCTCCGGAGAACCATTTGCGCCAATCTGTCATTGGCCGCGGAAGTTGGGCTTGCGCTTTTCTACAAAAGCTTGCACGCCCTCTTTGTAATCTTGTGTGCGTCCTGCGATTTCTTGATAGTAGAGCTCGTATTTGAGGGCTTCTTCATAGCTGCGCTCAAAACTGCGCAGAAGAAGCTTCTTAATCAAACTCAAAGCGCGTGGCGCTTGAGCAGCAAATCGCAGCGCTACTTCATGGGTGGCCTCTTCTAACTTTTCATCTTCTACGAGCTGATTTACAAGTCCCCATTCGTATGCGGTTTCAGCAGGAAGCCTATCCCCTAAGGCAGCCAGTGCAAAGGCTCGCTTTAGCCCGATACTGCGCACCAGATGAAAAGAAGTAGCCGTATCCAGCGACAATCCCACATTGACAAATGCTATGACAAAGGAAGCTGAGCGAGCCGCTATGATATAGTCGCACGCCAAAGCCAGTCCAGCCCCTGCCCCTGCAGCTACGCCATTGACGCTGGCTATCACAGGCTTCTCTAACTCATGAAGCGCAGTTACTAAGGGGTTGTAGCGCTTTTCTACAGACTCGCCGAGGGAACGCTCCACACCTACGATATCCTTGAGGTCTTGTCCTGAGCAGAAGGCTTTTCCCGCCCCTCGGATGACTACGACTCGGGAATTTTTATCCTTCCGAGCTTCTTTGAGAGCGGCGAGGAGCTCTGCGCTCATCTGCTCGTTGAAAGCGTTATAGCGCTCAGGGCGATTGAGCGTAATGTAAGTTACAGCGTCTCGCTGCTCGTACAATAAAGTGCCGTACATAATGCAAAGGTAGAAAACAAGCCTGCCCTCCTACCTTCAAATTTGATGGGAGGGGAAAAGTAAGCTCCAGCGAAATTTAGGCGGGCTGGAGATGTCGCTTCTGAACAAAGGCTTGAAGAATGTCCGCATAGCTCGGATGCCGGCTGGCTAAAAGGTGTACAGCCAAAAGCACCGCCGATTGAGCGTCATGCGGACGGGTAAAGGCAACAGGATAACCGCGCAGAGCGTCAAATATCTTATCTAAATACTCTTGCGAAACGGTTTCCGAAGGAGACGGCAGAACTATTAGAGGCTGCTGAGAAGCTACAGAAGCCGCAAGGATAGGAAGGACATAAGCACTGCGCCCAGCTGCTACGATACAGACGCTTTGGCTTATAGTTTCAATCAGTCCGCGTAGAGCCCCTATTGTAGGAAGGGTCGGTAGTATTTCCTCTCGGTGCACGATACCCATTTGAGAGAGGATAGAGCGAGCTTCTTCCAGACTGGGAAAGTTATCTGCGGGGTCTCGTAGGATAACGATTTCAGAACGGCTCATAGGGCAAAGATAGGGGATTTTGGGTTACCTTTGCGGGGTGAAGGGGGCACGGCTGCCTCTGACTCATTCTCTTTTAAGTCTGACTCTTTCGCTATTTGTATTGGGGTTGTATGGGCTTTTTTTACTGGCGGGACAGCTTGCTTTAGAACAGGCCCGAGAGGGGTTAGAGTATCGTATTCATCTATATAGTCCTGTTTCGCCGGAGCGGATTCAAGAGTTTTTGAGTTGGCTTCGGGCGCAGCGTCTTGTGCGGCATGCCCAGTATGTCTCACCCGAGGAGTCTATGGAGGGCTTTCGTCAAGTAGCTGGGGAAGAGTTCGTACGAGCGATGGAGGGCTTCAACCCCTTTCCCCCTACCTTTAGAGTAACCTTTCACGGGGAGCTCGTCTCTTCAGATAGCGTCCTACTTTTTTCCCAACGAGTACTGGAATGGGAAATTGTCAAGGAGGTAGATTATCCTCGTCGGTTATTAGAAGTCTTAGAAGCGAGGGCAGGCACCCTTCGCTGGCTTGGATTACTCATTGGAGGGATAGTGGTGGCAATTTCTTTTCTCCTCATTTTCAATACCGTTCGTTTGGCGATTTTTGCCCGCCGGTTAGAGATTCGTACGATGGAGCTGGTGGGTGCTACTCGGCACTTTATTGAGCGTCCCTTCGTGCTTGTGGGAATTTTCCAGGGCGTTCTCGGCTCTATTTTGGCGGTTCTTCTTTTGCATGTCGGGCTGCTTTTGATAGATCGCTTTATTCTGCCTGCAGATTTTCTTCTGGGGGACTGGCGGCTGATGGTAGTGTATGGAGGACTTACTATTTTTGGCGTGCTGATGGGGTATGCTGCCAGTCGCCTGGCTCTGCGTCGCTTTTTGAATAAAACCTTAGAAAACCTCATATGAGCACAGAGAAAAAGGTCGTAAATGCTCCAAGGAATCCTTCTCCTGCTAAAGAGCCCTCGTCCGAAATGCCTTTCACCCGGGCAAACTATCAATGGCTTATCATAGGGGTGATACTGCTGATCATAGGGTACATTGGACTTCTTATTCCGCCGCGGTTTGTGGATAGTAAGCAGTTTTCGGTTGCGTTGTATGTAGCGCCGTGGTTTATTCTGGGGGGATTTGGGACTCTAATCTATGCGATACTGAAGAAATGACTTGGTGGGAGGCGCTCCTACTTGCGCTGGTGGAGGGAATTACGGAGTTTCTTCCCGTTTCCTCTACGGGGCATATGATTTTGCTCAGCGCTTGGTTGGGGCGAGCTGAGGAGGCTTTTGTTCAAGATTACGAGATTATCATTCAGGGGGGGGCGATTCTGGCGGTAGTCGTCCATAGTTTTCGCCGGCTGTGGAAACCGCACCTGTATGTAGTGATCCTGGCTGCATTTGTACCTACGGCGATAATTGGATTTTTAGCGAAGGGGGTTGTGGAGCAGCTTCTGGACTCCCCTGTAGTCGTGGCGATAAACTTGATCATAGGCGGGATAGTGCTCCTCCTGATGGACCGCTGGTTTAGAAATGCTACAGGGCAAATAGAAACCCTTTCTGTGAAACGGGCAGTAGCGATTGGCTTAGTTCAGTCTATCAGTCTGCTGCCGGGTGTATCTCGGGCAGCTGCTGCTCTTTTCGGTGCTCAATGGATGGGACTCAAGAAGGAAGAAGCTGCAGAGTTTTCTTTTCTCCTGGCTGTGCCCACCTTAGGGGCTGCCTCTGCCTATAAGCTGTACAAAAGTCCTGTGGCTGTGTCTTCTGAAAATCTATCTATTCTTCTGATGGGGATGGGGGTTGCTTTTGTGGTGGCTCTTTTGGCTATGCGATTCCTTGTGGGGCTGTGGCAGCGCTATGGGCTAATGCCTTTCGGTATATATCGGATTGCCTTAGGGGCTGGGGTGCTATTATGGATGGGCTTTTTCTCGTAGATAAGCCATATCGGTGGAGTTCTTTTCAAGCTACGGCCTGGGTGAAAAAGTACTTTGCTGTGCGAAAGGCCGGGCATGCAGGTACGCTGGACCCTTTGGCTACGGGACTTCTCCTGGTAGCAGTGGATGAGATGACACGGCAGCTTTCTGTCCTTCAGGAGCTTCCTAAGGAGTACTACGCGCTGGTGATTTTGGGGTATCGGACCCTTTCAGATGATGCAGAGTTTGAGCCCGAGAAAGTAGCTATACCCTCCCCCATGAGCGAAGAAGAGCGACGAGCTATTCTCAGCACCTTTGTAGGGGAGATAGAGCAGCGCCCCCCTGCTTTCTCTGCTCTAAAAGTGGAGGGAAAGCGAGCCTATGCGCTGGCTCGGCGAGGAGAAGTTGTCAGCCTCCCTCCTCGGCGGGTGAAAATCTATGCCATAGATGAAATTGCATATGAGCCGCCTTATCGCTGGCTCCTCCGTATAGAATGCGGAAAAGGCGTATATATTCGGAGTTTAGCTCGGGACATTGGTGAGAAAACTGGCTGGGGGGCTTATTTAGGGGCTCTCAGGCGGACACGGATTGGAACCTACTCTGTCCTTCAAGCGATTCAGCCCGATGGATATTTATCACGATAGGACTCCTGCCCGTCAAGGAGGCATCCTCACGATGGGAGTGTTTGACGGGGTGCATAAAGGACACCAGCACCTTCTTAAGGCTTGTAAAGAATGGGCAGAGGAGGTGGGGACCTTCACGGAAGTCTGGCTGTATCATCCCCATCCCCGCATGGTGCTTCACGGGATTCAAGTGCCAGTGCTTACCACTTTAGAAGAACGCATAGCGCTCTTGAAAAAGGAGGGTGTATCGGTTGTACGGATTATCCCATTTACAAGAGAGCTCTCTTTGCTCTCTGGCAAAAGGTACATAGAAGAGTGGATTCGGGCGGTTTCTGCTCCTTGTGGGGTGGTATTGGGGTATGACCATCGGTTTGGGAAGGAGCGAGGGGGCAGTACGCACCTGCTGCGGGAAGAGGGGTTTGCGGTTAAAGAAGTAGCTGCTTTTGAATGGGAGGGAGCTCCTGTAAGCAGTTCGCGGGTGCGCCGCCTTCTTGCAGAAGGGGCGGTAAGTAAAGCTGTAGAGCTCTTAGGCTATCCCTTTCTCCTGCAAGGAGTTGTGCGACCGGGACGGCAGGAGGCTCGGCGCTTGGGCGTCCCTACCGCCAATATCCCTTATCCCCCAGAAAAGCTGCGCTTACCCGCAGGAATCTACGTAGGCTGGACTCAAGTAGGCAACTACCATGATTTGCCCGTACGCAGAGGCATTCCAAGCCTTCTTTACCTTCCTCCAGAGGGGGACCTAGAAGTTCATCTCTTAGAGGGGCAAAAAGAAGGAGAAAGCCTCTATGGCAAGAGCTTATCTATCGGCATACTTGATCGGCTCCGCCCCCATGAAACTTTTGATGATGCCCATACCCTTTTTCTCCAGATTCAAGCCGATGTAGAGGCGGCGAAAGCTTACTTCTCCTTGTAGCCCCACCAGGACTCGAACCTGGATCTTGAGCTCCGGAGGCTCACGTTCTATCCCTTGAACTATGGGGCCGACCGCAAAGCTAAGAATTTCCTTTCACATTTGAAGAAGGGTAGGGAATGCCGAAGCCCACTCCCCTTTCAGCGCAATAAGGTCTAGAACCACAGAGCTCTTAGGTAGCTTCAGTTCTGCCCATCCGAGCTGAGGCAAACTTTCTCCCAGTGGATAAAAACTCAATCCAGCTTCTCTTACAGCTTCTTGTATTTGGGCAGCGTAGGGAGGAGAGACGGCGATAATCACCCGACCGCCATCTTCCCCAAACCAGAAGGCATCGGTGCGTACTTCTGAGGGCTGGGAAACCCGAAAGCCACTTCCCCCTGCAAAAGCCATCTCTAAAAGCGCTATGAGCAGCCCTCCATCAGAAACATCCTGCGCCGCTAAGAGAAGACCTCTTTTTGCCAGCTGAGGGAGAAGGGTTATGAGGGCCTTTTCAGCTGAAAGGTTGAGCCGAGGAGGAAGGGAGTACCGAATCCCTTTGATTTCTCTCAGGTAATGGCTGCTGCCTAAAGTAGGGGCAAAAATCGCTCCTTCATCGCCAATGAGATACAAAAGCGCAGGCTCCTTCGGCATATTCATGGGAACCCATTCTCGCAGAGCATCTTCTAAAAGTCCGACTATGCCTATCACAGGGGTAGGCAGAATGGGGCCCTTTTCATCTTGATTGTAGAAGCTGACATTGCCCCCGGTAACGGGGAGATGGAGTGCCTCACAGGCTTCTCGCAGCCCCTCCACAGCCTCTACAAACTGCCAATATACCTCTGGGTTGCGGGGACTTCCGAAGTTCAGGCAGTTTGTAACGCCGAGGGGGGAAGCGCCCGTGCAAGCCACTTGACGAGCGGCTTCTGCCACAGCCAGCGCTGTTCCACGGCGTGGGTCAGCTTCCACCCACCATGGATTACAATCTAAGCTCATCGCCAGCCCTCGTTTTTCATAAGGCAGTCTAATAGTGGGCGCTGCTCCCCAAACCTCTGCCGCAGAACCCATAGTACACGCCCCCACCATACGATCATACTGCTCGTATATCCATCGCTTCTCAGCAAGGTTAGGATGGCGAAGGAGCTTATGAAGGGCTGAAAGAAGCTCTTGAGGAGAAGCGATATCAGGCACCTCTGCTTCATTGTAACGGCTTATTGCCTCCAGATAGGAGGGGGGGCGGCGGGGGTGGTCATATACAGGGGCTCCCTCTCCAGCTAAAAGTAGTCGTGGCGGAAGCTCAGCTACCTTTTCCCCTCTCCACCAGTACTCCAGCATTTCCCCACTGGTAACTTCTCCTATTTCTACACACTCCAGCTCCCATTTCTTGGCGATGGAATATACCGCTTCCGTATCCTCTGGACGAACAATAAGGAGCATGCGCTCTTGAGATTCTGAGAGGAGGATTTCTTGGGGAGAGGAAACACCACCTCGCAGCGGCACCTTGTCTAAAACTATTCGCATACCTACGCCGCCTCGGGCTGCTGTCTCAGCTGTAGAGCTGGCTAAACCAGCTGCCCCCATGTCCTGCATCGCTACAATAAGCCCTCTCTCCACCATTTCCATCACTGCTTCAACGAGCAGCTTCTCTCGGAAAGGATTGCCTACCTGAATAGCGGGGAGGTTGTCCCGAGTCTCATCCGAGAGGGTTTCAGAAGCAAAGGCTGCTCCACCAACCCCATCTGGCCCCGTAGCCGCGCCAAGATAGAGAACCTTATTTCCACTTCCTCGTGCCCGGGCACTAACTATCCACTCTATCCGCGCAATCCCGAGACTAAAAGCATTCACGATAGGTTTCCCCTGATACTCAGGCGCAAAATAAGTTTCTCCCCCTATCGTAGGCACTCCTAAGGCATTGCCATAATCTCCAATCCCTCGGACGACTCCATCTATTAGCTGGTAGGTAGCATCATCTATGGGGTAGCCAAAGTGCAGAGAGTTGAGAGCAGCAATGGGACGAGCTCCTACGGCTAAAATATCCCGATGGATGCCTCCCACTCCTGTAGCTGCCCCTTGGTAGGGGGCGATCGCACTGGGGTGATTGTGAGACTCTACCTTGAAGGCAATAGCCCATCCGTCTCCAATGTCTATGAGGCCGGCATTTTCCTCGCCGGCAGCGCGTAAGGTGCGCTCACCCCTTCGGGGAAGCCTTCGCAGATGAATCAAAGAGCTCTTATAGCTGCAATGTTCGCTCCACAGCGCAGAAAAAAGCCATACTTCCACTGGACGAGGTTCCCGACCTAAAAGGGCCACTATCCGCTCATACTCTTGTGGCTCTATTCCTGCTGCTTCGGCTATTGAACGGCTCGTAGAAAGCGATCCCATCGGGGTATCCAGTTTTCTATAGAGAGAAGGACAAAAATGGGCTTTCCAACAATGTGATCTTCTGGCACAGGTCCCCAAAAGCGCCCATCTAAAGAGTTGTAGCGGTTATCCCCCATGGCGAAATAGTAGTTTTGAGAAAAGGTGTATTCTGTCTGGGGCTGTCCATCAATATACACCTGTCCGCCGCTTACGCTGATAGTATGATCTTCGTAAGCTTCTATTAGCCGCCGATAAAGCAAAAGGTTCTGAGGCGTAAGGGGAATGCGATCTCCTTTCTTAGGAAGGTAAAATGGCCCCCAGTAGTCCAGATTCCAGCGATAGGTAGAATCGTGAGGATAGACTTGAGGCAAAAAATGGCCCGCCGTATCTAAGTCTCGCGTAAATACACTGAGGTATTCGGAAAACTTTTTCTGAAACTCTTCTGCCAGGTACCTTGGCATGTCCAAGAGGTAGGTTTTCTCATCTACGGCTATCCAGTTGAGGTTGGAGCTGCCGGCTGGGCGAAAGCCATAGGGCTTAAGCACACGGTAGGTCAGCGGCGCGCCTTTGGTAACTACCCTGTACCGTTCTTGAACATACCGAGGATGATAAGCAGGCTTGCCATTTACATACAAGTTTCCTGCCCGAATCTCTATAGTATCGCCTGGAATGCCGACGCAGCGCTTGACATAGTTTTCTTTCACACTGGGAATATACACGGGACCAAGCTCGGGGCTATTGGGCATAATGTCATCCGCAGGGTAGTTGAAAACTATAATGTCCCCTCGCTGGATGGGCTTAAAACCCGGCAGACGAATGTACGGCAGTACTATCCAATCCAAGTAGGAGGGAATGCCTGTGAAGGGAATGCGATTGTGAATAAATGGGATAGCCAGCGGCACCATAGGAAGGCGCGGACCATAATGCAGCTTGCTGACAAAGACTAAGTCCCACGCCAAAAGAGTGCGTTCCATAGAGCTGGTCGGAATCAAAAACGCCTCTACTACGAAGGTGCGCAGGAAGAGTATAATGCCCAGAGCTATGAGGAGCTCTCTCCACCAGCGGCGTCTTTTAGCTTTGGGAGCACTGCTCACTGCGGCAAAGATAGCGCAAGCCTGAAGGTCATAAAACTTGTGCATCTTCGTTCTATGAAAGCCAGTGAGCTGCCTTTGCGTCCCGATGGAGCTGTCTATCACTTAGCTATGCGCCCCGGTGAAGTCTCCCATCGCCTTCTCCTGCTGGGCGACCCTGGTAGAGTCGCTCTCTGTGAGGCTTTTTTTGACAAAATCTCCCATCGGGGAGCTAATAGAGAGTTTGTGTGGTTCACTGGATTTTATCAAGGGGTGCTCATTACGGTAGTCGGTACAGGCATCGGAGCAGACAATACTGAGATTGCTGTGATTGAGATAGATGCTGTCCATAACATAGACCTTAGTCGGGGGCAGCCATTTCCCACGCAGAAAAAGTTATACTTTCTGCGGGTAGGCACTAGTGGGCTTCTACAGGATGAGAGGGGTTTAGGTACATTTATTTTTAGTCAATGGGCTATTGGTGCGGATAGCTTGCCGCTTTTTTACGCCGTATCGCCTAAAAGTGATTTGGAAGAGAAGCTAAAAATGCATTGGAAAGCGGGGACGGGAGGGGAGCTGCCGTGGTATGGGATGGCGGCTTCTCCTTTCTTTGTAAGGCTTGCCCAGCGCTTTGCCGGGGAGGTCGTAGCAGGTATTACATACAGCGCGCCGGGGTTTTTCGCTCCTCAAGGACGCAGCATTCGGTATAAAGCGCGTTATCCTGAGCTGCCCAGCTTATTAGCATCTTTCACTTACCAGGGCTATAAGGTAGAAAATATTGAGATGGAAGCTGCACCTCTCTACTATTTGGCTCAGGTTTTGGGGCATGAAGCTGGCGCAATCTGTTTAGGAGTAGCACACAGACGACGCGGAGAATTTATGTACCGCAATGGTGGAGCCTCTCCAGAAGAGGCCATGCGGCGACTCCTACGATTAGGATTGGAGTGGCTCCGAGAAGTTCCCTAAGCGTAGAGAGTATAGGGCGTTAGCCCGTTCGTATAAGCGCGAAAACTGTTCTATCGTCAGCTGCTGAGCGGGATCAGAGCGGGCATGGAGAGGGTTGTGATGCACTTCTACGATGAGCCCTTCCGCGCCTGCTCCTATGGCTGCCAAAGCCAGCGGCTCTACATATGCCCAATGCCCCGCCGCATGCGATGGATCTGCTATCACAGGAAGGCGACTTTTCTGCTGAAGCACCGGAATCGCACCTACATCTAAGGTATAGCGGGTGCTGCGTTCAAAGGTGCGGATGCCCCGCTCACACAGAAGCACCCATGGCGCTCCATGCAGCAAAAGGTATTCCGCTGCTAAAAGCCACTCTTCTATCGTGGCTTGGGGATTGCGCTTGAGGAGGACGGGCTTTTGAGCAGCGCCCACTTCTTTCAAAAGCCAGTAGTCGTCCATATTGCGCGCTCCGACCTGGAGAATATCCACCTCTTCATACAGCTCTAAGTGCTTTTCACTTACGACTTCCACGCAGAGGGGCAGGCCTGTGAGAGCCTTAGCTTCAGCAAGCCACTCTAATGCTTCTTCACCTACCCCTTGAAAAGAATAAGGAGAGGTACGGGCTTTGAAAGCTCCTCCTCGCAGCACGTGGATACCTATGTCTTTGAGACTCTGAGCCAGCTCCAGTAGCGCTGATTTACTCTCTACGCTGCAAGGGCCAGCTATCCATAAAA
>JANXDD010000045.1 GCA_025059915.1 Bacteroidia bacterium | reverse complement strand
CGCCTGCGGCGCTGGCGCGCCCCTCATAACCGACCCCAGTCAATCGGCTCCATTCCATGCTCAATAAGAAATGCATTCGCCTTTGAAAAGTGCCGACACCCAAAAAATCCATTCGCCGCGGAATACGGCGAGGGATGTGCCGCCTCCAAAATAAGATGACGCCGAGCATCTATCAGCGGCTTCTTAGAACGGGCATACTGCCCCCACAGAAGGAAGACCACATGGGGTCGGATCTCTGAAATAATCTGTATCACCCGGTCAGTAAAAATCTCCCATCCTTTTTGTCTGTGAGAGGCGGGCTTGTGAGCCTCCACCGTGAGAATAGCATTGAGAAGGAAGACGCCTTGTTCAGCCCATCCCGTAAGGTCCCCATGAGGGGGAGGGGGCAGACCTAAGTCGTCTTGAATCTCTTTAAAGATGTTTTGGAGAGATGGCGGGGGCGGCACTCCCTTCGGCACCGAAAAGCAAAGTCCATGCGCTTGCCCTGGTCCATGATAAGGGTCTTGCCCTAAAATCACCACCTTCACTTGGTCTGGAGGGCACAGCTCAAATGCTCGGAATATCTGCTTACCAGGAGGATAAATGACCTTACCCTTCCGTTTCTCGTCTTTGAGGAAGGCTACTAAGGCTTCAAAATACGGCTTATTAAACTCTTCCTCCAGCAGGCGCTTCCATGACGGCTCTATGGCTACTTCAGCCATCGGTGCGAAGGTAGCTTTCTAAGAATGAAGGAGATGCCTTATCTTTGAAAAGATGACTAAACAAGCCACTTTGCCAAAAGCTACCACGATCACTCTGCGTTACCCCTCTTCTACGAAGATATATGTCCCTGGGCGGCTCTATCCTTTTCTGCGAGTGGGAATGCGAGCGATCCACCTTCAAGACCCAGACTATCCTATTTACTACGCCTACGATACCAGCGGAGCATACACTGAAAGTGGAGTAGATATCTACGAAGGACTACCGCGCCTGCGAGAACTGTGGATTTTATCTCGTGAAGATGTAGAACAGCTGGAAAGGTTTAGTAGCCCTTATGCTCAGCAGATGTATGAAAATCCCCCTCCTACGGCATTTCCTCGTCAGCGGCTGCCTTTGCGAGCTAAAGCAGGGCGTACAGTTACTCAGCTTCATTATGCGAAAGCAGGAATTATCACCCCCGAGATGGAATATGTCGCTATCCGAGAAAATCAGCGCTTAGAAGCCTACAAACGTGCTGGGAAGCTGCCTCGCTTCCATGCAGGGCAGGGGTGGGGGCTCGCACTTCCTGATGAAATCACCCCAGAATATGTTCGTAGAGAGATTGCTGCTGGGCGGGCTATCCTTCCTGCTAATATCAATCACCCTGAGGCAGAGCCAATGATCATCGGACGCGGCTTCCGCACTAAGATAAATGCCAACATCGGCAACTCTATTGTAACTTCCTCCATAGCAGAGGAGGTAGAAAAAGCTGTTTGGGCTGCCTATTGGGGGGCAGATACTATTATGGACCTTTCTACAGGACGGCATATTCATGAAACACGGGAGTGGATCCTTCGCAATAGTCCCGTTCCTGTGGGGACGGTCCCTATCTACCAAGCCTTAGAAAAAGTAGGAGGTAAGCCTGAGGAGCTTTCATGGGAAATCTTTCGTGAGACTTTGATTGAGCAGTGTGAGCAGGGGGTGGATTATTTCACTATTCATGCAGGGGTTCGGCTAGCCTACATTCCGAAGACGCTGGAGCGGGTTACAGGCATTGTGTCGCGGGGAGGGTCTATTATAGCGCAGTGGTGCTTGGCTCATCATAAGGAAAACTTTCTCTACACGCACTTTGAAGAAATCTGTGATATTTTGAGGCAATACGATGTGGCTATTTCGCTTGGGGACGGCCTCCGACCCGGAAGTATTGCTGATGCCAGTGATGAGGCTCAATATGCAGAGCTGCGAACCCTCGGCGAGCTTGCCAAAATTGCTTATGAGTATGATGTTCAAGTAATGATTGAGGGACCTGGGCACATTCCTATGCAGCTCATCTGGGAAAATATGCAGAAAGAGCTGGAAGACTGCCACGAACGGCCGTTTTACACCTTGGGGCCCTTAGTTACTGATGTAGCGCCGGGGTATGATCACATTGCTTCGGCGATAGGGGCGGCAATGATAGGCTGGTTTGGCACCGCCATGTTGTGCTATGTAACTCCTAAAGAACATTTGGGGCTTCCTACTAAAGAAGATGTCCGAGAAGGCATCATTGCCTATAGGATCGCAGCGCATGCGGCGGATATTGCGAAGGGGCATCCAGCAGCCCAATGGCGAGATTATCTTTTGAGTCGGGCTCGCTTTGACTTCCGATGGAGAGACCAATTCAATCTTTCATTGGACCCCGAACGAGCTCAAGCGTACCATGACCAGACCCTTCCCGCAGAGGGGGCAAAGCTGGCTCACTTTTGTGCAATGTGCGGTCCGAAATTTTGCTCTATGGAAATCACCCACCAAATACGGGAAATGGCCATGCAGAAGGGGCTCTCTGAGAGAGAAGTCATAGAGCAGGGCTTAGCTGAAAGGGCAGAGGCTTTTCGGCAGTGGCTTCCATAGTAGATTTGTGAGAAATGCACACCTGGCTTATTACGGGGTCCAGTAGAGGGATTGGGCGGGCGATTGCTGAGGTTGTCTTAGAAGCAGGGCACCGAGCCATTCTTACCGCTCGCCGTCCGGAAAGCGTACAGGATATTGTGGAAAGGTATCCTGATTCGGCGATAGCTTTACCTCTGGATGTCCAGCAGCGCACCCAAGCTTTCTATGTAGTGGAAAAGGCTATTCAAGTGGGCTTTTCCCCCACAGTCCTCGTCAATAATGCCGGCTATGGGCTAGTAGGAGCTTTGGAGGAGCTTCCAGCCGAAGCCATTCAGCGTCAAATAGAGACAAATCTTTTAGGGGTTATCTGGATGTGTCAGGCTACTCTGCCAGTGCTTCGGGCGGCAGGGGGAGGGTTTATTTTCAACATCTCCTCTATTGCGGGGTATTACGGCTTCAAGGGGACTACCCTTTACAACGCCACGAAGTTTGCAGTGGTAGGACTGAGTGAAGCTTTGGCGCAGGAGGTTGCTCCCTTTGGGATTTGGGTTTGCAGTGTGGCACCTGGACCCTATCGGACGGACTGGGCTGGAGCCTCCTTAGAGAAGGCCCCTACTTTGGCATCTTTGGACCCTAATAGCCCTTATTATGAGCTGCATGCTTTGATGGCGGAGCGGTATGCTCAGATGGATGGGCAGCAGCCGGGGGATCCTAAGCATATTGGGCGAGTGCTTCTGCGATGCGTAGAGATGGGATGGGCACCTAAGCATTTGATTTTAGGAGATGAAGCTCGCCAGACTTGGGAGAAGTATGCCCCCTTGCGGGCATTCCCTGAGCTTCAGTTTATAGCTCATACAGAAGAAGCTCCCACTCGTCCGTGATAGAACCTTTCGAAGGGTGGGTCTATCGGGGAGAGGCCCGCGTGGCCCCCGTGCGCGATGCCCTTTCCCCTTCTAAAGTAGAGATGCTCCGCTCTGATCCGTATCAAGCTCTTCACATAGCTTTTCCTCAGGACCCCACCCATCTTCCAGAAATCTGGGAGCGTTGGATTGCGGAGAGAGTTCTTCGGCGAGAGCCTCTTCCTGCTGTCTATGCCTATAGTCAGACCTTTTACCGCTATGGGCAAAAGAGCTCTTCTTCTCGGCGCATAGGAGTAGTAGGGCTTTTGTCTGCAAGTGTTTCTCTCCTTCCTCATGAATCTGTGCTTTCAGAGCGGCTACGGGGAATTGTAGAAGCACTTTCAGCTTTGTCTGTTCAAGCTACTCCTATTCATGTGCTTGCGGGGGGAGAGTGGGAAAGGATCATTCCCCTTTTGGAGAGCTATTTAGTGTGTCCGCAGTTTGTGTTTGGGGGGGCGGATGGGGTCATGCATCGCTGGACGCCGATACATCACCAAGGGCATCAGCGGCTGCTCCGAGAAGCTCTCGCGCAGGGACCCTTTTATATCGCAGATGGACATCATCGTTGGAAGGCAGTACAGATAGCGGGCTTGCGATACTTTCTGGTATATTTGACACCTCTACGAGATGATACGCTTGTGATTGTGCCCACCCATCGGCTTTTGCGAAGCAGGGCATCTCTTTTCTCCATTTTGGAAAAATACTTCCTACTTCGCTCCTCGGCAGCGAGAATTCCTTTGTGGCAAGAGATTCAAGGTCTGCGTCATGCTGTTGGAATAGTTTCGCCTGAGGGGCAAGTTTTTGTAGCTCGGCTGCGCCCTGAGTATTGGGGGGCTTTGGAAAATCGTCCCTTAGTGGCTCTTTTGCATGAATGGGTTTTAGATAGGGTAGAGGGTGAGGTGCTTTTTTCTCGGGAAGCAGCAAGCCTTATTCAAGCCGCGCTCCAAGGAGAAGGGTGGGCTTTCATTTTGCCAGAGCTTAGCTTCAGGTATGTAGAAAAGGCAGTTCAGGAAGGATTCGTCCTTCCGCCAAAGGCGACTTACTTTTTCCCAAAAGTTCTCAGCGGAATGTGCTATTACTATGAAGGTCATACTGGTATCGGCATCTCCTCGTCGGAAGGCTCTGCTTGAGCTACTGGGCTGGCAGATAGAGCTGCGCCCCGCTGCAGTAGAAGAGACTCTTGTAGAAGGTATTTCTCCCTCTCAGCAGGCTATGGTGCTGGCTTTGCGCAAGCTTTCTACCGCCCTTCCTACTCTTCAGAAGGGAGAAGTCGCTATCGCTGCGGATACGATTGTCTATCATGCAGGACAAATTCTGGGCAAACCCCGAGACATAGAAGAGGCGCGGCATTTCTTGTATAGGCTCTCAGGGCAGTGGCATATTGTATATACAGGAGTGGCAGTTGGCACCGTAGAACGAAGCTGGTCTTTCTACGAAGAGACAGCGGTGCGATTTCATTCTCTATCAAAGGAGCTTGTAGAGAGCTACCTTCAACGAACTCCCCCATTAGACAAAGCTGGGGCGTATGGAGCGCAGGACCTTATCGGTCTGGTGGGCATTGCGGAAATACGGGGAGACTTCTACAATGTAATGGGATTGCCGGTGCAAAAATTGGCACGATTTTGGCAGCAGGTATTTGGAGTGCTTTTTGCTCCCGAGAATAAATGACTACCTTAGCTCTGAGCGTGTGGTGGAGGCTTGGGCTGATTTTTTCTATCCTCTGGGCACAGAGTGCCCGTGAGATAGATTCGCTGGAGCGGCTTGTTCGTCGTGAGCGGCTACCAGACACGATACAAGCCGCTGCCTATATCAGTTTGGCGAAAGCGTATCTCAATATCAATGAACGGCAAGCTTTGGAATATGCTCGGCGAGCGTTAGAGCCTGCCCGAAAGGCAAGGGATATTCGCCGCCAGATACTGAGTCTGTATTACCAAGCCTCTGCATTGTATTATGCAGGTTCGTATGACCAGGCAGGGTGGCTTCTCCAGCAAGCGGAAACTCTCTCTACTTCCTTACCAGAGGACCCAGGTATCCTCGTCCAGCTTCTGAATCTTAAAGCCTCTCTGGCTGAAAATCTGGAAAACACCGTAGAAGCTCAGAGTCTTTATCAGAGATCGTTAGAGCTGGCTCGCCGGTCGGGGCGTCCTCAGCTTATCATCATGACGCTCATCAATAGTGCAGAGCTCTATTTGAAGCTAAACCTTTATGAGCTGGCAGAGGAAAATATACGGGAAGCGATTTCCTTAGCGGAGAGAAGCAGGGAGCCCGAATACCTTCGCAATGCTCTTAAAACCCTCTCTCAGCTATTTATCAAACAAGGGCGGTATCAGGAAGCATTAGAGGTGCAGCGGCGGATTTTGTCTATTGCTCGTCAGGCGGGGGTGCGTACTTGGCTCAAGGATGCCTATGGCTTTGCTATTACGCAGGCTATCTCTGCTGGACTGCCTCAGGCGGACACCCTTCTGAGAGAGGCTGAAAAAGAGCTTAGCAGTGATAGCCTCCTCTGGGCGGAGCTGCTCAACTGGGTCGCTACCGATGGATTCTTCGCTCAGGGAAGCTATGCCCGAGCAAAAGACCTTTTCCAAACAGCTCTCGCTATCGCTGAGGCCAGAGGAGATAAAATCCTCGCTGTTCGTATTCTCCTCAACTTTGCCAATATCTACAATGTTCAGGCGCTCTATCCGCAGGCTATGGAGCTTCTCCTGCGGGCTCGGCGCTTGTGTGAGAATATGGGGGATTCTACCCTCCTTCCCATGGTGCTTAATAACTTGGGCGAGATTTATTTCAATCAAGAAAACTGGCAAAAAGCCTTAGAGCTTTTCAGCCAGGCCGCTGAATATGCTAACCTCGCTCAAGATAGGCGCTTTCCTTTTAGAGTAGCTACAAACCTTGCCGTCGCCCAAATTAAAGTAGGCAACATAGATGCCGCTCGCAACCTTCTGCGGGAGTCTCTCATTTTAGCTCAGGAAGAAGAAGACTGGGTCTCAGCGGCTAAAAGCTGTGTGAATATGGCGCGTTTGGAGTCTGAGCAGAATAATCCCCTTCAAGCCGAGAAACATCTCAAGGAGGCTCTGAAATATGCGCAGAAAAGTAGGGACCCTTATACGATAGCTCATGTGTATATGACGCAAGGGCATTTTGCTATGAATGCAGGGCGCACCTCAGAGGCGATCCAGTCGTATGAGCTGGCTCGTGAAGCTTTAGAGCCGCTGGAGGCTTATAGCGAGCTGGCAGAGGTTTATGAAAAGCTTATCATTTTATACGGCAAGGTGCGGGCATATGATAAAGCGTATCAATACATTCAGCCGCTTTTAGAAGCTACTCGCCGTTTGTCTAACGAAGAAAATGCCCGAGCGATTACCCGCATGGAGCTTAACTACCTTTATCAAAAAGAGCGGGAGCAGCAGGAGCGAATCTTAGAAGCGGAGAAACTGCGTGCCGAGAAAGCTCGGCAAGTTACATGGGTCATTATTATTAGTGCTGCGATACTTATTACGGCGGCAGGGGGATTTTCTATCGTTCTCTACAGAGCTAATCAGCGTGAGCGGGAGATTAATGCGCAGCTTGCGGAGCGCAATCGCCTCATAGAGGAACAAAAGGCAGAGCTGGAGCGTGCCAAACGAGAAATAGACGAAAGCATCCAGTATGCCCGTCGCATTCAAATGGCTATCCTCCCTAACTTAGAACCCTTTTATCAGCAATTTCCAGAGTCATTTGTGCTGTATCTACCGCGGGATGTGGTGAGTGGAGATTTCTATTTCTACTATGCCCTTTCTCCTACACAGAGTATTTTAGCTGTGGCGGATTGTACAGGGCATGGGGTGCCAGGCGCTTTCATGAGCATGATAGGGACGACTCTCCTCAATCGCTTGGCTCAAGAGGAGGGGCTTACTGATCCGGCTTATCTTTTGACCCAGTTGGATCAGAAGCTGCGCGACACGTTGCACCAGACCCTCAATCAAGAGCAGATTAAGGATGGGATGGATATTGCTTTGTGTATCATAGACACTGAGAGGAGGGTTTTGCATTTTGCGGGGGCTCGTCGTCCGCTGTACGTGTTTTCTCCTGAAGGGGAACTTTTGGAACTGAAAGGCTCGCGCCGAAGCATCGGAGGCGATAATTTGCAGTTAGAACTTGACTTTGAAAGTCATACCGTTCCGCTGCGGCCGGAGATGAGCTTCTATCTTTTCACCGATGGGATAGTGGATCAATTTGGTTGGGAGGAGCAGCCGGGTCAGCCACCTAAACGGGTGAAGTTGATGACGCGACGGCTGCGGGAGCTTCTCCAGCGAAACCTTCACCTTCCTGCTCAAGAGCAGAAAAAGCGCATAGAGGCTTTTATAGCCGAGTGGAGACGAGATATTCCCCAAATAGATGACATATGCCTTATTGGCGTGCGATATACGGCATAGTAGCGGGGGCTTTGGCTTGGGCTCAAGTGAAGTATAGCAATGAGTTTCTCAAAATAGGTGTAGGGGCTCGGGCTGCCGGCTTAGGAAATGCGCAGGTAGCAGGAGCCACCGATGCTACAGCAGGCTATTGGAATCCGGCTGCTCTTCTGAGTACGCCCTCTTATCCACAGCTGGTACTGATGCACAGCGAATACTTCGCCAGCGTGGCAAAGTACGATTATGGAGCTTTGGCGTTTCCGTTAGCTGCGGAGAGGCGACTGGCCGTGAGTTTCATTCGCCTGGGGATAGACGATATTCCGAATACTTTACGCTTTTACGATGGGGTGAGTTATGATTTTTCTCGCATTACGAAGTTTTCCGTGGCGGATATGGCGCTATATCTCTCTTATGCGCAGGCTTTTCGGGATACTGCCTTGTCAATCGGCGGCTCGGTCAAGGTGGTGCATCGGGTGTTAGGTCCCTTTGCCACGGCATGGGGGTTTGGATTGGATTTAGGAATGCTCTACAGACGGGGGCCTTGGCGCTTGGGGGCTGCGGTTTATGATGCAACCTCCACTTTCAATGCATGGACTTTCAATACAGAGACCTTTGAGCAAGCTTTTATACTCACGGGAAATGCGATTCCTCAAAACTCTATAGAATGGACTCGTCCCAGCTTTCGGGTGGGGGCGGCGGTGCATTTATGGGCAGGAAAGCGCTTTTCTCTACTGCCCATGGCTGATGTGGTTATTTTTACCGATGGGCAGCGAAATACCCTCATTTCCGCTCGCCCTGTAAGCGCTGACCTAAGCCTTGGAACAGAGCTAAGGTATCGGGACTGGGTGGCGCTACGCTTGGGGATGACCAACTTTCAGCGTATGCAGGAGTGGTCGGGGCGGCGGTATCTGACCTTTTATCCGACGACAGGTATAGGGGTGCGGATTTGGCATTTCGGGGTAGATTATGCATTGGCAAACTTTACGGGGTTTTCGCAGGGTATGTATTCCCACCTTGTGTCGGTGCGGGCGGACTTTCATCCTGTGCTTACGCGCCGGCTTTTCTCTAAGGGCGGGTGATACGCAGCCCGACGGGAGAAGGATAGACCTCTGAGCAGCCATATTTGAGCTCTATTCGGGCCTGGACAGAATAGTTGCCGGGGGAGGCGTAAGTATGCTCTACGGGAGAACCTTCTGCGGTAGCTTCATCCCCAAAATCCCAAGAAATGCGCTTAGCTTCGTAGCCAGCAGGGATATCTACCCAAAACCGAATGGGACGCCCAGCTTTCTCCCGAAGAGAAGGTACGTCCGTGCGAATCTGAATAGGGATTGCGTCGCAAGGAACCTCTTGAAGTGTCAAAAGCCAAGCATCCAGGTGGGGGGGAGCCTCGGTGAAGCGATTTTCTTTGGAAGCGATCACAAGAAGGGAATCGCCCACTGCAAGGATAGCCGTACCGCGTTCGTCGGCTGGTCCGCCGAAGCTGCGCTCCCACAGAAGGCGTCCGTCCTTTGAGAGAGCGGCAAGCCAGACATCTTCTCCACCTTTTTGCTCAGGGGAGAGCAGAGCCTCGCTTTGTTGCCAGCCGATAGCATATAATGTGCCGTCAGGGCTTTCCGCTAAGTCCTGAATAGAGCCTGCCAGTCCATTAGCCTCCCATACCCTTTCCCAAATCAGCTGCCCTTTAGGTGTGAAGGCGCTTATGCCCCACGTCTGTCCATACCGTCCGCCGACGATTAGCCTCCCATCTGGAGAAACAAGCAGCGCTTGGAGCTGAGAAGGAAACCGATGAAACTGAAAAACAACTCTCCAAAGTACCTGTCCTAAGTGATCCACCTCGGCTAAAAAAGGGCGATACTCTTGCTCGCCGATGCAAAAGAAAGTTCGTCCTTCTGGGGTGGAGCGGATTCGCCGAATTAGGCTTGGAGCGTCTCCCCAGTAGAGGGTGTGGAGCACTTCTCCTGTGCGCTGGTTGAGAATACAGATAGTTGCCTGCATGCCTTCCAGTGTATCCGTCCAGCTTGTTCCGCCCACCAGTAGAGTTCGGTAGGGAGTGGGGCATAGAGTAAGGGCTATGTCTATGTGGGGGCTTCCCCAGCGACTTTGCCAGAGAAGGCTCCCCGTGAAAAGATGAACCGCTCCGACCCAAAAATCAGCTCGCCTCTCCACGGGCAGCTCTTCGGGGTGAGAAAGAGCAGAACCGCTATAGCCGCAGAAGTAAAGGATGGAGTCCTGAATGACTACATCCTCTATGCGGTCGGGCCCCATGCCTCCCGGGGTGAGGCTCCATATTTTCTCGCCCTGGGGATTCAAACATAGAAGCCACCCATCGGGGAGGGAGGAGTACCCTGTGTGAGCATACCCACCGATAACGACATGACCATTTTTTCCATAGGCGGCGCAGGTAGGAGTCTCATGAAGGGAGGATAGACCTACAAATGCCTGGCGGGTTCGTTTTAGGTACACTCCCTGTGCCCAAAGAAGCCCCAGAAGCCCGAAAAGCAAACGCACTGCGCAAATCTACGAGTAGCTTTGCTACCCATGGTAGTGATGACCCTTATGGCGCACCCAGATGATGCGGAGCTGAGCTGTGGGGGAACCCTTCTGCGCTGGCGAGCAGAGGGCGCCCACATAGTGCTGGTAGACCTTACAGCAGGGCAGCTGGGAAGCCGCGGAACCTCCGCCCAGCGCTATGCCGAAGCCCAAAAAGCAAATCAAATCCTTCGTCCCCTCGCCCGAGTGTGCCTCGGCTTAGAAGACGGTTTTTTTCATGAGAGCCGAGAGGTGCTTCTAGAAGTTATAGAGGTGATTCGGCAGTTTCGTCCGCAGATTGTTCTTACAAATGCGCTGAGAGATAGGCATCCGGATCACAGCCGAGCCGCTCGTTTGGTGGAGCGGGCTGCTTTTCTGGCAGGTCTGCGGCGCATCCAAACAAATCATCCTGCTTATCGTCCGTCGTGGATCCTTTTTGCCATTCAGGATCAGTGGATTACGCCTTCACTTGTGGTAGATATTACGCCCTACTGGGCAGATAAGCTGCGTCTTGTGCAGGCATATGAAAGTCAGTTTTT
This sequence comes from Bacteroidia bacterium, assembly GCA_025059915.1. GTDB lineage: Bacteria > Bacteroidota > Bacteroidia > SpSt-205 > SpSt-205 > SpSt-205. The sequence continues at coordinate 5,140 of JANXDD010000045.1, read as the reverse complement.
TTATCGGGAGGGCGAAAAAGAGCCTGCGACTTACCTCACGAGAGCGGATTTCTTTCCGCATTTGGAAGCTCGCGCTCGGGAGATGGGACATTTTATCGGGGTTGCTTATGGAGAAGGCTTCGTGATCCGCAGTCCTGTAGCGAGTCCCCCGTTGTCAGCCTGGCACTTTCCTCAAAGATAGCCTTTCCAGGCATAGTACAGCGTTTTGACATACTCTTCAAATACTGCTAAGGCTCCATTTTCGGACTCCCACCAGTGAGTAGGATGATAATGAAGCGGTTGAGCGGCAGCCACTGCCCACTGAATAGAGTCTCTGCTGAGCCATTTCTCTGCTAAAAGTTCTATTCGCCGCCCATGGAAAGGCGAGGACACGATCATGATACGCTTCCACTTCCGCTTCACGCAAAGCTGACGAATGTAAAGGATTTCCTCATAGGTGCTTGTTCCTATGCATTCTTTTTGGATAGAGGAGTCAGGAATGCACAGACTTTTCAGAGCTGAGGCGGTGAAGGCACATTCTTGTGCAGGCTCATACCCTATGGCAAGAAGGTCATCATTGTAAGCTCCGCCCAGCGCGATAAGGAGGGCTGGGCTCTGGTGGTAGAGTTCAGCTGCTCGGAGGCTTCGCTCATATGGACGCCCACTCAAAACGATAATCGCGTCCCATGGCGGCTCAATCCAAACCTTCTGCGGCAGAAGCCTTGTGCCCATCCACCGCAGAACGGCATGTCTCTGGAAATAAACGATCCCCGCAGTCAATATGCTTATGCTTCCCATGAGCAAAAGCCAGAAGTGCTTTTTTTTCATACGGGAGGGCACCTGAAGCTGTGAGCAGTTACAATGGCAAAATCATATTTGAGAGGGTCCTCAGGGCTTATTTGACGAAAAACTTCCGTAAGGTGCAGAACTGTACGCCAAGTAGGACTTTTAGTGGAAATAAGTCCTAGGCTTTGAGCCCACTTACTTACATGAACATCCACTGGCACGTACAAAAGGCGAGGCGAGAACCCCTCCCACGGACCAGGGTCTATGTGGTCTCGCCTTATCATCCAGCGAAGCCATAGAAGAATGCGCTTGGAAGCACTGCCACGCCGAAGGTTTCCTATGTGCCGATTTAGAGGGGGAGAGCCGATATACGACTGGAATTCTGCTATGGCTTCTTCCCAGTTCTGGCGCCTTTTCCAGAAAAAATTTGCTAAAGACCCCTCCCTTTTGTAAATCTGTCTAAGGCGATCCCATAGCAGCTGGACGTCCTGAGGCAGCCAGGTTCTATGTCTCCATTCTATTTGGAGGGAAGCTCTGTTCTGGAGGGCGTATGTAGGGGAGGAGCTGAGGGATTCTAAAAGCATGGAAGTTTTTCGGATAGCTATTTCCCGCCGTCCCCATGCAAAAAGCGCAGCCCATAGCCCCGCTATCTCTTGGTCCGATGGGGAGGTGTATCTCCACACAATCTCTACGGGGTCATGCGAGCGATATTCTAAGCGGTGATAGGTGTGGTACAGCTTTTCTAAAAGCCTCTTTAGTTCTGGAATCGGGAGAGCACCCACTGCTCAAATTCAGCCAGGGCTTGTTGGTCTGCTTTTTCGGTTCTCCATTGGCGGAGGAGGGCTCGGGCTTCCTCGGCGGAAGCAGCGTCATTGAGCCTTTCAAGGGCATGGCGAAAAGCAATCGGATCACCGTCAAACACCCGCTGGATATAAACAAACTGCTTATGCACTGGAATTTGGTCAGGTTCAAAGCGTCTCAGAGTTTCTGCCCGACGGATGGGCGTTTGAAACTGTTCCATGAGAACCCGTCGGGGCTCGTAATCTATGGCAGAGAGGAGAGGGTTGCGGGCGCGAGCGCCTTCTTCAACATTCCGACGAGCCCCAGGATCTGTGCCAAAGAGGTTTTTCATCAAATCTTGCGATGAAGACGAACTCTCGGAGAAAACAGAGCTTATGAGGTTTTCACCCTCTTGAGCTAAGGTTTCCCATCGCTTCTGTATCACTTCCAAAGGCTGCTGGCACATCTTTTCCAGCTGGCGCCTTTGGTACTCGGCGATTTTTTCTTGGGTTTCTTCTTCATAGACGGAAAGGATGCGTTCTACTTTGTCTGTCCACAGGGCTTTATCTATGACGGTGAGGGAGTTGCGCTGGGCATACGAAAGAAGCGCCTCCGGGATGAAGTCAAAATACACTACATAACGACTATAGAATCTAAATTCCTGTAGTAGCAGGGCATTTCTTTGACCGAAGTAGAACTGAGCCCAGCCCTCCTTAGGGTCCAAAAGCACTCGCAGGCTATGATAAATGGCTGCATGCAAAAGGGAAGAAAGCTGAATATGTCCGATAGATAGCTTGCTCTGTGCGCGAGTAAAGAATTCGTCTGCCCATCCTATGAGCTCCCCATCCTTCCAATCCCAAAAGCCAGCCTCATAAAGAGCACTGAGAGCTCGGCTTTCAACCTGAAAAAGGATGAACTGAATAACCTGTTCTGAAAAGATATTTTCTCGCAGCGTTTGTAGGGTCCAGGTTGGGAAAACTTTACCTGTCAGCCAAGTGCGCTGAAGCTCTTTGGCATAGCTTTCAAGAACTGAAGGAGCTGGCATCCGTAGCATAGATGCCCAAAGGTACAGAGAAGAGATTATACTTGCTCTGTGCGTAAATGGATTTGGCTGGGCTTGATGCTGGGGTGGGCACAGGATACCGTGGGTATAGATCCTCGTCGGCGGCTTAGCGCTTATGACTTAGAGAGAAAGCGAGAAAAATGGGTATTTCTCAGCTACCCTACTGCGGGGTATGATCCGTTGCGGGGGGTAGGAGCTGCGCTGGTACTCTCCATTTCCTATAATGGCAAGCGCTCAGACCCAACCTTTGCTTACACCCCTTACAAGTATTACCTTTTCATACAAGGGGGAGGGTTCTTTCGGGATAGTCGGTACCTGCGGGTGTTTTATGACACGCCTTGGATAGGCAATCGTCCTTACCGACTCACCCTTCGTTTCACTTACAGAGATGAATCTCAGGGGCAGTTTTGGGGAGTAGGAGAGCGCTATTTTATGGAAAGACTGCCGGTCTATCCGCTCTCCTCTTATGAAAAGTTTCTAAAGTCACCCCGCTTATCTCAAGCAGGCACCTGGGAAACCTCCTTAGCTCAGCATTCCTTTTACATCTCTCAGTGGCAGGGGTGGATCATAGGGGAGCGTATTGCAGAGAGAGGACTCGTGCGGCTCATGGGAGGAGCACGATGGACAGCGGAGAAATTGCTTTCGCTTAGCGCTCGTCAATACACTCTCCTAACCCCTGACGGAAGAAAGGTCTCCGCCCAACAAACGCCTACTTTGATAGACAGTGCTGCCCAGCGACTGATTCCGCTTCCAAGCAATCTTAGTATTCTCTTGGGAAGGAGGGAGCAGCGAGTGTTTTTGGGAGGCGCTATCGTATTAGACACCCGAGACTTTGAAGTGAGTCCTACCAAAGGATGGCTTATAGAACTAAATCACGAGAGCTGCATTCCTTCCCTTTCAGCTCACCGCACCACCCTCAATCTTCGCAGTTACCACATCTACTACAGGAGCCCTTCTGAAAAATTTCTCCTCTCTGGAGCGCTGAATGTTCTGATGACAGCTATGTATGGTCGAGCGCTTCCCCTCACAGAACTTCAGGTATATCCTCGCTGGGCTGATGGGCGACTACCTAACCTCCTTAGCGGGCCCTCTACTGTCCGGGCTTTTCGAGAGAATCGCTTCTTATCTCCAACGGCATATATCCTCCAGTACGAGCTGCGCAGTCGCGTAGCAGAAGCACGGATACTACAGCAGCATTTCGTCGGGGGACCCGTAGCTTTTTTAGACATAGGCGCAGGGAGAGATAAAATACGCCCTCCTTCTCTTCGATACCTTGCTTCTGGGGTGGGGATAGGGGTCCGCATCCTCTGGAATATGACGATGGTTCTGCGGGCGGATGCGGCTTATGGGCGAGAAGGGTGGCAGTTGCATTTCACCACGGTACATCCTTTCTGAACGTTCCCCTTTTACATTTGTCCATGCGCTGGTGGCTCAGGCTGGTAGTGGGACTTTTGGGAATGGTACTCATCTTGCTCGCACTGATTTTCGGAACAGACCTTTTGGTAGTGCAGTATAGGGAGCCTACGCCAGCAGTTCGTTATACGGCGCCTAATGCCACTCCCGCTCCTCCTAAGGATACCATAGTCGTGATGACTTGGAACATCAAGTTTGGAGGGGCGCGAATAGATTTCTTCTTTGACTGCTACGGGGATAGAGTCTGGATGACGAAAGAAGAGGTTCTTCAAAATCTGGCTGGACTCCTCCGCAAAATACGCCAGGTGAATCCTGACATTTTACTCATTCAAGAGCTGGACATTGACTCTAAGCGTTCGGCTTATGTGGATATGCTAAAATACATTGCAGACAGTAGCGGCTTACCGTATGCAGCATATGCGAGCCAGTGGCATGTACGCTATTTGCCCAGCCGAGGTCTGGGTAAAATCAATTCAGGCAACGCTATCTTCTCCCGCTGGCCGATTGACACTGCTTATCGGGTGCCGCTTCCTTTGGTGAAAGCCTATCCCTGGTGGTATAGGTTCTTTTACTTGCGCCGTAACTTTCTCGTAGCTCGGATCGCCTTGCCTACGAAACCTAATTTATGGGTCATAAATACTCACTTGGAAGCCTATGTGCCTGAGGGAGATAATACACGCCTTATACAAATCCAGTTATTCCAGAGACTTTTGGATAGCCTGACGCAAAGTGGAGTAGTATGGGTGGCAGGGGGCGATCTCAACACCGTCCCTCCCGGCACTAAAAAGCTCAAGGATTTTGACGATAATGCCTGCAAAGAGAAAGATCCTACCTTCGTGGCAGATGATTACACTCGTGAGGTAGAGTGGCTCCGTCCGCTTTATCAGCGGTACAAAGAGGTGATACCGCTGGAAGTGTATATGGCAAGGGAGGCGGACTTTTATACGCACACGGTGAATGGACGGGGCTGGTGGAATAGGCGGTTAGATTATCTCTTTACTAATGCAGAATGGCGGGAGGGACTGGTTCATCAAGACAGTACGAAGGGGGGAATGGCTACTTTTCCACTTTCGGATCATGCGCCTGTGACGGGGAAGCTGGTGCTTTTGCGGGGGGATT
>JANXDD010000044.1 GCA_025059915.1 Bacteroidia bacterium | reverse complement strand
CAGCTCCGCTGCTGCGCCGCCCCGCCAAAAATGCCAAACTAAGCCAGTAGAAACTAACAATCCCTAAAATTCCATAGCTTAGGAGCAGTGCGAGCGCTTCTGCGCTTGTGGCTTCTAACCAGTTTGGCATGGGGATGGGGCTTTTGGGCTCATCGCCGCATCAATCGCCTTGCTGTTTTTTGCCTTCCAGAGACGCTTTTTGCCTTTTATCGTCCGCATATTGACTACCTTACTCGCCAGGCCACTAAGCCCGACGAAAGGCGCGCAGCTTTCCCATGGGAGCCACCCCGTCATTATATAGACTTGGACCGGTATCCTCCTGGGCTGCCCCGCTCGTGGAAAGCCGCTGTAGAGCTCCTTTCCGAAGATACCCTCCATCTCCATGGCATTCTCCCGTGGCATCTGGAAAAAGCTTTCTGGGACCTTGTAGAAGCCTTCCGCCTGCAGAATACCCCTCGCATCCTCAAGCTCTCCGCAGAAATAGGCCACTACCTCGCTGATGCTCATGTGCCCCTCCATACTACCGCAAACTACAACGGCCAGCTGACTGGACAACAGGGAGTGCATGCCTTATGGGAAGCCCTCCTTCCAGAGTATTTCGGCGAGGGATACGACTACTGGGTCAATCAAGCTCAGCTCTGGCAAAATCCTGAAGATACTTTGTGGAAGGTTATCTATGAAAGCCACAGTTTAGTGGAGAAAGTTCTACGGGCAGAGCGAGAAGCTACTCTCCGCGTTGGGGAGGCACACAAATACACCTATCGCCTGCGCGGTCAGCAGACTATCCGCACCTATTCCGAGACATTTCTTATAACGTATCACCAGCTCTTGGAGGGCATGGTAGAGAGCCGCTTACGACACTCTATTAGGCGCTTAGCCAGTCTATGGCTTACGGCTTGGCACTTAGCAGGGCGCCCTTCGCTCCTCCCTACCCCAGCTCCCCCTGACGAGGAACTTTTACCAGACACCTTCTACACCGATCCCCGATGTGGCGAAGGCCATGCTGCTCTCCAGTCCCATTTCCCCTCCTTTCCACAGCAAGAACTCCCTTTTTCCATCTTCTACTTTTGTAATATCGTACCTTTGCCTCGTATGTCTGAGTGGTTTGCGAGCCCCTACTACAGCTTGCTTTATGCCCACCGCGACGATAAGGAGGCAGAAAGATTTGTGAAGGCTCTTTTAGGCTTTCTCCACCTGCCCACCCCTGCTTATGCCTTAGATGCAGGATGTGGAGAGGGGCGATATGCTCGGGCTCTTTATAAAGCGGGGCTCATCGTGGATGCAGTAGATGCAGCCGTAGCCCACCCTAATCTACCAGAAGGGGTGAGGTTTTTTCAGCAAGACCTCCGCATCTGGGAGCCTGACCGCCGCTATCACCTGATAGGCAGCTTTTTCACCAGCTTGGGCTTGGGAATGCAACGATGGGATGAAATCAAGCACCTCCTCAAGCGTATGGCAGGCTGGCTCACCGGCGGGGGCTGGCTGGTTGTGGATTATCTCAACATTTACCGAAGAAATCCGACTCCAGAAGAGGAGCGGGTCATCCAGAATCATCGCTTCCACATCAAGCGCTGGCAAGATAGCTTCCTCCTCTACAAAAGTATCACTGTATACCCTCCTGATGGAGCATCTCCCCAGACCTACGAAGAGCGCGTCTTCAAGCTCACGGAAGGCGACCTCTACCAAATGATAGAAAGAGCAGGCTTAGAGATAAAAGCTACCTGGGGGGATTACGACGGGACTCCTTTCCATCCCACAGAAAGCCCTCGCGTTATCCTGCTTGCGCAGAAGCCCGTATCTTAGAGGAATGATACGGGTGTATGCTTATGAAGCATGTTTAGAGCTTACAAAGCTTCCTCCTGGAGCGAAGGGACTGCCTACCACTCAAGTTCTTCCTAAGGAGCGTCCTGCGCGCTTGATTTACCTTCCTTCCACTCTTGAAAAGGTGCGCAGCTATCACCTCCAAGCTGCCAGCCACAATAAAACTGCAACTATCACTCTCTACTTTCCGACGGAGGAGGCTATCCAGCACTTCTGGGAGGGATACAAGGCAACCTTTCACAATATCTTCGCTGGGGGGGCTGTCGTCATGGATGCCGGAGGACAGATCCTTTTCATCTGGCGGCGCGGACGCTGGGACCTCCCGAAAGGTAAAGGCGAACCAAATGAACCTTTAGAACTTACCGCTCAACGCGAGCTCAAAGAAGAAACCGGCTTAGACTGCGGAAAACCTGAGCGTTTTCTCACCTCCACTTATCACATCTATGCTGAAGGCGGGCAGTATATTCTCAAGCAGACCCACTGGTACCTATTCAAGTGCCCCTTGGTAGCTCCTGATATTCATGTCCAAGCAGATGAGGGCATCCAAGGCTACAAATGGGTGCCGCCTCACGAAGTCCCCTTTTTGTATCCCCAATCCTATGGTACGATTCGCGATGTGATAGAGCATGTCCTGCGCGAAATTCGTCCTGCCCCTTCGCCGTAGAGGATTGCCCTTATACCCTCCTCGGATCGTAGGAATCATCAATGTAACGCCCGATTCTTTCTCTGATGGAGGTGAAGCCTATTTGCCCGAGGCTGCCCTCCAACGGGCAGCCAAGCTAATAGAAGAAGGGGCCGATATCTTAGACATTGGAGCAGTTTCTACTCGTCCTGGAGCCCCAGAAGTGCCCTTAGAAGAAGAACTGCGACGACTCCTTCCCGCCCTTCGCCTCATACGAAAGCAGTTTCCAGAGGTACCCATTAGCATAGATACTTATCGGGGAGAGGTGGCCCGCATCGCCATAGAAGAAGGGGCAGACCTCATCAATGACATCTCTGGCGGAGCGTTTGACCCTGAACTTTGGAAAGTAGTAGCCCATTATCGCGTTCCCTATATCCTGATGCACATTAAGGGCACCCCTCAAACAATGCAGCACAACCCCGTCTATGAAAATCTTATCCAAGAGGTATGGGAGTATTTCGTCCAAAAGCTCAATGCTCTGCGGGCTCTGGGCGTAGAAGATGTGATTATAGACCCTGGCTTCGGCTTTGGAAAGACGGTAGAGCACAATTATGCCCTCTTCCGTGCCTTGCCACTTTTCAAAAGGTTAGGGCGGCCAATACTGATAGGAATTTCTCGTAAGTCTATGCTTTGGCGCCCTTTGAAGGCTACCCCTCATACTGTGTTGCCCGCGATGAGTGCCCTTCACTGGGAAGCCCTGAGAAAGGGAGTTTGCCTTCTGCGCGTGCATGATGTGGCAGCTGCTCGCCAGCTTATTTCCCTCTTAGACCTATGGAACTCTTTAGAATTGGGCTGATTCCCATCACTTGGCAGGACTTAATTGACATTTCCCTTTTGACAATAACGCTCTTTTTCATCCTGCGATGGTTTTATCGCAGTAACCTTTTGAGCGTAGCCCTTCTCATGCTCTTTCTGATTTTACTTCAGAAAGTGGCAGGGTTCATCGGTCTTTCAGCTACTTCGTTTGTCCTGGGGAATATCCTCTTCTGGCTGGGGATATTTTTGGCGGTCCTACTGGCGCCAGAGCTGCGCCGCTGGGTGTATGGACTGCGTCCTTTAGGAGGGCTTCGCCTCCTGAGAAAAGATGTCTTTACAGAAGAAAAAGCAGAAAACATAGCCGAAGAAATCGTTGAAGCTCTCCAACTCCTCTCCAAAAACGGTTTAGGCGCTCTCATTGTCATAGAGGGACAAGATGACCTAAGTGCCTTTATACAGACAGGTGATTCTATACAAATGCCTGTAGAAGCCCGCATGTTTCTAACTATATTTGAGAAAAAAAGCCCGCTACATGATGGAGCTTGCATCATACGAGGAGATAAAATAATAGCAGCTCGCTGCACGCTCCCTCTCAGCGACCGTTTGAATCTTCCTCAGACCTACGGTCAGCGGCACCGTGCAGCCTTAGGGATTTCAGAGCAGTCCGACGCTCTCACCCTCGTCGTTTCAGAAGAAACAGGAATGCTCTCCATAGCCTACCGAGGCGAACTCAAAAAGGCTCCCATTATAGAGATTCGGAAGCGCATAGTACAGTTTTACCTTAGCTGAATGCCAGTAGCAGTGATTACAGGATGTACGCGAGGAATCGGCTACGCCATCGCTCAGCGGTTGAGTAGTGCCTATACTATCGTCGGCTGCAGTAGCACCCCTGCTTTGGTAGAAGAGAGGCGCCGCCAGCATCCCCAATGGGACCTTCACATCTGCGACCTTAGCCAAAAAGAGCAAACCCAGGCTTTCGCTTCCTACATCCGCAGCACCTATTCCGAGATTGACATTTTGGTGAATAATGCTGGACGCTTTTTGCCAGGAAAAATCGCCACCGAATCCGACGAAGTGTATGAGCACATGCTTGCCATAAATCTCCACAGCGCCTATTACCTCACTAAGGGGCTTCTGCCTCTATTTATGCAGCAGCGGCGGGGGCTGATTATCAATATTGGTTCTATAGCCAGCCTCAGCGCCTATCCCAATGGAAGCGCTTACAGCATCGCCAAAGCAGGGCTGCTTTCATTTGCGCGGAACCTGCGGGAGCAGCTCAAACCCTACCAAGTAGGAGTTACGACCCTCCTTTTGGGGGCTACTCTGACCCGTTCATGGGAGGGGGCTCCCTATCCGCCTGAGCGTTTCATCCCACCAGAAGCAGTGGCTGATTTAGTCTGGACAATCATTCAGCTGCCTCCCCAAGCAGTAGTAGAAGAGGTAATTATGCGCCCTCTCTTAGGAGACCTATAACCCGAAAGAGCTTCCCTCAACCAGATGGGCGATACAGGCTATCCCTACGCAAGCAAGATATAAGTCAGCGCCCCACCAAGATATCCCAAAAAAGCTATCCAAGAGACCCGTCTGAGATACCAGAAAAACTCAATCTTCTCCATTCCCATCGCTACCACACCCGCTGCAGAACCGATAATCAGTAGATTTCCGCCTACCCCCGCGGCATACGCTATAAACTCCCATAGCCGATGATCCGTTGGAAACTCCGAGAGAGGGTACATTTCAATCGCTGCTGCTACGAGAGGCACATTGTCTATGACTGCCGAGAGCATCCCCATTAGAAACACCACCACATCCAAACTCTCAAAAGTTTGGCTCAAAAAGTAAGCAGACTTTCGCAACAGCCCCACATGCCCTAAGCCGCCTACCGCCAGAAGAATCCCTAAGAAAAACAAAAGGCTTGGCGTATCTATCTTCTCCAACGCAGATACTACCCGCAAACGCAGCGGATCATCCACCCTATCGTGAAGCCTGCGATAGAATATTTCCGTAATAAGCCACACTATGCTCATAGAGAGGAGCATAGCTAAAAAAGGCGGCACATGAAAAAATATCTTCAGCAAAGGCACTGCAAGAATCCCAGCTATCCCCACGATAAAGACCGTCAAACTCACTTTCCGAGGAACTTCCTCTTTCAAATTTTCCAGCGCTTTAGCCACATCTATAGAAGCCCCCTTCAGCAGCCGCCCTAAGATCAAAAAGGGAATCAGTACCGATACGAGACTGGGCAAAAAAATCTTCTTGACAATCCCCACTTCTGTAATACAGCCCTTAATCCACAGCATAGTCGTAGTTACATCGCCAAGCGGACTCCAAGCTCCCCCTGCATTCGTAGAAATGACAATGAGCGAAGCACCCAAAAGCCTGACATTCCGCTGCTCTGGAGAAGTCGCCTTTTGAAGCAAGGAAACCATCAAGAGCGTCGCAGTCAAATTGTCAATAACTGCCGACAAAAAGAAACTGAGAAAAACTAAGATTCCCAGAAAGCCCCATAGATTGCGCACCCGCAGCAGCTGTAGAACGAACTGGAACCCATTGTATGAATCAATGACCTCCACTATCGTCATCGCCCCCATCAGGAAGAAGAGGATTGCTGCGGCTTCACTCAGATGGTGCGATAGCCCTTCTTCTACTATGGCTGGAATGCTCCCCTCCATGAAAAGCGGCACGCCAAAAATCACAAACCACAGGGTCGCCCCCAGCAGAATGGCCGTAGCAGCTTTATCTACATGAAGGCGATGCTCTAAAGCTATCAGAGTGTATCCTATGATAAAAAGCCCTATGAGGACAGCTTCCACGAGCGCAAAGGTAGAGTCTGATGATAGGCAGTTCGGACAGCCTCAGCTATAGCAGCTCGGTCATAACCGCATATAGCATACTGCTCAGCTTGAGTAGCATGTTCCAATACTATATCGGGCGCTCCTAACCGCCGCACCGGCACTAAGTATCCCCTTTCAGAAAGCCATTCCAATACAGCGCTTCCTACTCCTCCAATCTTAGCCCCATCTTCCACAGTAATGATATAGCGGTACTTCCGTACAACCTCCTCCAAGAGCTCTTCATCTAAGGGTTTGGCGAAGCGCAAATCATACACTCCCGGATAGAGTCCCTCCGCCGCCAGCTCCTCACAAGCAGCCAATACTTCATTCCCAATATGTCCATAGCTAAGGATAGCTACCACCTCCCCCTCCCGTAGAACTCTCCCCTTTCCAATAGGAATACGCTCAAAAGGAGTGCGCCATTCTAAAAGTACTCCATTCCCTCGCGGATACCGTATGACAAAAGGCTGCTCTACATATAGAGCCGTATAAAGAAGATTTCGCAGCTCTGATTCATTGAGGGGAGCAGAAAGGATGAGGTTAGGAATGGGGCGCAAATATGAAATGTCATACAGCCCCTGGTGGGTAGCCCCATCAGCCCCCACAGCTCCTGCTCTATCCAGGCAGAAAACCACCGGTAGATTTTGAATCGCTACATCGTGTATCACCTGGTCATATGCCCGCTGGAGGAAGGTGGAGTATATATTACAAAAGACCTTCATCCCCTGAGCCGCTAAGCCAGCACTGAAAGTTACCGCATGCTGTTCAGCAATGCCTACATCATAGCAGCGGTCCGGCATCAGCTGATGCATCTTTGTAAGGCCTGAACCTGAGAGCATAGCAGGAGTTACCGCCACTACCCGCGGATCTAACTGCGCCAGCTCTATAATCGTCTCCCCAAATACATCTTGATACCGAGGCGGGGTAGGCTTAGAGGGAGAAGCCAGCACTTCCCCCGTTTTAGGATTAAACTTGAAGCTGGGGGCATGCCACTTAATAGGGTCCTTTTCTGCCGGTGGAAACCCTTTGCCTTTTACTGTATGACAGTGCAGGAGTTTAGGACCCGGTAGCTCCCGCAGATTTCGTATAGTTTCCACCAGCCCGCGAATATCGTGCCCATTGACAGGACCAAAGTACCTAACCCCTAAGCTCTCAAAAAGTACCGCCGGACGGGAAATAAGGAAGGTAAACATCTCCTCCAACCGAGCAGCATAATCGCGTACAGGCGCCCCTAACTTCTCCTGAATCCGAGTCAAAAGCTTCCAGACTTCTTCCCGAAACCGATTGTAGGTGCGAGAGGCTGTGATACCCGCCAGATAATCCTTTATCGCCCCAACATTGGCATCTATGGAAATCTGATTGTCATTCAAAATGATAAGCAAATCCCGCTGGAGGGCGCCAGCATTATTTAGCCCCTCATAAGCTAAGCCTGCCGTCAAAGCCCCGTCTCCAATCACTACGACAACCTTTCTATGAGTTTCCCCTTTATGCCGCAGGGCTTCTACCATCCCCAGCGCCGCAGAAATAGAAGTAGAAGAGTGCCCTACACCGAAAGTATCATAAGGCGATTCGTCCCTTTTGGGAAAGCCGGAGATACCATCTTTGAGACGATTGGTGTGAAAGCGGGAACGGCGCCCCGTGAGAATCTTATGTCCATAGGCTTGATGCCCTACATCCCACACGAGGAGGTCCTCCGGGGTCTGATATACATAATGAAGAGCTATGGTGAGTTCCACCACCCCTAAGCTGGCAGCAAAATGCCCCCCATACTGCGCCGCGTGATGAATGAGAAATTGTCTAAGCTCTTCTGCCAGCTGAGGAAGGTCCTCTTCGGGCAGCTGCCTCAAATCGCTCGGATACTCAATTCGTCGCAATAGCTCCCCTACAGGTGTAGGATTATCACTCATAAGTTTGCAAAGGTAGCAAGGGAAATAGCATGTATTGGCTTCCAGTTTGGAAAGAGCTGCTGATAGTGCAGCTCTATCTCCGACAGGGTGGCTTCTGGTGAAGGAGCTGCCCCCCCTAATCTGGGCAAAAGTTCAGCTAAAAAGCGCTGAACATCCCTTTGCGGAGAAGGGCTCAAGTCTATCTCTGCAAGCTTTGCCGCTATCCAGTCAAAAAGCCCTCCATCGGGTACATAGAGGCACTGATTGAGCCATTCCACAATCAAGAGTAGGTATGGCGTATGAGCGGGATCATGATAGAATCTACGATACATGTGTGCCCATTCCAGTTCTGTGAGGCGCTGAATCTCCCGCTGAGGGCGCAGTCGCAGAGATACACGCATCAGAGCGCCGGGCAGTACGGCTGTCCCTTGTCTCTGAGAAAGTAATGCACTCAATATGCCCTCGCCCGGCGTGTAGAGACGCACTATCCACCTTCGCTCCTGAAAGGGATAGCGCCGCAAAATGAGGGCTTTAGTCTTGACCTCCACACTCATACCAAAGTCGGAATGATTGTACATGGAAGCCATTCGGCTGCAAGCTCTAAGTCTTCTTCTAAGTTTTGATCTGCCTCAGCCCATGCTTTCAAATCTTGCAGCTGCTCTGCCTGAAGAGGCGCAGGAATAGGATGAGAAGGGAAAAAATATAGCCTTTCGGTCAGCCCATGAACATATAGATAATTCCACAAGTGGCGCAGCTGAGTCGGCTCTGCATCTAAAACCAGCAGAGGCACCTCACGCTGAAGGGCATACAAAGGAGTATCGTGCCAGTTGCTTTCCCGAAAGGTATGTTCTATGAGGTAAGGGCGCCTTCGTAAAGAAAGCCACCGATTGCTCATGCCAGCTTCAGAAAGTAGCCCACTGAAGCGTTTGGAAGCTTCGGAAGCATTGTCTCCGACGAACCCAAATATGGCTGCCCCTGGGACAGAGCGGATGCGCCTGCGCCAGCTTTGAGGAGAAAAGCCAGAAACGAGACAAAAGCGGAGCTGCACTAATCTGTAACAACAATTTTCCCTATTGCGCTTCGCCTCCCCTCACTATCCAAAGCACCAATGAGATAAACACCAGGCGAAACCTTTTCCCCCTGCACTGTGCGCAGGTCCCACACCGCCTGCCCTCCAAAAGCTCGGAGGTAGCGCACTAACTGCCCATCAGGCGTAAATATTCGCACCGTCGCCCCTTCTGAAAGCCCTCGTATCCCCACCCACCCTTCAAAGCTCCTGGAGACTGGGTTAGGAAAGATATACACGGTATCCAGCACTTCTGACGGAGCCGTCGCAAAATCTCTATAGCTTACCACCCCATCAGAAGTGATTATAAAGACCTCTCCTGTAAGGTCCCACAGGCGAATCCTATAGATCAGGTTACTGGGCAAAGGACTATTTCGGCTATCATAAGAAGCCAGCTGTCGGCTCCCGTCTGAGCTCAGCACATACACCCCGCTACTGGTAGTGCCCACCCATTTCCGATTTTGCCCATCTACCGCAATGTCTGTAATGCTTTCCTCCTCCAGAAGGTACCTATTTTCTATCACAGGCAAGGAAACCGAGAGATTCCCTACAAAGGGGTCTCCTGCTAATACAGCTACACCTTTATCCGTACCCAGCCATACAAAACCGCCACGATCTGGGGCTAAAGCTCGTATTACAGCACTGGGCAGCCCAGGCAAAGAGGTATTAGCCTCTAAAAGGACTGTGCGCATGTTCATCGGCTCTTCGGGCTTACCCCTATCGTCAATCACTAATATCTTCCCTCCTTCTAACAGAACCCACTTGTATCCGCGTGTGTCCTCTTTGATAGAGAGCACCCCTTCTGAACGAGACATGCTATACCATCGCCTCAAGCTCGGCACATACCACAGCAAGTTCTGATTACCAAATTTTTTCCCCACCCACACTGTACCCCTCCTATCTATGGCGATGCTTGTGAAGCGCATGACGGTAGGAAGACCATTGGCATCTGGGAAAAGCCCATCAAAAGGTGCATTGGCGGAAGTGAAAACTTGGGTGCTTCCCGCCGTTGGCGATAGGCATAGGATAAAAGAGTTATTAAGAATCCAGGCTTGCTGCCCGTCCCATGCTGCTTCTGTGAGTCCCCCCGGGTTTTGCCCGACAAGCTCTGTAAGCTTGAAAGCAGCGCCTTTCTGTGCGCCATAGGGATAGAAAGTAATCACTTCTCCCCAACCGTATCCCCAAAATCCTGCCCCATCATGGAGAAAGAAAATACCTTCTGGCGTGGGTAAAACTTCTGTAACGCTTCCACTTCGCAGACGCTGAAAAGCATCTGTACTAAGGCTAAGCTTGGGTGAAAGGGCAAATCCTCCTATCCATGAGGTGCCCATAGCTACATGGGAAGCGGTAGGGGTCATCCACAAAATATGCGGTTTGGCATTCCATATTTTCCGAACCGCTCCATTTGAGCCAAAGAAAAACACCTCTGTCGTATCTACAGCGACTGCCCATCCCCCCCCTTCCCCACAAATGCTAAACACCCGTTTATTGCCCAAGGGACCTGGCAAGGTATAAGCTGCCCATCCCGTGTCAGCCCACCGAAATAGCCGCTCCCGCGAAGCTACAATAAGCCCTTCTGGGAGCTCTGCCCACCCCTGAAAAAAGCGCACACTATCTACGGTACCAGTTCTACTTACGCGCTGCCAGGGACCTGTCCATGGTTGTCCCTCTGCAAGAGCATAAAGCCCTTCCTCCAAAAATGCCCACAAATGTCCAGCTGCCCACCAAACCGCTTTCACAGGCTGGGCGAAGGGCTTTCCTGGAAATTGAGCTATTGTCGCCAGCGCGCGCCGAAACCTCTTATGCCAAATCACTAATCCAAAATCAGTCGCTACGACCAAAGTATCCCCCCGAGCACAAAAGTCCCGTATAGCTCGTGAGGTATAGAATGGATTTGCAGCAATATCCCTTATAACCTCAAGAAATTCCGGGGATGAGCCGTACTGTATATGCCCATCCGCATAGCCTAAAAATATCTGCCCGGCGTATGGATCGCTGTACAAAGCCGTAGGACGATTGTAAAGAAGACCTCGGACCTGAGAAAGCTCCCGATACTCCCCACTCTCCCCATCCATCAGGCATACACCCTCGCCACTCAGAAACCAAAAGTACGGCGCCACATACCCTATCTTTTGAATGTACCCATGATAAGCATAAATCCCCCACTGCCCAATGGCTACTCCCCCTTGGGCATATACATACGCCACCCCCAGAACTATCCATCGCATATCTCACCAACAAATGTACCATGAAAAATCTGCAGTCGGAAAGAAGTTTTTATCTTTGGGGCAGCGGAAGGGAGTTACACACCAATACTTAGAGTAAAGAGCTCATGCGTCTTTTCGTAGCACTTCCTATTCCACCCGAAGCCGTAGGGTGGATTATGCAATATCGCCCGCCGATATTGCCGGCGGGGGCATACTGGACAAATCCTTACCATTGGCATCTAACATTGGCATTTTTGGGGGAGCAAGAAGAAGCTCTTGTACCTGAAATTCACCGGCGATTAGAGCCCATCCTTCAAGGGCATCCAGCCCAGAGCCTACGCCCCCTCTATATCGGGTGGGTAAGATACGCATTATGGGTTCATCTGGAGCCTGCGCCAACTTTAGAATCGCTGGTCAAGCTAATTCATAAGGCATTGAATCTTGAGTTTAGAGCTCCTTTTCGTCCTCACATTACTATTGCTCGTTCTCGGCGGCTTCTTCAGTGGCAGAGCCCTCCTATTTCAGAGCGTCCCCTCTTTTCCTTTACCACAGCTCACCTATGTGAATCTATTCTGCGCCCTTCTGGAGCGGAGTATAGGACGATTCAACGCTATCTTTTTCGGATAGACCCCCAACCTGTGTAGGAGCTTTGCCCTCTGAAAGCGAGATCGCCCACTCTATCAACCATCGGTGCACCTCTCGTGGAGAAACGCGATTAATACAGGGATAAGGCAGGCTCTGACTAAGCTGGTAGCGGCACATCCATCCACAGCCGAAACAGGACATGAAGTGCGTTACAACTTTGAGAGGAAAAGGCGGAGCATCTGATGGGTAAGGAATAAACCGTCCCCAATGCCCTCCTCCGACAATCATAATCGTCGGAACCCCTAAGGTCGCTGCAATGTGCCCGAGGCCGGTCTCTGGCGCTACTACAAGTGAGGCGTTTCGCACATGGCGTACCGCTTCTACAAGAGAAAGCCGCCCCGTCCAGTCTTCCACCCCCTCCCGCAAAAGAGTAGAAGCGGTTTTCCGGTCAGAAAGCGTACCCACCAGGTGGATAGATAAACCCGCCTTCTGCCGAAGGGTAGAAATAATTTCCTCCCACATTTGAGCTACCGGCAGACGAGCGGAACTGCCCGCACCTAATAAGACCACTGCATAAGACTTGGGAGAGGGGGCAAAAAAACAATCGCTTACTTTCTCATATATGGTCCATCTAAGCTCTGGGGCCCCAAGACTTTTGAGCCATGCCGAATAACGATTCCATTCGTGCACGCGAGGCGGTAAAGCATCAGCTCTTAGCTCATCATATAGGCGATTTTCCACCCAGCGGCTCAGAAAGGACGGCTCAGCAGTGTAAGGATCTCTGTGCCAGGCTATGCGTTTAGTAGCGGGAAGCCCCCATGCTAGCCAATCTTCTACGACGATCCGCCGAGAAAAAGTTACCTGCCAAAGGACCTCAGAGGGCGGCAGCTCCCCCCGCAGCTCCTTTATCACCCTCCACCTATAACTAAGAGAGCGACGAATCAGAGTGGGATTCAGAGGGATGACTTTCTCAAATAGCCCTGTAGCAGTAGCCAAATCTGCCCATAGGGCATTTGCTATTAAATAAAAGGGCTTTTCTGGATAGGCCTCTTTGAGTGCAGCTGCAAAAGGAAGCCATAGCCAAAAGTCGCCTATTCCATCCAAGCGGATAAAAGCAAATCCCTTCCCCTCCATGGGCTTAGGAGGGGAAGGAGTAAAGCGAATAACGCCCTCTCCTACAGCCAAAAGGCTGCGCAAAGCTACCTTCGTGCGCCACCTAAGTTGGTGAAAAAGGCGCACGAGTGAGAATTCCTTCACAAGTTTCCGCGCCGCGCCTGCTCGCGTTCTATCGCTTCAAAAAGGGCTTTGAAATTCCCTTTACCAAAGGACTTG
Organism: Bacteroidia bacterium; assembly: GCA_025059915.1. Lineage (GTDB taxonomy): Bacteria > Bacteroidota > Bacteroidia > SpSt-205 > SpSt-205 > SpSt-205. The sequence continues at coordinate 3,352 of JANXDD010000044.1, read as the reverse complement.
GCCCCTTTCCGCTGAATAATCTCGTAGAATAAGGTCGGACGATCCTGCACAGGCTTAGTGAAAATCTGCAAAAGATACCCCTCGTCATCTCTATCTACCAGAATCCCCAATTCAGCCAGAACATCCACAGGCTCATCTATGGAGCCTACCCGGTCCAGCAGCGTCTCGTAGTAAGCCTTAGGGGTTTCTAAAAACTCCACCCCACGCCGCCGCAGCTCCCGCACCGTGGAAATAATATCATCCGTGCTCAAAGCAATATGCTGAACCCCCTGCCCATGGTAAAATTCCAGGTATTCTTCAATCTGCGATTTGCGGCGCCCCTTGGCTGGCTCATTGATAGGAAACTTAATGTAGCCATTACCGTTAGCCATAACCTTGCTCATCAGAGCAGAATACTCCGTGGAAATATCCTTATCATCAAAAGATATCAGCTGCGTGAAGCCCATCACATCCCGATAAAATGCCACAAACTGGTTCATTTCTCCGAGATAGACATTGCCCACGCAGTGGTCCACATACTTGAAGCCCACCGGCTCACTCTTTCCAAAGCCAGCCCAAGGTTCAAAGCCAGGCATAAAAGCCCCCCGATAGTTCTTACGCTCCACAAATACATGTACCGTATCACCGTAGGTATGGATGCCGGAGAGAACTACCTCACCATCGGCATCAGAAAGCCGAGTAGGCGGCATAAAGGGCTTGCCTCCCCGCTTCGTGGTCTCTTCATAAGCCTTCGTGGCATCTTCAACCAGAAGAGCTAAAACCCGAACCCCATCTCCATGCCGATAAATGTGATCAGCGATAAAGTTGCCAGGATGATAGGGAGTAGTTAGGACTAAGGTAACTTTTCCTTGACGAAGGACGTAGCTGGCCGCCTCCCGATATCCCGTTTCCAGCCCCCGATAAGCCACAGGCTGAAACCCAAATGCATGCTGATAATAGTATGCAGCTTGTTTCGCATTCCCTACATAAAACTCAATATAGTCTGTCCCCAGTATAGGCAAAAAGTCCTTCGTCTCCGTAGGTGTGGAAAGTACTTCAGTAGTTACGCTCATATGCTACTTTGTTTTTGGGTTTCAGGTAACCAGCTCAGATAATAGTCTGAGATTTCAATAGCCAGCGCCTCCGCTGTAAGCATGAGAGGGCGAAAAGTATCTACCATGACAGCAAGTTCCTTAGTTTCCTTAGCTCCGATGCTTCTCTCCACGGCGCCCGGATGAGGCCCATGCGGAATCCCCATCGGATGAAGCGTAATCATCCCCCGCTCCACATGCTTACGACTCATAAATTCCCCTTCTACATAATACAGCACTTCATCAGAATCTACATTGCTATGATTGTAAGGCGCTGGAATAGCCAAAGGATGATAATCATACAGCCGAGGCACGAAGGAACAGACTACAAACTGCCGTGCTTCATAAGTCTGATGCACAGGAGGAGGCAAATGCACCCGCCCCGTAATCGGCTCAAAATCATAGATAGAAAATGCATACGGGTACAAATACCCATCCCATCCTACAAAGTCAAAGGGATGCGTCTCAAGGATATAAGTGAAAAGCTCGCCCCGCTTTTTGATTTTGACCACAAACTCCCCTGTCTCATAATGAGTCTCTAGGTCCGTAGGGGGACGAATATCCCGCTCACAGAAAGGCGAATGTTCCATCAGCTGTCCATACTCGTTCATGTAACGCTTAGGAAAACGAATAGCCCCACAGTAAGACTCTATGATAAAGAGGCGATTTTGTGAGGTATCAAAGTGTAGCTGATAAATCGTTCCACGAGGAATGTGTAGGTAATCTCCTGGCTGGAACCGCACCTTCCCATACCCAGTCCGCAGCTCTCCTGACCCTTCATGCACGAAAATAAGTTCATCCGCCGAGGCGTTTTTATAAAAATAGTCAGAGAAGCCCTGCGTCGGAGCTGCCAGAGAAATATGTACATCCTCGTTAAATAGCACGACAGTTCGGCTCTCTATGTAGTCCGCCTTGGGTGGAATCTGAAAGCCCCGAAAGGCGCGATGACGCATGTTATTTTCTATGGCAGGGCGAGGACGCAGATCTATGGTACGCTCCTCCACTGCCCGAACCATCGTAGGCGGATGCACATGATAAACAAGGCTATAAATGTCCGAAAAGCCTTCTGTACTGATAAGCTCCTCGGCAAATAGCTTTCCATTATTGCGGAACTGCGTGTGCCGCTTATGCGGCACTTGACCTAAGCGCGTATAGTAGGGCATGTGGCAAAGGTAAAAAATCTTACCTGCATACGCTAATAACTTTGTCTAAATGCGAGTTAGAACCTCCCTGCCCATGCGTCTCATCTACTTCCTCCAGAGGCATGGAATTCTCAAACACACCGGGGAGAAGGGGCTTCTCAACCGCTTTCTACGAGCTAATGCAATCTTCAAACATAGAAAGCAAGCTCGCGAGATTCTCTTTGACTGGCGTGCAAGCCTCTGGCAGGTACTTAGAGGACAGGAAAGGCATAAGCTCAAATACCCCCGAGTTTTGGAAATAGAAATTGCCCCCTCCAACCTAACTGCCCTCTTAGAGTTATGGGGTAAGATTCCACTGAAAGAGGTGGATGTAAATCAGCAGCGAATACTATGGGCTATCGGCCCAGAGATGCTTTTTGCCACATATACTACAGATGGACACAGCATTCCTGCATTATATGAGGCAGTTGTGAAGCAGCCTTATGGAAGTACCTATGAGGGAATGAGGGTATTGGATATTGGCGGGTACTATGGAGAGACGGCGATTTTCTTCCTCGCTCGTGGGGCTTACGAAGTGGCATGTATAGAACCATACCCCCCAGCGGTGGAACGCATAAAGGAAAACGCAAAACTGGCTGGCGTAGAAGACAGGCTTCGCCTTTTCCCCGTAGCCGTTGGCGCCCAGTATGGGACTGTAGAGTTTACAGCCGTACCAGGCGAGTCTTCCATAGGTCATGTAAAGGGACACTTTGATATCAAGGGCCTGACTGTACCTCTATACTCCCTCCAAGTGCCCGCACGCACCCTCCAAAGCATAATAGAAGAGCTCGGCTGGGCGCACATTGATGTAGCAAAAGTAGATTGCGAAGGATGTGAGTACGTTATATTAGAAAGCACCCCTGATGAAATCCTACAGCGAATCAAAGTGTGGGTGATGGAATTCCACCAAAAAGCAGACCCCATAGCGAGAAAACTTCAAAGCTTAGGCTATGAAGTAGTATATAAGTACAAACCGGATGGACTGGGTTTCCTCAGAGCGTGGCTTCCTGGCGCTAAGCTTCCATGGAAGTAAAGCTGCTGCACTGCCCCTTACCGCTTCGGGGAGTAAAAAAGCGGGAGCAGGAATTCTAAAAGGGTACT
>JANXDD010000043.1 GCA_025059915.1 Bacteroidia bacterium | reverse complement strand
CTGCCGCCGCACCGCTCACAACTAAAAACTACTTTTGTTTAGACCATCGTGCGGAAAATCCTCCTGACAGGCGGCACCGGCCTTATTGGCAAGGCTCTCTTGCCTGCACTCAAAAAAGCTGGCTACCAGCCCCTTGTCCTTACTCGCCAGAAGTCCCACTTACCCGATGCCATCTTATGGAACGGACGGGACATTCCGCCTACCCTTAGTGGAGAGGGAATCGTCGCTGCCATAAACCTCGTAGGGGCGAGTATTGCAGGACAGCGCTGGACCGAGAGCTACAAGCGAGAACTCTGGGAAAGTCGTGTAGAGCCTACTCGCAATTTAGCTCAATGGCTGCGAAAAAATGCTCCCCAAGCGCGCCTTTTGTCTGCTTCTGCCGTGGGATACTACGGAGCTACGCTTTCCCAAGAGCGGCTTACAGAGAGCAGCCCCCCAGGTAGGGATTTTTTGGCGGGTCTGGCTCAGGCATGGGAAGCAGCTGCGCAGCAAGCCCCACAACCTCCCGTTATTTTTCGCTTAGGAGTAGTCTTATCGCAAGAAGGAGGCGCATGGGTACAACTTCGCCGAGCTTTTCGGCTCGGCATAGGAACTTACTTTGCTCCGGGTCATCAAGGATTTTCCTGGGTACATATAGCCGATGTAGTGCGAGCATTTATGTGGGCATTAGAGCAGTCAGATAAGGCTGGTATCTACAACCTTACTGCTCCGCATCCGCTCAGTGCAAAGGAACTGAGTAAAGCTATCCTGCGCTGCAGAGGTGGGTTTCTTCTACTTCCCCTGCCAGAATCTCTTATGAAAGTCCTTCTGGGGGAATTAGCTTTGACCCTCATCCGAGGAGCGTATGTCCTCCCGCAGCGGTTATTAGCAGAGGGATTTACTTTCATTTACCCTACCATAGACGAAGCCCTCAAAGAACTCCTACCTTAGCAACCCGATGATGCTCCTACACCTACCTGAAGTAGGAAACTCAGATAAACCCGCTCATATTCAGGGGCTGCGTGGTGCAGCGGCAGCTCTGTGGATAGCCCACACCTTTAAGCAGAAAGGCAGCTCTATCTTCATTTTTACGCCCCACAATGAAGCTGCTCAAATAGTGGCTTCTGACTTGAGACTCTTTTTGGAGGAAAGTGCCCCGATTTTTCTCTTCCCTTATGTCAAAGAAGCTCCACCTGCCGTACTCTCGGCACACCTTTTGGAACGAAGCTACTATCTGACTCGGCTCTTGGCAGGGGAGAAAGCCTGTGTCATCCTACCTGCAGCTCTCCTGACAGAGAGGATACCCTCCCCAGAACGCTGGCGCAATCATCTTTTCCTCCTGCGAGCAGGCGAAGAGGTAGATAGAGACTTTTTGATAGAGCTTCTAAGTTCGTACGACTTCACAGAGACCGATGCAGTGAATATGCCAGGCGAGTATGCCTGGCGAGGGGCAGTGGTGGATGTGTTTAGTTTTGCTCATCCGTATCCACTTCGGCTACGCTTTGAGGGCAGTCTTTTGAAGCATATTTCCTTTTTCCAGCCAGAGAGCCAAATCTCTGAAGGGCAGCTCCAAGAAGCCTACCTTTTGCCTCTGCCCTCTGCTATTCAGGAGGCACCTTCGGCTACGGTCGCAGATTTCATCCCTCCTGACGCAGAAGTAGCCTTCATAGAAGGGCAAGGGGCGCTCGCTCAGCTGCGCCGTCTGGGTGACGAAATAGCCGAACAGGTCTTCCTCTCCTTGGCAGAAAAAAGTGTAGAACTAGGGCATGAGCCGGCCCTCCCTCCCCGAACTACTTTTTCTCATCTTACTCATCCCCAGCCGAGCTTTCCTCACAATCTCGCTCTTCTTCATGAGCATTTGCGCAGCCTTCCCCTCTTTGCACTTCATTTGTATGTAGAGAACGATAAGCAGCGTTTGCGGTTAGAACGGCTTTTAGCCCCTGCCGAACTTCCCTATCCTGTAGAATATCACATTGGAAGTCTGTCCGAGGGTTTCTATGATCCCCAAAATCACCTCGCTTTTTACACAGACCACCAGATATTCAAGCGCTTTTATGCACCCACGATACATCGCAGCTTCAAACGCAGTGAGAAATTAGCTCTGCGAGAGCTGTATGAGCTAAGGCCGGGGGATTATGTCGTTCATAAGCAGTATGGTATAGCTCGCTTCGGGGGATTGGTAACTATCCCAAAGTCAGAGCCCCCTCAAGAGGGTGTGCGGCTTATTTTCGCAGACGATGCGGTCATTTATGTGCCTATCACTCAGATAGGGGAGATTGGACGGTATCGGGCGCTGGGTGAAGGTGAGCCCAAGCTGAGTCGTCTGGGCAGCACAGACTGGCAGCGCACAAATGAGCGCGTGCGTCGCCGCCTCCGCGAAATGGCCATAGACCTCGTACGCTTGTATGCTAAGCGCCGTATGCTGCCGGGGTATAGCTTCAGTCCCGATACTCTCCAGCAGTTAGAGATGGAATCTCGTTTTCCTTATGAAGAGACGCCGGATCAGCTTCAGGCCTTGAGCGAAATCAAACAGGACATGGAGAGCCCCCATCCCATGGACAGGCTCTTATGTGGAGATGTAGGATTTGGAAAAACCGAGGTAGCTATTCGGGCAGCCTTCAAAGCGGTGCAGGATGGCAAGCAGGTGGCTTTTTTGGCGCCCACTACCGTCCTCGTCATGCAGCATCTGCGCACGATGGAAGCACGCTTAGACGGCTTTCCAGTGCGAATAGCGGCTCTGAGTCGCCTTCAGTCTCCGAAAGAGCAAAAAGCTATCCTACAAAAGCTCGCCGCAGGGGAAATAGATATCATCATCGGTACGCATCGCCTCCTTTCAGAGGATGTAAAGTTTCGGGACTTAGGACTGCTAATAATAGACGAAGAGCACAAGTTTGGCGTCGTAGCCAAGGAAAAACTTCGGGAAAAATATCCGACCGTGGATACTCTTTCAATGAGTGCAACGCCTATTCCTCGCACCCTTCAGATGGCGCTTCATGGAATTCGGTCTATCTCTTTGATTACCACGCCTCCGAAGAACCGCCTACCCGTGGAGACGAAGGTCCGCCCTTTTTCTTGGGAGCTGGTGAGGGAAGCCCTGGCGTATGAGCTGAGTCGTCAAGGACAAGCTTTTTTCGTCCATAATCAAATCAAAGACCTCCCCGCCATCACCCAAAAGCTCAAACAGCTGCTTCCCGAAGCAGAAATAGCCTTCGTCCATGCACAGATGCCTGCACGGCAGGTAGAAAACATTCTCTTAGCTTTTGTCTACCAGGAGATAGATGTGCTGGTTACGACCAACCTCGTAGAGTCTGGACTGGACATTCCAAATGTGAATACCATCATTGTGCATCATGCGCATCGCTTCGGTCTGAGTGATCTGCATCAGCTGCGCGGACGCGTAGGGCGGGGAGGGCGCCAAGCGTATTGCTACTTTCTCGTGCCAGGACTACACTTTTTGACCCCTGATGCTCTGCGCCGGCTGGAGGCTCTGGAGGAGTTTAGCGATTTAGGTAGTGGGTTTCAGATTGCTATGCGAGATTTGGAACTGCGCGGCGCTGGAGAACTCTTCGGGCATGAGCAGAGCGGATTCATCGCTGAAATCGGATATGACCTCTTCCAGCAGTATTTGGAGGAAGCTATCGCCCAGATTCAAGAAGAAGAGGGGTTAGAGCCTCTCCTCAAGCCCCAAACTAAACAGCCCCGCTGTACTATAGACTGCGATTGGGAGGTGCGCATTCCTGAGCAGTGGATTCCCTATCCAGCGACTCGGTTAGAAGTCTATCACAAACTAAGTAATGCTGCAAATGAAGAGGGCTTACAAGCAGTTCTGAGAGAACTTTTGGACCGATTTGGGCCGCTTCCACCCGAGGTGCTCATTCTGGCAGATGTGATGCGGCTGCGCTGGATGGGAGATGCTTTAGAGATGCCTTATATCCAAGTGCGCCATCAGAAAGCTCGCCTTCCCCTTAAGCCGGAAGTCTCTCTTCCCGCTATCGTAGAGTACATGGATACGCTTCGGCCTCGCCTGCCGTTTCAATTTGTGCCCACAGAAGGAAAGCTCCTCTTAGAGGTAGGCGGGATTACTTCCCCCAAGCAGCTCCTTACAGTGTTAGAAGGGCTGGCAGAAAAGCTCTCTTTCCCTCAACCTGCGATATGATTTGGGTTTTGTATGGAGAAGATGATTTTCGGCGCAGTGAGCGGCGCAAAACGCTGACTGCCGAGCTGCTTCAGGAGCTGCCAGTAGATTTTGCTTTGACTATTTGGCGAGGAAAAGGCTTTAGTGAAGAGACCTTCCCTCAGCTTTACGAGCCGCCCTTCCTTGCCCCGTACAAAGTAGTCGTCGTAGCAGAGGCAGAAACCTTGACCAAAAGTGAGCTCCGCCTGTTGGAGAAGTATTTCCGAAATCCAGCACCTACGACGCGCCTAATCTTAGACTTTGCTCAGACGGAGAAACCCAAGTTGCCAGAAGGGCAGGGGATTACCTACGAAAGCTTTACTTCCTTGCGTCCTAAAGAAGCCACGGATTGGGTTCTGTCTCGGGCTGAGAGCTTAGGACTTCGTCTCCTTCCAGAGTCAGCGGCCCTCTTAGTAGAGCTTCTCGGCGTGGAGCTGGGAAGCATTCATCAAGCACTTGAGGCCCTATCTCTTTACAGGACCCAAGGGCGAGACAAACCTCTCCTCCCAGAGGAGATTGCCCAGGCCCTCGGACTCCATCCCCAATACACCCCCTATAAGCTCATAGACGCTATAGCTGAGGGCAAGGTACAAGAAGCTTTGCAGATAGGTGCAGCCTTCGCAGAAGATACTCGCAATTACCCGCTGGCTCAAATAAGCTGGCACCTGCGCAGCTTCTATCAGAACCTTGCCCGCCTTCATCTCTCACGCACCCCCGCTAATAGCAAAGCCATCCAAGATAAATTGGGGCTTCGGTTTTCCTTTCAAAGCAGGGTGTATGAACGGGCCTTGGGACGCTTCTCACTTGCGCACTGCCACAGGGCATTGCGTATCTTGCGGGAAGCAGAAGCTCGGCAAAAGGGAGTCTTCCCTTCCCGTCAAACTGAAAGGCAGCTCCTGTTAGACCTTATAGAAAAGCTAACCCTTCCCGACCCTCTGCCTCTGAGGTAGAAAAACATTTTCGGTGACTTGACAGCTCGGATGCATGAATCTATTACAAAAGGGCTCGGAATTTTTTATATCTTCACTAGCCGAGGGGCAGACACGCTTCTTCCCAGCTACGCTGGGAGAATAAGAGGGTGCGACTTCCTCCCCCTTACGATATGAAAAGTCTGAGAACTTTTGCCTCTAAAAGGCATTATGAAGCAAGAGGTCCGCTGAATACCATTGCAGTTTGTCTGGGGCTCACCTCGCTGGGACATGTACTAAAAGCTCAACACTCATCCTCTTATGCAGTTGGGTGTATGAAAGACGAAACAACTTTCTTCAAAACTACTTGCCCTGATTTCAGAACCTGTGCCGTTCTGATGCTGGTGGGGACGGAAAAACTAAAGGGAGATGTCCGCTTGTATGCTCTCACAGAAAGCGAAGGTGTTCGTGGCGATGAATTTGACCTGGGCTTAGCGGCGTATGCGGAAGACATACCGAAGATGGAGTTAGCCTTGCCCTTAGAAGAGGATCGCCTAACGGTGAATTATGACCCTATGCGCAGAAAGATGAGGGTGAAGCTGAGAGATGCTTCCCTATATGAGGTGCTGATTGCAGGGCAGAAAGGTCTACCTCTCCTGTACCAGAAGGCTGAAAATGGAGCAGAGGTCAAAAGCCTTCTTCTGGAAGACCAGCCGTATGTCGTCATAGCTGTGGAGGGAGAGAAAGTATGGAGTAGGACTATTCCTCAGCGGTAACTGGGTAGAAAGCTGCTGGTGATCGGAGAAAGATGCGATGTGGGCGGCAGCGCCACAGGCGCTGCCGCCCACGCCACACTGTATGCCCTCAATCTAACTCTTTCGGTCGCCCCACAAGGGGTGTGAATTCCACCCGCCTATTCAGGAATCGGTTGTAAGGCGTACTATTGGGCACCATCGGTTTGTCTTCACTATATCCTTTCTTCGTGAGACGATAGGAGGGAACCCCGCGTTCTATGAGGTACTTGTACACGGTGTTAGCTCGGCGCTCTGAGAGCCCTTGATTGTATTCTCGGGTACCTATGCTATCAGTATGCCCCCCAACTTCTATTATGAGAGTGGGGTAGGCTTGAAGGAGTCTGAGGACGCTGTCTATGGAAGGAGGCGCTTCGGCGCGCAGGTCATATTTGTCAAAGTTGAAGTGCACTCGCGGCAGCCGTATGCGCTTGAGCTCTTCTGCAGAAATCATGGGGATGTCTTGAACAACATCGCCCGTATCGGGAAAGCTTATAGGTTGTACATACTGAGCATAGCCTTCAGCATAAGCGAAAAGCAGATACTCTCCTGCCGAAGGCTTGAGTTGAGAGAAGGTGCCATTCTCCTGCGTCTTGAATGAAAGCGCAGAGTAAGAGGACTGAGGCTGCAGAACGATGGATACCGGTACGGGCTGACCTGTACGCACGTCGTATGCTTTCCCTGCGAAAGTATATATCCGAGGTGCAGTCGGCTGCGGTGCAGGAGGGAGAGGCTCCTTCACGATGAGGTAGAGGTCCATTTTACCCTTTCCGCCCATGCGATTGGAAGAAAGATAGATAGAGTCAGGTCTGGTCAAAAAGAGGTAGATATCATGAGCAGGTGTATTGAAGGGGCGAGGGAGGCGCTGCGGAGGCCCCCACTTCCCGTCCGCTTGCCGAATGCTATAGAATATATCATATCCCCCCACCGACATCGGACCATCATGAGCAAAAAATAAAGTATCTCCTACGATAAAGGGGGCATCTTCGTTGTACTGGGAGTTTAGGGAGGAGAGATTTTCGGGCTTGGAGAACTTTCCATCAGGCAGGCGACGAGTTTTCCACAGGTCTTTGCCGCCTTTGGTGCCCTTTCGGTCAGAGCTAAAAATAATCTCTCCCGTTTTGGGGTCTTCGCAGAGAGCGTCTTCACTGCCTTTTCTGGAGTTGGGGAAGGCTTTCCAGTATTTTGGCTGGCTCCACCCCTCTCCCTCTGGGTAAGAGATATAGAAGTCCCCTCGGCGCCTCGCAGACCGATAGACGATCATTGTATCCTTGATGAATCCTGCTATTCCCTCATGCTTTTTTGAGAAAAACCCAATAGGCTTGGGCTCCTCAGCGGGGGATTTTCTCCAATACAACGCTTCATGCGGAAGGAGGTCGGCAGGGTCCTTTCCCCGCTGGGGGTCTCGGCGAGTGATGAAATACATTCGTCCTCGGTGGATAAATAGGGAGTACTCACTTTCAGGAGTGTTAATATCTCCCAAGTTATACACAACCCACCGAAAGCCCTCTGGCTTGGGGTCCTTAGCGTCTTTGAGCTGCTTTGCATAAGCAATATAAAGGCTCAGGAGAGCTAAAGAATCCGGATACTTTACTTGAGCAAGGGCTGTATTGAAGCATTCTGCAGCCAGGGCGGCATTTTCCCGTTCTAAATTTAGCCTTCCGTACTCTGTGAGGAAAGGATGATGAGCCTCTGAGAGCTTCATTCGGCTAAAAGCCTTCTGATATAGCTCAAAGGCTTTGTCACTCTCTCCCAGATGATAGTAACTGCTGGCATACATAAGGAGCACCGAAGGGGAGGTATTATCGGGGTTCAGATGGTCGTGGGCGAGCGCTTCATACTGACCTTCATAGTAGAGACGCTCTACAGAACGAGGAGAGCGCTGTCCAAGTGCGAAATTAATCACCAGCAGAGAGAAAACTATTCTCCATACCTTCGCAGGGGGCAGTATAAACATCATCGGCGCAAATATACATCCTATCTTTTTGCGATGCGATTTCTATTAGTTCGCCTCAGCAGCATGGGTGATGTTGTCTTAACTACTCCATTAATTCGGGCTCTTCATCGGAGATTTCCCGAAGCGGAAATTCATTTTCTGACTCGCAGGCAGTATAAGCCCCTTTTGCAGCATCATCCGCAGCTGACAGCTGTGCATGAATGGCCGCCCGCTAATTCCCTCCGAGACCTCTTCTGGGAAGGAGTCATAGACCTTCAGAAAAATTTGCGCACCTTTCCGCTTCGGTGGCAGCTGCAATATCGTGCTTTTTCTTCCTTTCCCAAAGAGAATTTTCGTAAATGGCTCATGGTCAGATTCAAAAAACCTTTTCTTTTACGCCATGTGGTGGAGCGGTATGGAAGGGCTCTGCGCAAATGGGATATTTCCCCAGATGAGCTTGGCCCATTGGAGGTTTATGTTCCAGAAGCGGTAGAGGAAAAAATTCATTCTCTCCTTTTGTCCTCTCTGGGAGAGGTGCCGAGGGTAGCAGTGGGATTAGGAGGTACTTACAAAACCAAACGCTGGCTTATAGAGTACTACGAAGTTCTTCTCAATCGGCTAAAGCTCCCCGTGATTCTCTTAGGCGGCGAATCCGAAGCAAGGGAGGCGGAAAGTTTAGCCCGAATGCTTTCTGTTCCAGTGGTGGTAGGCGCAGGACGATTTTCTCTTTTAGAGACCGCAGCCGCTATTCGTTTAGCCCGACTTCTCATCTCCCATGACACGGGAACGGCTCATCTCGGCGCAGCTATGGGAACCCCTACAGCAGTACTATGGGGCAATACAGTGCCAGAGTTTGGCATGACGCCGTGGAAAGTACCTCACACAAACATAGAGGTCAAAAACCTCTCCTGTCGTCCTTGCAGCAAACTCGGATACTCTACGTGTCCCAGAGGACATCATGATTGTATACGTGCTCTGACCCCCGACTATGTGGAAAAACGGTTGCGAGAAGCCTTTGATATAGCTCGTTTAGTGTAAGTTTGCAGCGGCGTATGGAACTCGTTTTACCCCAGTTTGGGCTATTTTTCTGGAGTGCGGTTATATTCTTTCTTTTCCTGTGGCTACTCAGTAAATATGCCTGGAAGCCTCTGCTGGCGGCGTTGGATGCGCGCGAGAAGCGCATAGCGGAGGCGCTGGCAGCAGCAGAAAAAGCTCGCGCTGAAATGGAGAGCCTCCGCGCCCAGCAGGAGAAACTCCAAATGGAAGCAGCACAGGAACGGGAACGCATCCTCGCTCAAGCTCAGAAGCTCCGAGATGAACTGATTGAAAACGCCCGGGCAGAAGCCCGAAAGCAGGCTCAAGCTATCCTTTCCGCAGCTCAGCAGCAGATTCAGCAGCAGCGTGACCGGCTGGTAGCAGAGATGCGCGCTTATGCCGTGCGGCTCTCCCTCCAAATCGCGCGACGAATTTTAGAAGAGCATTTCAAAGACGAAGAGAACGCCCGAGCTTACGCCGAGAAGCTTGCTAATGAAATCCGTCTCAACTGATGAGCCCGCGCACTATCGCTCAGCGTTACGCCAAAGCCCTGTTTGAATTAGCCTCAAAAAGAGGAGAGATAGAGAAAATCTATGCCGAAATAGAAGGGCTCCTGACATTGTATAGAGAGTCTCGCCTTCTCCGCAACCTTTTAGAGAGTCCTATCCATCGCAGCCAGCAAAAGTTAGGTTGGCTCCGACCTATTTTCCAAGAGAGGCTATCGCCTCTTTTATGGACCTTTTTACAGCTGCTCGTGCGACGGGGACGGGAGGCCCTTCTCAATGAAACTTGTGAAGCTTTCATTGAACTGTACGATGCTCATCAGCGGCGCATACGAGCCTTTGTACGAACCGCCCAACCCCTTTCCCAAGAAGTGCGGGATCGCCTGTCTCAGCGCTTGAAAGAGATATTTTCTGCTGATTCTGTAATTCTTTCAGAGGAAACGGAGAGCGGACTTATCGGAGGGTTCATTGTAGAGGTAGGTACGCGGGCGGCAGACTTAAGCGTACGAGGACGCCTTCATGAAATCCAGAAGAAACTACTTCAAGCTTCCTCCATATGAAAACTATAACTGACCTTCGTCCTGACGAGGTTACAGCTCTCTTAGAGCAGCAGCTTGCAGGGGAGCTTTCCGCAAAAGAGTTAGAAGAGACTGGTGTCGTCCTTCAAGTCGGAGATGGTATCGCCCGCATCTACGGCCTGACGGAAGTAGAGGCGGGAGAAATGATTGAGTTTGCCAGCGGCACCAAGGGGATTGTCCTCAATTTAGAGGAGGATAATGTTGGCGCAGTGATTATGGGAAGCTCCAGCACCGTGCATGAGGGGGATAGAGTCAAGCGCCTTCACCGCACAGCTTCTATTCTGGTAAGTGAAAAAATGCTGGGGCGCGTCATCAATCCCTTAGGAGAGCCTCTGGATGGAAAGGGCCCCATAGAAGGACCTTTCTTTGAATCCCCGTATGAACGAAAAGCGCCAGGGGTCATTTTCCGGCGCCCTGTCCATCAGCCCCTCCAGACAGGGATTAAGGCGATAGATGCAATGATCCCGATTGGGCGCGGACAGCGAGAGCTAATCATCGGAGACCGCTCCACTGGAAAAACTGCCATAGCTCTGGATACCATCATCAATCAGCGGGAAAACTACGAGAAAGGGGACCCCGTCTATTGTATCTATGTAGCTTGTGGGCAGAAAGCTTCTACCATCGCCCAAACCGTCTCTGTGTTGGAGAAATACGGGGCGATGGATTATACGATTGTGGTCGCCGCTTCGGCATCGGACCCTGCACCTCTGGTCTTTCTGGCGCCTTTTGCAGGGGCGGCAATAGGGGAGTATTTCCGTGATAGCGGTCGCCACGCCCTTGTAGTATATGATGATCTCTCTAAACAAGCTGCCGCATACCGAGAAGTCTCTCTCCTCTTGCGTCGTCCGCCGGGGCGAGAGGCTTATCCAGGGGATATTTTCTATCTACATTCCCGACTATTGGAAAGGGCAGCTAAGATTATTGACTCTGATGAGGTTGCCCGTCAAATGAATAACCTTCCCGAGAGCTTCAAGCCTATTGTCAAAGGGGGCGGCTCGCTTACTGCCCTTCCTATCATTGAGACGCAAGCAGGTGATGTGGCTGCCTACATTCCGACAAATGTCATCTCTATCACCGATGGTCAGATTTATCTGGAGCCTAATCTTTTCAATGCTGGGGTTCGCCCTGCTATCAACGTAGGGATTTCTGTTTCGCGGGTCGGAGGGGCTGCCCAGATTAAGCCGATGAAACGAGTCGCTGGTCGGCTCAAGCTAGAGCTGGCTCAATATCGGGAGCTGGAAGCCTTCGCCAAGTTTGGGTCAGATTTAGACCCTGCTACCCTTCGTCAAATAGAGCGAGGGCGCCGTCTCGTAGAGCTCCTGAAGCAACCTCAATACCAGACTGTCAAGGTAGAGCACCAAGTCGCTTCTATCTTTGCGGGTACTCGGGGACTCTTGGACAAACTTCCCGTGGAGAAGGTGAGGGAGTTTGAGGCTCAATACATCCGCTTTTTAGAGGCAGCGCATCGCCCCCTCTTAGACAAGATTCGGCAGGGGCAGCTGGATGAGGCGATGGAAGCTGAGTTGGAAAAAGCCGCTAAGGAGGTTTTAGCTGGCATGGGCATCAAACTCTGACCTATGTCCTCAGGCAAGCTCCGAGAACTGCGCGGGCGTATTCGCAGTGTGATTTCCATTCAGCAGACAACCCGGGCTATGCGCATGATAGCCGCCGTCAAGCTCCGAAAAGCTCAAGACCGTCTGCAGAAGCTGCGCCCTTACCGCCAATATGGGCAAGAACTTCTCCATATCCTTCTTTCTCAGTTAGAAGAACCCCATCCGTACCAAATAGCGCCAGATGTCCCTACGACCTTGTATGTAGTACTTTCTTCCAGTCGGGGATTATGTGGCGCTTTCAATAGCGGGCTTGTCCGCTGGCTTGTATCTCAGCTCCCAGACCCGAAAGGTGTAGAGTTACTTGTTTTGGGTAAAAAGGCCTATGAAGCTTTGCGCCGCTCACCATACAGAATGGAATATCAAGACCTTTTTGGAGCAAAAGAGATTCAGCCCGAAAGCGTCCGAGATATTGCCCAAATTCTTCTTGCTCGTTTTGCTTCCGGTTCTGTTCGTGAGGTTGTGGTTGTGTACAATCGCTTCGGCGGAATAGGGCGCTCTATTCCAACCCTTGAGAAAATTCTACCTCTCCCTATCCCGGATAAACAAGATATGCGGCTATGGATTTTAGAGCCGTCGTTAGAGGACCTTCTGGAAAGTTATATCCCTCTATATGTGGAGATAAGCTTGCTTTCAGCTGTACAGGAGTCAGTTACAGCGGAACATGCGGCTCGCATGGTCGCAATGCAAGCAGCCACAGATAACGCTGATGAGCTCTTGCGCACTCTCCGCCTCCAATACAACAAGGCTCGTCAAGCCTCTATTACCAAAGAACTCTTAGAGATAGTCGCGGGTGCCGAGGCACTCAAAGGCTGATAGGCTTTTTTATGGCACAATCTCCTACAGTGCTTATCCGTCCCAACTCAAGCATTTACTTAGGTCTTAGAGAGCTCTGGCAGTATAGGGAAGTTCTTTTCTCGCTCGTTCAGAGAGACATAAAGATACGCTATAAGCAAACTCTGATAGGGGTGCTCTGGGTTGTTATTCAGCCCCTTTTTATGGTGGCGGTTTTTACGCTTTTTTTAGGGCGCTTAGCCAAAATTCCTTCTGGCGACCTTCCGTACCCAGTTTTTGCTCTAAGCGGATTTATCCTCTGGAACTACTTCGCATCGGCGCTAGGTGCTTCTGCTAATTCTCTGATAGAGTATAAAGCCATCATTAGTAAAGTCTATTTTCCCCGTCTCATTCTGCCGCTTGCGCCTATCTTAGTAGGAGGCGTAGATTTTTTGATAAATCTCGCCTTACTTGTAGCTTTTGCAGCAATCTACGGCATACCAATAAAGCTGACCTTTCTCCTGACGCCGGTCTTTTTCCTCATCACTGCTTTTACTGTGTTGAGTGTCGGGCTGTGGCTTGCTGGGCTAAATGCGATGTATAGAGATGTGAGGTACGTGCTTCCATTTTTTATCCAGCTATGGATGTTCGCTTCACCAGTGGTGTATCCTTCTTCTCTCATACCAGAGAACTGGCGGTGGGCTTATGCGCTCAATCCCATGACGCTGGTTTTGGAAGGTTTCCGATGGTGCATCGCTGGCAGAGGAGAGATGCCTATCATACCTTGGCTGTCTCTACTTATGCTGGCAGTCATATTCATAGGAGGATTGTTTTTTTTCCGTAAGATAGAGCGGACCCTGGCTGATTGGATATGAGCAGTAAGGTGGTGGTACGCGCAGAGCGGCTCGGGAAGAGATACACCCTCAGGCAGAAAGAACCCTACCTTGCCGCACGAGACTATCTGGCTAAGCTTATTACTCAACCATGGAAGGTTTTTCGCCAAAAACGCCGGGAAGCCTTTTGGGCACTCAAGGATGTAAGCTTTGAAATAAATGAAGGTGAGGCGATTGGAATCATTGGTAAAAATGGTGCCGGGAAAAGCACTTTGCTAAAAATCCTCTCTCGTATCACCGAGCCTACAGAAGGATATGCTGAGCTTCACGGACGAGTAGGTAGCCTTCTGGAAGTTGGCACGGGATTTCACCCTGAACTTACAGGGAGAGAGAATATCTACTTTGCTGGGGTGATCTTAGGCATGTCTCGTCAAGAGGTACGAAAAAAGTTTGATGAAATCGTAGAGTTTGCAGGGGTAGAGCAGTTTTTAGACACTCCCCTCAAATACTACTCCAGTGGAATGGCTATGCGCTTAGCTTTTTCCGTAGCAGCTCATTTAGAGCCAGAAATCTTGGTAGTGGATGAAGTTCTTGCCGTAGGTGATATAGAGTTCCAGAAGAAATGCCTGAATAAGATGGAGAATGTCTCCCAAAAGTCCGGTAGAACTGTTCTTTTTGTCAGTCACCAGATGGGTCAAATCCGCCGCCTGTGTAACCGAGCTATTTGGTTAGAAGAGGGGCAGGTTCGGATGATAGGCCCAACTTTGGAAGTGGTCGCTGCGTATGAAAAAAGCAACATGGAGAATCCAGAGCATCAAAACTATAAAAGAACTCGGCAAAAAGCCTTTTTTCGGGAGTGGAAGCTGCGCTCTCCTTCGCCGTACTTGCTTTCCACTTTTGACCCCGTTGAAGTGGTCTTTGTGCTGGAGGTCAATCAGATGTTACATCATGTACATCATGGTATTCTTTTGACCACGATGGATTCGCAGATTTTATGGGGCTCCTATACGAATATCAGAACCTTATCCCCTGGCCTGTATGAAATTTCTTATGCTTTCCGAATGCTTCCGTTACCGACGGGGATGTTTGTGTGGCGTGTCACTCTTTTTGACACCAATGGTTTAGTAGATTCGTGGGAGGCCTTTCCTTACATGCAGGTGCAACTTCCTAACTACCAGCACTCTCACGACCAGTGGAGCGGAATCATGAACCTCCCGCATGAGAAGGAGATAAAAGCGCTCACCCCAGCGTTATAAGAAAAAAATATTTGGTATAGTTTTTGCTGTGCTTTCATTATGCGCATACCCATTAGACTTATCCTGCTTGCTGGAGTGGTGTGGGCGCAGAGTCGCCAACCTTGGTCAGCCTGGGGTATCTATTTAGACTCTACTGGTACGGGACAGTATCCTTTATCAGGTCAATTCACCTGCTCCTCACGCGTCTGGATTGTTGTGGATACCGCTGGCATGGGAGCACGGGGGATTACCAGCTGGCGCATTCGACCGGAGGCAACTCCATTCTTCAGCGGTGTGATAGTATATGATGATCAGGATCCGACTATCAACCCCAATAACCCTATACCTTTTCCTTGGGATGGCCTTCTCAATAGGCGGAAAATTGGACTGGACATGTTTTCTTCACCTTTTGACCCAACTTTTTCTCTAACTGTCTACTTTACCAATGGCGACTCCGCAACACTGGCTAAGCGATTTCGTAATAGACGACCTTCTGTGGGTCTCATAATGCCGTCATTCCATTCTTACGCCCTCTACTGCCCCGGCCAAAGCGTACAATTTCTGCTGGATGTACCTCCTGAGGTAGACAGTTTTATTGTCCAGTATGGTCCTAACTCTACGGATACAGTTCGTAACCGAAGTTACTTTACTCTTACAGTGCCAAATAGCCATCCTTGGAACATACAAATTCTGAGCTATGTTTGTGGTACTTCTCAAGCGGCGAGCTATCAATTCTCCACTGACGGTAGTTCGTTTTCCCCTCCTTTCTTTCTCTATCCTTCTATCTCCCCTCAATATCTTTGCATTGGAGATTCGGTCTTCATCTATCCAGATTACGGCGCTGTGGAAGGATTTTTCACAGACAGCGTGGTCATAATGGATGAGAATAATGCTGTAGTGGGTGGGGTCCGTTTGAATGGAAGTCCGCAATATTGGACTCCCCCTTCTGTAGGAGAGTATCGTTTGCTATATCTCATCAGATATTCTTGTTCTTCCTGGCTTAGAGATGCTGATACGATTCCTGTACGTGTTTTGAATGCCACTTCTGCTCTTCCGCAGGTCTACGTGTACTCAACATGGTTTAATGCTGGGGCATGCCCTGGCACTCCAGTAGAACTTCACGCCACAGGATTGGGAAGCATCTCTTGGGACCTCAACTACGATGGAATATGGGATACGATGGGGACTCGAATCGTGGCAACTTTCACAGGGCCTCCTCCTTATCCTATCCGCATTCGTCAAGATTTAGGCTGTGTCAGCCGAATAGACACTGTGAATTGGACTCCACCCGGTAGCGGAGACCCAGAGCCTGCCTTTTCATTCAGTATCTCTCCCTCACCTTACTGTCCGGGTCAGCTACTTTCCCTAAGAATTCATCCATTCTCCAATTTCTCCCTCTCCCAATCTGGTTCTCAAATTCACATCACAGCTCCTTGGCTAAACGGAGGACAGCCTTTTCGGTTGTGGAGTAGGTTAGATACCACATTATCAGCTCCCTCCTCCCCAGGCTCCTATTCCATCAAAATCAAGCTTGAGAATGGATGTGGGGCAGCTGATAGCTCCATCTATTCCTTACTTGTACCCGGACCTGGCCCTTCTTCGTTTTTCTATGTCTTTGGTGGAACCTGTAGAGGTTCCTCGGGCAGTGTGAAGGTTACCACTCGACCAAATTCAGGCGAAGCCCCATACTCCCTGAGATACATTTTACCTGACGGCACGGTTATTACTCCCAATAGTCCTACTGATACAGTTACCATAACTTATCCTATCGGCGCCTTTAGCTATTTCACTGCTGAGAAAACTTACAATTGCATACGAAGGGTAGAGGTGGTGGGGCTTCCTACAATAGAAGGCAATCCGGATGTGGAGTATTTCTGGTTGGGTTCGGGGCAAGCGTGTGCGGGAACATTGATACCTTTTATGGTGAGAGGAAAGGAGGGACAAACCGTCAAGATATTCGTTGGAAGTACTCTCGTATATGAAAGGGGAGCACCCTATTCGGTTAGTTCATGGTGGGGTCCTTTTGGTCAAGACCAGTTTGAGCTTACTGACCAGTTTCGTGTGCCTCAAGGAAATGGTCCTCTTCCGGTGCTCTGTGTAGTTGAGGGGTGTGGGGGCGCGCGGGACACCCTTAGAGAGATGCTTATCGTGGATCCGCTTCCCCAGCTGAGTAACCTATCTC
>JANXDD010000042.1 GCA_025059915.1 Bacteroidia bacterium | reverse complement strand
AAACCGTAAATCAACGCTTCATAGAGCTTCGCCAAGACATGGAAAAACGATTTGAGCTAATAAGCCTGCGGCTAATTGAGCTGCGAGAAGACATGAATAAGCGATTTGAGGTTATGGATAAGCGATTTGCAGAACTGAGGGAAGATTTCGATCAGCGCTTCCGTCATATAGTATGGCTTGTGGGTGGAGGAGTGGTTCTCCTATCGTTTCTTATGACAATTTACAAGTTCATTAGGTAAAAACTTCACCTATGCCTGCCCAAGCCTTTTTGCTTACCTTTTCTACGCTTCTTTTGGGCTATTCAAAATAAGGTAGATACTCCCTTTTCCACGAGCAAGGTTTGTACCTTTGCAAGACATGACGAAAGAACACCCTCTCAGATCAGAGTCCTCCTCAGTTCCGTCACAAGGAGCAGTCTCCCAAGAAGATAAACCTCAAACGGAGAGAAGCGATTCCTCCTCCAATAATCGCTTCGCTAAGCTATGGCAGCTTTTCCAGCAAAGACGCTTTCTGAATATCCTCACGATTGGCATCGTGGTGATTGTGGTCGGATGGGTGGCTTTTCGCGAGTATCGGGCTGCCAAAAACCAAGAATGCCTAGAGCAGATGCGTTTTGCCGAGACCTATTTCCGGCAGGATTCTTTTGAAAAAGCTATCAAGGGAACCTTAGGCGCTCCTGGCTTTGAGCAGCTTGTAGAAGAGTATGGCTGGACAGAAGCTGGCAACCTCTGCCGTCTTTATCTCGGCCTTTGCTATCTCAAGCTGAATAATCCTCAGGCCGCTGCTGAAGTTTTATCTAAGTACGACCCACCAGATTCCTACTTAGGAGGAGCGGCTTATGGAGCCTTAGCTGGCGCTTACGCAGAACTCAAAGATTTTACAAAAGCAGCTTATTATTACGAAAAAGCTGCAAAGATTCACCGAAATTCTCAAACAAGCCCAACCTACCTTCTTCAAGCCGCTCTCTCTTATGAACTTGCAAAAGATAATGCTAAAGCAGCCCAGATATATGAACAAATCCTTTCAGAATATCCGCTGGCAAATGAAGCCAATACCGCTCAAAAGCATTTAGAACGCGTGCGCCTACTTAAATGAAAAAAGCTGATTTAGCCTACACACCTCCCCAAGCGCTTGTGGAGCGGACGCGATTTTTTCTGCTGCGTACGCTCTGGCACGCTGACCTCACAGAAGCTATGGAAAAAGAAGCTCGTCTCCAGTTAGCTTCCTTCCGTTTCCCCGAAGCAAGGATTCACACCCTGCCAGTAGCTGGAGCCTTTGAGCTTATTCACCTGAGCGCGACTATCATAAGGCACTATACATGGAAGCGCGGGTTCTCTCAGACAGTTACTGTCAAAGGTCCTGTACACATCCAGAGCAACCTACGCCTCCCCCCCCTCTTCCAAGGCAGCTTTGAGAGTCAGCTACGCAGTGAATTTGCCCTAGACTCGCCTGGTCCTATAGCCTATTTCCAACCTTATGAGCCCGGACCTTCTGATGAGCTCCCAGTGATAATCGCCATGGGCTGCATCCTAAAAGGGGAAACCGAGCACAACCGTTATTTAGCCCAAGCAGTAATTCAACAGTTAGCTTATCTCAATGCTATGAGCGGGATTCCCTTGATTTTAGGGGTTTTGACGCCGGATACCCTCCGACAAGCATGGGAAAGGGTTTCCCATGCCAAAGACTGGGTAAGCGCAGGCTTCCTTCTCTGGGAGAGCCGAATAGGATTTACCTCCTTTTTCTCTACTGCTCCAGAGGAAAAGGTTCAAACTTAATCATGGAGCGGCAAGTACCCATGCATCAGGTACGCGAGCCTTGATTTCTTGCAGCTTCCTTTGAACCTCAACTTTATCTGAAGAGCTAAATACACTCAGACGAACCCAACCAGGGTCCTTGCCAGGAAGATAGACTACGGAGTAGCCCGGAAATTCTCGCGCTTTAGCCTCTGCTTCCGCTCGCGAAGGATAAGAACCTATGATAATGTGATAGCGAGGCCCTGCAGGTGGAACTTTTTGAGCCTTGGGCAGCTCAGGCTTAGCTGGCTTTTCTACTGGGGGCGCAGAAGGGGAAAGTGCTTTTTCTGCACGAGGTTCTCTCTCGCGCTCTGGGCTCGGAGGTGGCGCAGGTTTCTTACCTTTTGCGGAAGGAGGCTCTTCAGAAGATGGTGGGGGGGGCGCTCCAGCGGGTGTAGGAGAAGGTTTCGCTTCTACAGACTTCTCTTTTTCTTTCTTTGATATGACAATTTCTACAGGCTGCTTGGCGGATTCTCTCTGCTGCCATATCCAAAATCCTCCTGCTGCGACACCTATCCCTACGAGTATAATTATCCCAATCAAGAGTAGAGGGCGCCTTTTTGACCGAGGGGAGAGCTGAGAGGCTTCCCCGATAGATTCAATTTCTACAGGACGAGCACGAGGGGGCTCTTCTACTGGTTTAGAGGGCGACTTGAGCTTCTCTTTGGGCTTAGCTTTGGATTCGGGAGAAGGGCTCACGGGTGCCACCGCTGCTCCCCCGCTCGCTCGCAAGGAAACCTCATAAAGCTCCGCAGAGAAGGGCACTACCGCCTCTTCTGCTAGCTCTAACTTATAGACTGCTCCTACTTTTTTGATTTTGCCCAGCTTCCAAAGGTCCATTTCATTGGCTGCCCGCAAATACGCTGAACTTAGGCGCCCGATTTCCTTTAGAAGAGCTTCTGCTTCTTCCAAGGGAATTCCAAAATACTCTTGCAAGAAAGCCACTGTCTCTGCCTGATACCGGTGACCCGGCTCATATTTGAGAAATGGGCGCGGAGGAGCTACCACACCGCCCTTGGGGTCCACTTGAGCTTTTTCTACATGCCAAATGAAGCTTCCGACCCCCGGTATAGAAAACCTCGGAAGCTCCACCGCTAAAAGAGAGATATATGATTGAAAGTCTATTTGTGCCATAGCCTCAGCCAAATTTTAGCCATGCACCCAGACGAAAATCCAATGGACGCTCTACATATCCGTACCACCTATAAAAGCGCCGATTGAGAAGGTTATTCATCTCAGCAAAAATACTGAGAAAAGGCAAGATGCGAACTCGGACTTCCCACGAAATATCCACAAAAGGAGGAGCCTCTATACCCGAAGCGAGAGTGCGCAAGCCTATTCCATACATACTCAAGCTCAAACTGAAGCGATCTTCTTTTCTGTATCCCCCTCGTAAATATACCTCCCAAGGAGCCAAGCTGTAATAAGGCTCAGATGCTTTCCAGTACCGATATACACCACGCATCTCAGCAAAAGCCCCCTCCACCTGTGGGACATATGCAGCTTGAAGTACAGCACCCAAACTTTGAAAGCTATTTATGCCATATAGATGAAAGCCTGCCCCAGCGGGAACAAAAGAAAGAGCCCCCTGGATAAATCTATACTCCGCTGCCAGTCGGTAATCCCAGCCAATTCCCTGCCCTCGCACGCCGAGCTGCCCGCTGATCCACTCCCGAGTAAAGAGGAGCGTCTGGGAAGTTCGCCGCAGATACGGATTAAGCTCAGAAGCGGAAAAGTAGGTCATTGGAGTTAAGTCGCCTTGGGTTTCTATGAAAGGATGCACCGTAGGACTAAGGCCTACATAGATTATGCGCAGCAAAGGAGACACTACGAACCGAAATGCTGTATCTCGCCCGCCGACGGTGCGCAGCCCTACCCGTACTTGCCAAGAAGAAATTGTCTTCTCTGCAGTCGTACTAATCCCCAGAGAAAATCTCCTCCCTTCTACAAACCCATCAGCTGCTACCTGAGCTCGCCACCAATATAGAGAAAAAGGACGCAGTTCCCCTCTGAGGATAGCCTGCCATTCAGGGGCTCCGCTCCGCAGGTCCAAGCGGCGACTTTGAAAACTTACCTCTCCCCTATCTTTATCAAAAGCTCGTAGATACAGCTCCTGACGAAAATAGTGTCCTCTCAAAGAGTCTGGCAAAGTCCCTTCTGGCGCAAAGCCCTCCCATCGCTCAGCATAAGGGGCATAGTACATAAATTTTTCATATCCACCTCGGTAGGTGGCTTCCCAGCCACCTCTCTCGCTATAACGCCCCACCCAGCCTGAGAGATGAGTACGCCCCCAGCGAGCGTGAGATACATGTCCCACAGGGGTGGATTGGTGAGTGAAGCTAAGCCCTTCATCAGCGTTTAGGTCTCTGGTACGCCCCCAGCTTAGCCCGACCGATTGAGTCCAAAATCGTCCCAGCCCATAGGTAAAGTGCAAGGGGGCACGCTTCATCCATACCGGCCGCCCCGGTAGCACAGCGGGGGGAAGGTAATAAGACATCTTCGGGGCGCTTTCCCATAAAGGTAACTCTATGCTCCACGCGGGCCGCTCCAACTGAGGTGCCTGCGGCAAAGGACGCTGCTCCAAGTCTATCGTCTCTATTCGCTCGTTTTCAACTAATAGAGAGTCTCGCAGATTTTCCCACCCCTGAGCCGCTAATATACCTATCGTCAAGTATAACCCCACGCTTCTGAGCATTCACACAAAGGTATCATGCCTCCTCGCTTTTCCATGCCTACACTATAGGAGGCACACTTTCAACTTACACCCTTGTAGCCCCCTGAAACGGGATAAGCAAGCAAGCCTAATGATCAGAAAAGAAAACTCCTTACCTTTGCCTAAGCATGAGCTCTCTGGATGAAGATTACAGAGGAGCTGGCATAGGATTTGCTGCCTCTGACGGAACAAAACCAAAAAGAGATATGAAAACTACCGAAGAGTTTCGCAGTTTTTTTGCCAGTCGGCTTGTGAAGGAACTGGAATCGGCAGAAAATGCTCGCAAAAGCACTATCCTCAAGGCAATTATGGTATGGGTCATTACCATACCTGTCATCGCAGGAGCCACCTGGGGAATCGCTAGATGGATGGGGCAGGAATACCTGATTGCTATTCTTATCCTAAATGTGCTCGTCTTCGGCTTTGTAGCCTATATGTTTTGGCGGGAAATGCTAAGCAGCCGACGCTTCTACAACCTATTCAAAGGGCGAGTGATTGATGGTATTATTCGGTTTGTAGATGAACGGCTTCACTACATTCCCCACCGGTATCTTTCTCCCTCTGTGCTTGTCAAAAGTCGTCTATTTGCCAAGCCTATCCATGCCTTTGAGGGTGATGACTACTGTTTCATGCAGTTGGATAATGGGGTTTTCTTAGAATTTTCCGAGGTCCATGCAAAAACAGTAGAACGGAAGGAAGGAAAGAAGCAGGTTTTGCCGGTATTTGATGGGCTTTTCGCCCACGTCCATTGTGCAGAAGCGCGGGTAGGCGATCTGTATATCCTTCCTAAGGGCATGACGGAAGCAGACTTGTACCAGCCTGGGCGCTTGACTACCTACAAAACTGATGTAGAGGAGTTTGATAAGCACTTCACGGTATATGCTTCGTCTGCGGCTACGATACGCCGGCACCTAACCAACTCCCTTATACAAGCTATTTTGGAATTCCATCGGCAGAACCCTAACAGGATGATCCTTTTAGCCTCGCATGGCCGTGAGCTCTACTTAGGTATGACTTGCGAATCCCACCTTTTTGAGCCTAATGTGTGGCAATCGCTGAAAGATGTCAAGGGCTTAGAAGAATTTTTCGCCGATGTGAATGCGCTGATGCATCTGCTGAACGCGGCAACAGACCTTTCAGGAAGCCCTGTCCGGACAGAGGCTCAGCCCGCCTGAGCTTCCAACTGAGCGAGGCGCTGCGTCTGGTCTGCCAGGCGCAGCGCCTCTATTAGTTCATCCAACTCCCCATCCAAAATCTGCGAGAGGTTGTAAAGGGTGAGTCCTATTCTATGGTCTGTTACTCGGTTTTGGGGAAAGTTGTACGTCCGAATTTTGACGCTGCGGTCCCCTGTAGAGATATAGGAACGGCGCAGGGCTTCCTCCGCTGCCAAACGCTTCCGAAGCTCCATCTCATACAAACGCGCCCGCAGGATACGCAAAGCCGTCTCGTAATTCTTAATCTGAGAGCGCTCGTTTTGAATAGCGACAGTGATACCAGTCGGTATATGAACTAGCCGTACAGCAGAATAGGTCGTATTTACTGATTGTCCGCCGTGTCCCGAGGAGCAGTAGGTATCTTTCCGAATATCGCTCTCCTTGATCTGGATGTCTATTTCCTCAGGCTCAGGAAGGACTGCCACAGAAGCGGCGGAGGTGTGAATCCGCCCCTGACTTTCCGTTTGAGGGACTCGCTGAACCCGATGGACTCCACCCTCATACTTTAGCCAGCCATATGCACCCTCCCCCCGGACAAGCATAATGATTTCCTTATAGCCTCCAGCATTGCCTTCGGTAAAGTCGCTGATTTCCCAATGCCAGCCTCGTTTATCGCAGTAGCGCTGATACATTCGTGCGAGGTCGCCTGCGAAAAGAGCTGCTTCATCCCCTCCCGTGCCAGCCCGTATTTCCAAAATGACATTTTTGTCATCATCAGGATCAGGGGGGAGAAGCGCCAGCTTGAGCGCCCGTTCTACTTCTGCTCTTTCCTTCGTGAGACGCTCTACTTCCTCAACCACTATGTCGCGCCATTCTGGGTCCTTTGCAATCTCCAGCTCTGACCGAGCTCGTTCTAGAGCTTCGGAGATTTTGAGCCACTTGTCATGAAGGGAGACGATTGGGGCAAGCTGCTTGTGCTCCCGTCCTAAGGCGCGCAGCTGCTGAGCATCCTCTACGCCTTGAGCTAGCTCCTCTTCAACCTTACGAAAACGGGCTTTGACCTGCTCTAACCGCTCCCACACCCTACAAAGATATACACACCCTACCTTTGAAGTATGCTGGTGCTGCTGTGGTGGGGACTCTGGTGGAGCCAAACCGTCGTCGCCGAACTCACCTTAGACAAGCGACAACCCCGCCCTCTTTATGCAGAGTACGCCCCCGCCGACGGAAGCCTCCTCACCATTTCCTACAAATACCTCACCTCTACCCGTATCCTCACCCTCCACAAATATGATGAAGACTTCCAGCATGAATGGTCACAAGACCTTTTTGACCAGAGCTCAGGCGAAGAGCTTCTCAACCTCGCCGTGGTGGAAAATCAAGTGTGGGTCTTCACCCAACGCACCGATGGAGAAAAACGCTTTATCTACGGGTACAAAACCGACCTAAAAGGAAATGTTCTTTTGCGACAGAAGCTTTTATTTACAGCCGAACCTGTAGCCCGCTCTGCTCGCGCAGAGCTTACCTACGCCCCTAACCGGAAATACGCTTGTCTCAGTTTAGCGCTGCGGATGCCCTCAGACAGCTCAGATAGAATCCGTTTTTTTCTCATAGGACCAGACACAGCCTTTACAGGCGATTGGGTGCTTCCCTTCAAAGAACGAGACATAGAAGTGCGCCGAGCTATCCAGCCCAGCCATGAAGGACAGCTATTTGCTATTGGAACAGTTCGGGTCCCGGATTCCCCCTTCCCGCAGTACTACCTCTTGCGATACATTCCAGAAGAAAAGCTCACTCTCACTGTACCGCTGGAAGTAGAAGGAGTCTATCTCATAGAACCGCTACTTCGCATAGAGAAAGGCGGCGGAGCACGCATTGCGGCATTTTATTCTCTCAAGCGAGGAAGCTCTCAAGTACAGGGATTAGTTTTTGCCCGTGTGGAGAGTAGCGGCTTTTTTCTCTCTAATGTGCAGAAAACCCCCCTTCCAACTGAAATACTTCAGCGCTTCCTCTCTGAGCGACAAATCGCCCGAGGACGAGGCATCCCTGACTTGTACTTGGACCACCTCATACCTCGCTCAGACGGAGGAGCGCTACTCATCGGCGAGCAATTCTACATAACTACCACAACTCTTCGGGACTTCTACGGCTTTTGGTACACGCAGGAAACCTATCACTTTGAGGACATTGTAGTCTTTTCTGTAGATTCTCTTGGCAATCTGGAGTGGTTTCGGGTCATCTCCAAGTCTCAAACAGGCACGACCGATACAGAGCTTTCCTACAATCTCCTGGTAGGAGCAAGCCGAGTGTATTTTTTCTACCGAAGCTACACCCGCGGGATGGGCACCCAAGTATTTGTCGTCAGCCTAACCGAACAAGGCTTAGTGTCCGCCCCCCGTCCTTTTATTCAGAACTTCCGTAGTGGAGATGTCTTTTACCGCAAGCTCACCCGTCAGCTCACTAATACAGAGGGACTAATCGCATATAGTCGCGAGCGAACGGGACAGTTTGTATTCGCTCGGTTAGAACTGGAGTGAAACGGCTTTATTTGCCACAGACAGTGCAGAAAACAAGGTCATATAGCTGACTTGCTACTGGCCCTGGGGCGATGGAAGGCTGTCGCTCTTCTCTGTCATGTAAAAAAATCTGGCTCTATTTGAAGAAGGCGCCTACGATAAAAGTAAAGCCGCAAGATATAAGCCTGCCGCACCGCTTCCTGATGAATCTGGTCAAAGAATGAAGTTCTCCAAGCCAACAAATCTCTCAAACCCTTCGGATAAAACACTACACCCTCGATTCGTCCCATATTGCAAAGGTCCAGAGCAATCTTTCTCTGAGAAGGAAGGGGTTCCGATCGCTCGCTCTCTGCGAACTGCACACCTACAACGATAGTTTGAATGCCCTCTTCCTGAAGGAAGCGGATGAGAACTTTGGCTCTGAGACTATCATAGAGGCGGCGCCTACTTTTATTCACTAAGAGGACAAAGCTTGATTGAATCCCCAAAAGGCTATCCAAGAGCCCTCCCGCAGCGTCAAAATAAGCGGACGATAAGCCTCTGTCTCCGATGAAAGGGTGTAAGCCCTTTTGTGCCGGTACTAAGCCAGAGTTTGCCGGTGGGCTTTTTCTCCATACTCTAAGTCTGAAAGGTCTGCTTTCCTCCTTCGGACCTTCCATAATGAGTCTGCTAAAGCCAAGCTCTTACCAAGGAAAACTCTGTGAAATAGACATCCACCCATCCCGCAGAAAAAATTCTGATATGCACTGGCTGCCCCTACCTGACCGAAAAATTCTACGGAGCTTGCCAGATGCGCCCCCTGCTTCCATCGCAGGTCCATAAACTGAGAGGTAACTCGTTATCACACCTTTCTTGCCGTACCCCTCCATATCGTGCCCTCCCATTCGCCTGAGGCGCAGCTGGGGCACATCCGCCCTCTCTGCCAACGACCGCAGCACTTCACCTTTCACTTTCATGCCCATACAGCTTCTCCCTTCCTCTTGCCACAGGCCTTTGCAGCTGCGCGCATATGCCTGAAACTCCCCATTCTGCCCCATCCGCTTCGCGCCATTACCATCAGCTGCTTCTATGGCGTTCCATTGTAGCAGTTTTTACGCTACGCTAAGCACTTTATCCCCCCACTGCCTGCGCTACACCCTTCGCTGAATCTCTCCGATAAATCATTCTGTATCCCCTGCCGCTGAAACTTCCCTTCTTTCCGAGGTTCCGACGCAGAATACACTTGCCGTATCCCTCCCCGCTCCACCAGCTGAAAGTTCATTCTATCCACAGCCAAATGATATACCAGCTCTGCAGAGTCCTCTCTGTACAGCATATCTGAACGCAAACATCCCTCTGGCCTCATACCCGCCTTATTCTCCCAAAGGTGTGAAAGCTCTATTTGAGACCTAAGACCACTCTCCGGATGCCTACCGCCCCTGCGAAGGAGAATAAAGTAACGCTGCGCCCAAGGCAAAAGCTATGAAAGCCAAATCAGCTGCAAAGGAGATAAACTACCTCTTCAAAAAACTAAGGCTGAGGGATGCTATCCCTCAGCCTGCATACTTTCCAGAGAAGCGTTACTTAGGACTTGTCGGAAGGAATCTCTTCGTACTCTACGTCGCTGGCCGCAGAATGAGTATGTCCCCTTCCATCCGTCTGTGAATATGCCCGCTGCCCGAGGGAAGTTAGAAGAGCCGAAAGCTGTGGCATCAGTGCATCTACCTTAGCGCCGTCCTTCGCTCCATGAGCCGAGCGGAGATCTCGTATTAGGGACTCCAGCTTCTCCTTATCGGAAGGAGATAGCTGCGTTCCTTGTTCCCGCAGGAACTTTTCAGCTTGATAGAGGAGAGCGTCCGCTTGATTGAGCTTTTCAGCAAGCTCTCGGCGCTTTTGGTCTTCCTGAGCATGCTCTTGGGCTTCACGCTTCATGCGCTCTATCTCCTCCTTGCTCAAGCCGGTCCCTGCTTCTATGCGGATGGATTGTTCTTTGCCAGTGGCTTTGTCTCGGGCAGTTACGGTAAGGATACCGTTAGCATCTACATCAAAGGTAACCTCTATCTGCGGTACGCCCCGAGGAGCAGGTGGTATGCCATCCAAATAAAACCGACCTAAGCTGCGATTGTCAGCTGCCATGGGCCGCTCCCCTTGAAGCACATGCACCTCCACGGTGGTCTGGTTATCCGCAGCGGTGGAGAAGATTTCGGTTCGCCGAGTGGGGATAGTTGTATTTGCTTCTATGAGCTTGGTGAATACACCACCCAATGTCTCTATTCCGAGGGAGATAGGGATTACATCCAGCAGCAGGATGCCTTGCACATCGCCACCGAGGACGCCGGCTTGGACAGCTGCTCCTAAAGCTACCGCTTCATCGGGGTTTACGCTCTTGTTAGGCGGTTTGCCGAAGAAGTCTTCTACAAGCTTCTGAATGCGTGGCATACGAGTAGAACCGCCTACCAGAATCACTTCATCAATATCCTTTGGCGATAAACGAGCAGCTTGGAGGGCTTTACGGCAGGGCTCTAAGCACCGCTCATAGAGGTCCTCACACATGCTCTCAAACTTGCTGCGGGTGAGGGTCTTTTGGAGGTTGAGCGGGCCTTTGCGAGGGTCTACGGTGATATAAGGAAGGTTAATTTCTGTGCTTTGTTGAGTGGAGAGCTCTATCTTAGCCTGTTCAGCTGCTTCTCGCAGGCGCTGGAGGGCACGGGGGTCTTTGCGCAAATCCACCCCTTCTTCTCGGAGGAACTCTTCTATGAGCCAGTTTACAATGCGTTGGTCAAAGTCATCTCCACCCAGGTGGGTATCGCCGCTGGTGGAGAGTACCTCAAAGACTCCATCCCCAACTTCCAGAATAGAGATGTCAAAAGTCCCCCCACCCAAGTCAAAGACAGCGATTTTCCCTTGCTTGATGCGCTTATCTATGCCGTAAGCTAAGGCAGCAGCTGTAGGTTCGTTGATAATGCGGCGGACGTTGATACCCGCGATTTCTCCAGCTTCTTTAGTAGCTTTTCGCTGGGCATCATTGAAGTAAGCAGGTACAGTAATGACCGCCTCTGTCACCGGCTCTCCTAAGTAATCTTCCGCTGCCTTCTTGAGCTTCTGGAGAATCATGGCGGAGATTTCCTGAGGCGTGTAGAGCTTTTCGCCGATTTGGACCTGGCAGATGTTATTTGTGCCGCGAACTACTTTGTAAGGAACGCGTTTGACATCCTCAATGGCTTCGTCATAGGTTTTTCCCATGAAACGCTTGATGGAATAGATGGTATTTTCGGGATTGATGGCGGCTTGTCGCTTTGCCATATCGCCGACGAGGCGCTCCCCATCGGGTTTGAAAGCGACCATGGAAGGGGTAGTACGCTTGCCCTCTTGATTCACAATGACGACCGGCTGACTACCCTCCATGATAGCGACCACGGAGTTGGTCGTACCGAGATCTATTCCTACTATTTTGGGCATGGGGCGGAGAGGGGCAAAAGCCATGCCATCCCCAAAACTGCTTAATTGTCAGTGTCTTTGCTGAAAAGTTGTCTTATGGGCTGCCCCTCCTCAGGCAAGGCAAAGCGTACATAGGGCTTACCTGCGGCTACATGACAGCTATTACAACGGGCCACGACTCCCTTCAGGGCTGCTTGAAATGCAGCTTTATTCCGCGCCTGGATGGCTTTTTCCACAGCTTCCAGCGGCTCTATGAGATTAGGGCGCATCATGGCGCTTACAGGAACTCCATCATCAGAGACATTGAGCTTTTCCAGCTGCTCGGCTGTTTCCTCCAGCTCTTCATAATAAAAAGCTGCCAGCTCCCAATTCTGAGCTGTACCAGCTTGATGGAGCTTAGTAAGAAACCGTTCATAGGAAGCCATGAAGGTCGCCAGCTCCACCGGACGCTCCTCAATCAGATGGGACAATCGCTGCACCTCCTCTTGAAGGACTTGGTTTTCTCTATGAAGGGCGAAGAGACCGAGCCCTCCGATGAGGAGGAGCGCGACTGACAGCCCTAAGCTCCATTTGAGCAATTGCATAGGGCAAAAGTAGATAGATTCAGTCCATATTGACAAGGCTTGCGGGCAGAAGCGCTAACTTCGCCGCGATGCAAGGTTATCTCGGGATACTTCCGGTGGGGTGGCTGGCTTTGGGAGGCGTAAGCGGACTTCTTTTGGGGACTTTTAGGAAAGCTCGGAGGCTGCTCTATGGATGGAGTTTAGCGTTTGCGCTCGGGGGGGTAGCGTTAGGGGCATATTTGAGCTGGAAAGTGCCGATGCCCAGCTCTACTTTTTTTGGGATGGCTTGGGGTGGAGGGCTATATAGTTTCGTATCAGCGGGCATCGGCTTTATTTCGGCGATAGGGCTCAGCTTTCTCCACTATCACCTGCGGCAGCACGGGGGGGATCGCGGTTGGGAGGCTCTGCCTCTGAGCTTACTTATGGCAGCAGCCCTCACGGCGCTAAGTGCAAGCAATCACCTCATTCTGAGCGTGGTAGCGCTGGAGACGGTGTCTCTGGGAGCATATGTGTTAGCAGCCCTGTCATGGGAAGACCGCTTCGCCCCCGAAGCTGCGGTAAAGTACTTCCTGCTAAGCACCTTAGGCTTCGTTTTGCTGCTTTTCGGGCTGTCCTACCTGTATGGGATTAGCGGCACCCTTTACCTTCATCACTTGCGCATTCTCAAATGGGAAGCGTGGCAAGGGAGCGGCCTATACATTTTAGCGTTGAGCTTCATAGGAATGGGACTTTTTGTAAAGCTATCAGTTTTTCCCTTCCATTGGTGGGCGCCAGATGTATATGGAGGTGCCACACCCGGAGCGACAGGCATGCTCGTTGCCTTCGGAAAGCTCAATGCCACCTTCCTTGCTGTACAAATTCTGCATGTGGTGAAAATCCCTGCAGCCTGGCTGATGGGAGGGGCGGTATTAGGTGCCATTTCTGCCCTGTATGGCAACCTTTCAGCGCTGGGCCAGCCTACCCTTCAACGAGCGCTGGCATATTCTTCTGTGGCACATGGGGGCTATCTACTTTTAGGGCTGGTGAGTGGAGCCGAAGGTCGCTTGCAGGCTCAGGCATACGCCATGGTGTATGGGATTATGAGCAGTTTGGCTTTTGGACTTTTAGCATTGGCAGCTGAGCCACTGGAATACAAAGCCCTCAGGGGATTAGGCTATCAGAAGCCGACATATGCCATAGCGCTGGCGGTGGCTTTGGCTTCCCTGTCGGGACTACCGCCTTTTGCGGGTTTTTTTGCTAAGTATGCAGTCTTTGCATCAGCGTTTCGGGCAGGGCATGTGGGGGCTACGATTGCGGCGATTGTAGCTGCTGTCATAGGGTATTTCTACTACTGGCGCCCGATAGCATGGATGTTCCAGCCAGGAGAAGGTCATCTTCCCGTACGAACAGCTTTGGCGACGGGAACTATTGTCCTTCTGATATTGGGGGTGATTCCAGCGATAGTGTGGGGATGGATGGATTATCTGTATGGTCTGGCAGGGTATTTCCAAACGCAGCCGTAAGATGCGATGGATTCGGGCTATCAGCTTAGGGATAGCCGTTCTGATTGTGGAAATGGGGCTGGGGCGCCGCTGGGGGCAGATTCCACCGTTAGGACGTTTTTTTTCTCCAGTAGAAGGCTTCTGGCGAAATGCAGAGCCAGAGGGGTTTCGCCCTCCTGCGGAGATTCATATTCCTTCTCTTCAAGCGCCTGTCGTCGTTCTGTGGGATAAGCGGTGGGTGCCCCATATCTACGCTCAGAACGAAGCAGACCTCTACCGCGTGCAAGGATACCTGCAAGCATATCTGCGCCTATGGCAGATGGAAATCCAATCAGATGCAGCGGCAGGACGCCTCAGCCGCATCCTCGGAGAAGTTACTTTAGCGCACGATAGAGCTATGCGGCGATTGGGACTTCCCTACGCCGCAGAACGAGCTTATCAGGCTATCATGTCAGACTCTTTGAGTCGGGCGGTCCTTGAGGCTTTTACTGAAGGGGTCAATGCCTACATCTCTCAACTGCACTCTCGCGACTATCCAGTGGAATATAAGCTTTTAGACTACGCTCCTGAGCCATGGACTCCCATGCGCTCGGTTTATCTCGTGAAGTACATGGCTTATGACCTCAGCGTTCGCAGCCCCGACAAGTACCTCACTGCCCTCCTACCTCGGATAGGGAAAGGTGCCATAGATACCCTCTACCCCAATCAAGCTCCCATAGGACATACGACGATTCTTTCCCTATCGCCTATCCCTGAGCGGGAAGTTCCTCCCCAGCCGCCGGTTTACTACAGCGAAACCTATCTTCAGGATACCGCTGCTTTGGAACTGGAAGAGGCTCCTTCCTGGGTGGGCAGCAATAACTGGGCCGTGAGCGGAAAAAAAACTGCCACTGGGTACCCCCTTTTAGCGAATGATCCCCATTTGGGGCTCAACCTTCCTTCTATCTGGGTGGAAATGCACTTAGTTGCTCCTTCGCTCAACACTTATGGGGTGACGCTGCTGGGGTCGCCCGGGATTATCATCGGCTATAATGCTGCTATTGCGTGGGGGGTTACAAATGTAGGACCAGATGCCTTTGACTTCTACCATGTGCGGTATGCGGATAAGCAGCAGCGCAGCATTTATGTCGCAGGGCAGGTGGTAGCGCTGAGCCCTCGGGCGGAAACCCTCTGGGTTCGGCAGCCTTTCGGAGGACAAAAGCTCCTCATAGACACAGTCTGGTACAGCCCTTGGGGTCCGATAGTACATAGGTCAGGCGAAGATATACCGCGCCCCTTAGCTGGGAAAGCCCGGGAGGTTCCGATAGATTGCGCCCTGCGGTGGATTAGCTACGAGCCTTCTAACGAAGCTCGCTGCTTTTACGAGCTCAATCATGCCTCTAATCTGGAGGGCTACAAGCGCGCCCTCCAGTACTTCGGCAGCCCCGCTCAAAACTTTGTCTATGCTGATACAGCCGGGCATATTGCCCTGTGGGTGCGAGGATTTTATCCCTTACGATGGAAGGACCAAGGGAAATTCGTATTAGAAGCTGAACGCCCCGAGCACCACTGGAAAGATTGGCTGAGCTTTGAGGAAAATCCCCATACCATAGACCCACCAGAAGGGTTCGTGCGTTCTGCAAATTCTTACCCCGCTGGCAGGGCGTACCCCTACTATTTGGGCTGGTATTTCGCTTTGCCAGATAGGGCGGCAAGGATTGAAGAGCGTTTGCGCAGCATGGAGAAGGCTACGGTAGATTCTATGCGTCTTCTCCAGCTGGATGTGGAGAGTTATTTAGCTCGGCGCGCTCTGCCTATTATGCTTTCTTATGCAGAGGGAGAAAAATCACCTTGGATAGATACCCTCAAGCGGTGGGACTATCGTTTCACGGCAGAGGGACGCGCGCCGACTCTTTTTCGCCGCTGGTGGAAGGCTTTCCATGGGCTTCTGTGGCAAGAGCTACATTTGCGCCTTCCTGAGTGGGAGATAACACTCAAGCTCTTAGAGGAAGTCCATAAAGCTCGCTTGTCTAAAAAGCCCTCGCCCCATCCCCGCTGGCTTAGGACAGATGACACGAGCGCCAAAAGCCTCAAGCGGCTCCTTTTGGAGAGCTGGCGTGCCACCGCTGCGTGGGCAGACCAGGCGGGCGATTCGCTAATCTGGTGGCGCTACCGAGGAACTCGGCTGCGGCATATGGCTCGCCTCCCCGGCTTCGGTAGCGATGTTATCCGAGCCGATGGCGACGCTCAATGCGTCAATGCCATCGGTCCCACAGCAGGACCTTCCTGGCGCATGGTAGTAAGTCTCAAACCTCCCGTTCAGGGTTATGGAGTCTATCCTGGCGGTCAGTCAGGAAATCCAGGAAGCTTTCACTACATAGACTTTTTGCCTGGCTGGGAGAAAGGGGAGTTATACCCACATGCATTCTACCCCAGCGCAGAGACGTTTCCTGACTCTCTGGTCATCCAGCGCACCACCGCTCAACGAGGAAATGATTGAAGTAAAAGCTTAGCAGTGATGATAGGCCTCGCGCGCCTATTTATCTTTTTCCAGTGCCATCGTCTTCAGCTAAACTGCGGTAGAAAGGGAAAACATAGAGGGGGACGGAGTTTACGGTGAGAAAAACATCCGACAGATAGACAAAGACAGACCGAAGCCGCTGAGGAAAAGAAAAACCGAATTCGGGGAGTAGCCTATGGCTTGGGAATTTAGGACATGCCTACCTGCTGCCAAAAGCTATGTTTGGATAACTCCCACAGAGAAAGGCTGAGGGGTGTAGCCCCATTCAGCTGCTTCTATGAGGAGGGAGAGGATCTTTCGGGTCTCGTGTGGAAGGATAATATCATCTACCCACAGACGAGCAGCAGCATAGAGAGGATGCATTTGCTTTTCATATCGCATCCGAATTTCTTTGAGGAGCTGCTGTTCCTCTTCTGGGGTGAGGTTTCGGTCTCGCTTATAAATCTGGAGAAGGGTGTGAGCGGCTTGCGTGCCGCCCATGACAGCGATGCGAGCCGTAGGCCAAGCGGCAATATAGCGAGGATCATATGCCCGACCACACATAGCGTAG
>JANXDD010000041.1 GCA_025059915.1 Bacteroidia bacterium | reverse complement strand
GGATAGGGTATTTTTGGGCGCGCCAGCGCCGAAGGCGCTGGCGCGCCCAAAAAAATCTCAGCTCTTCCTCACTACCTCCTGCAAATGACTTAGCACTACTTTGAGCGCAGGCGTTATATCGCCATAGTCATTCTGAATAATGACGTGGGCAAACCGACGCAGCGGTGCAATAAATTGTTCATACGCAGGGAGCACTTGCGTAAGGTACTGGTGAGTAATGGAGTCCGGCGTATAGCCACGTTCTGTCTGGTCTCTCTGCAGCCGACGAATGAACCGATAGGGTTCTGGCGCCTCCATAAAGATGCGCAGATCAAAGAGTTCTCGTATTGGAGCCCAGTAAAAAAGAAATAGCCCTTCTGCTATCAGGACAGGGGCTGGTGCAAAAGTTAGCAGGCGAGGAGTTGCTCCTGGGCGATTGAAGGTGTATTCCCTTTGGGAGACGCTGCGACCAGCTCTTAGCTCCAGAAGGTCATGGTACAGCTTCTCGTGATCTATTGCTTCTGGATGATCAAAGTTGACCCGTCCTTCGGGGTCCCTCGGCTGGTGGGCTAAGTCTCGGTAGTAGTGGTCGGTGGAGAGGAAGGTTACTTTATCGGGGGGAAGGTGCCGCCGTAGAAGCTCTAAAAGGTAAGTCTTCCCAGAGGCACTTCCCCCACAAATCCCTACCCAGTAGGGCATAGGGCAAAGTTCTCAGTTCCGAAGCATTTTCCTCAGTAAGCGGTGAAGGGCTTGGGTGCGATGAGAATGAAGGATTTTCCAGGAGTTCCCCAGTTCTGCTACTGTTTTCTCTTCTCCTTCGGGAATAAAAATAGGGTCGTATCCGAAACCTTCTTGCCCTGCTAACCTCTCCGCAATCTGTCCATGCCAAATACCTGTAGCTATGTAATAAGCTCCTGGCGAGTAGTAGGCTACCATTACAGCGACAAAATAAGCTTGGCGCCGCTGCTCGTTTTTCATAAGCTCTAAGACTCGCAGGGGACCTCCGAACTGAGCTGTCTTTACTCCCGGCAGCCCTCCAAGGGCTGGGATAAATAAGCCACTATCCTCAGCAATTACAGTAGCGTGAAGCTGGCTGGCATAAAATGCGGCTTTGGATAGAGCATTCTCATAGAGGGTCTCATAGGGCTCTGGAGCTTCCCCCATCTCAGGCGGAAGAGCTTCTATTTGCAAGTGAGCTCCTATTACTTGCCGAACTTCCGCCAGCTTATGAGGATTTTTTGTAGCGAAAAACCACCTACCCCCCACTTCGCTTCACAATATGCCCTTCCTTCTGGAGAAAGGCTATAACTTTCTCTACTTGATTGCCTTGAAGAAGGATTTTTTTGTCAGCTACGCTTCCGCCTGTGGCACATGCTTGTCTGAGCCGCTTAGCCAGCACCTCCAAATCTGCGGCTCGCCCTACAAAGCCTGTGATCTCAGTAACCTCTTTTCCCCCTGCGATTCGTCGCCTCTGTACCCGGAGATTCTGGCGTTCAGGTGTAGGTGGCTCCTCTTCTACCTCTGTTTGCTGAAACTGCCGTGTTGAAAAGACTATTCTGTCAACCTCACGCTTCATATTTTTCTATACTGAACTCCTCATGAACTAAGGGTATGCGGTTTCCTTCGGGCGCTTCCCTTGGATTGCAGTGGTAGCCCCAGAGCTGAACCATCCCCAG
This sequence comes from Bacteroidia bacterium, assembly GCA_025059915.1. GTDB lineage: Bacteria > Bacteroidota > Bacteroidia > SpSt-205 > SpSt-205 > SpSt-205. The sequence goes on along the minus strand of JANXDD010000041.1, from coordinate 15,199 downwards.
AAAAGGATACAGCTCCTCATAGTAGCAGTGTGAAGGCGTACGCTGAAAGGCCACATCGTGAAACACATACAGGGGCTGATGAGCTTTTATCCACTCAGCATCCTTGAGAATAGGCACAGGCTGATTTATATCACCGCTGTATAGGAGGTTCATAGTAGGAGAGACGAAGAGATAGGCACAGCTGGGCATGTGGGGCGCATGTAGGCGAGTCGTAGGGATGGCTTTGACATAAGGAGCATAAACTTCGGGAAACATGAGCTGAGCAAACCGTTCCACCTCTCCCATTAGAAAGTGTAGATAGGTATAGAGTTTAGCATAGAGCTCGGGGGTACCTGCAATCACTGGCAGAGGGGGAAGCTGGCTGATAAAGTGTCGGTGATACAGAAGAACCGACAAACTCCCTATGTGATCATCATGAAGATGGGTGATGCATACGACGTCTATTTTTTCTATGAGTCCTTTTTGGACCAGTCGGGGATATACGGTAAAGCCGCAATCTATCAGCCAGTGCTTACCCGCCCAGTGAAGAAGGGCGGCAGAGTTACCGAGCTGTATATCGTGAGCGCCCCCTGCACCTATGAACCATATAGGCGGCTTCATTGGCGCTGTAGGATCTGGGCAGCGTGGTCCTCTACTTTGACTTCGGTAATTACATCAGCGACTCGTCCAGCTTCATCTATGATATAGGTAATTCGTTGAATCCCTTCGTATTCTTTGCCATACATTTTTTTCACCCCCCATGCTCCGTATGCTTTGATGATAGTTTTTTCAGGGTCGGCCAGTAGGGAGAAGGGTAAGTTGTATTTCTGAGCAAATCGTTTGTGAGATGGCACATCGTCGGCGCTCACCCCGAGGATTACATAGCCTGCCGCAGTTAGTTCTTCATAGTGGTCGCGGAGGTTGCAGGCTTCTTTAGTGCAGCCAGGGGTGTCATCCTTCGGATAAAAGTATAGGATGACCTTTTTTCCCCGAAAATCAGATAGACGAATAATGCGCCCATCCTGATCTGGTGCGGAAAAATCTGGCGCTTCTGAGCCTATAGGTAATAGGTTCATCACTCCCTTTAACAAAACTTAGTCGCTCGTATCTTCCAAGTCATCTTCACTCATCCAATCAGCTGGGGATTCGCTGGGCACCTCAGGATCAGGTTCGTCATCCTCATCTTCTTCTATGAGCTGGAGTTGATTGAGCAGGAGGTCTAAGTCCTCGTACTTTACAGCATTCTGCGTGGGGGGGATGTAGGAGGTGGAGTATTCGGCATATAGCTTCTTAGGTGGTATTTTCATGTATTTTTCTACGGCTTTTTCCAGAAAGTACTGAAAGTCTTCGGTGAATGTGATAGGACTCTGAACTTGTCTGGAGGAGGGTTTGTAGGGCTTTTCATTCTGGAAGGCGATGAGGTTCTCACAGGCGAGGCTGACGATGTAGGTGTATCGTTCTGTGATGAGTTTGAGTTGGGGAATAAAGCATTCAGAAATCGGCTTATCTACGGCTTCTTCTTCTACGGCGATGAAGACATCTTCTATCTCATCTGCTAAGCGAAGGCGGACTGATTTTTCTTCCCACGAAGGATGAAGGGCATTGTCTGCTGTGAGATCCGGCGCTCGTTTGAGCTTTACGAGGAGGCACTGCAGCTGCTGCCCCCACATCCATGCTACGAAAGTCCAGAGTGTGAAGAACCTCATCTCTCAAAGGTACAAAACTTTACAGAAGCCCTAGTTGGATTCGGGCATTTTCGCTCATTCGGCTCATCTCCCACGGAGGGTCAAAAGTAACTTCTACTTCTACGCTTTTTACCCCTGGTACAGCTTCTACGGCTTTCTTTACATCGTCCGGTAAGTGCTGAGCCGCAGGGCAGAAAGCCGAAGTAAGTGTCATAACGATTTTTACATCACCCGTGGGACTGACTTCTATGTGATAGATTAAGCCCAGCTCATAGATATCCACGGGAATTTCTGGGTCATAAACTTCCTTGAGAGCTCGTATGATAGCCTCTTGGAGAAGGGCGGGGTCTTGAAGCTCAGAGCTCATGAAGACTTAAACTTTATTAGTCCGTCCTTAATGCCACGCATGAGTGCCGCCCCCGTTAGAAGCCGAACCCATGCAGAGTCTGAGGAAAAGGTATGCGGAAAAAACCTCCTGCTGAGCCAGCTTACGAGCTTGTAGAGACCAGTATGAGCTATGATAGCCTTTAGTATCCATGCAATCTCCAAGATAGGGCGATAAGGATGATGTCGTCGTGTCAGCGAAGGCAGAGGAGGCAGTTCTAATACTTCAGGAGCTTTTCGCATAATTTCAGCGAGAGCCATTCCATGTCTATACTCCCTATGAATAAAATATCCCAGTGTCGGCGGAGGAATATGATGAACGCCTCTATTGCTACTATCTTTATAAATTGGGACTTTACGCTTATGGAGCCGGTAAGCAAGTTCATATTCTTCTGCCACGGGGGTTTTCAGATTGTTAGCGTAAGGTAGCTCGTCCGCAGGGAAAAGCGACTTACGGAGCGACAAGTGTCCGCTCGCAATATGTTCTTGGAGAGTAATCGCCGGGCCTTGAAAGGATAGATGAAAATCGCTATTTTCCTTTACGCTGGAATTGTCAGAAGCAGATACATGAAAAACGACTGGGCCATCAGGAGGGGGAGATTCCCCATAGTACACGGCACATCTTTCTTTGAAGAGAGTAGTGTGAAAGGTATAGTGCTTCACAAGGCTATCGGAGGCTAGCGAAACATCATCATCCAAAAAGAGTACTATGTCTGTGTCTAAAGCTTTGTATCCTGCATTTCGCGCAGCAGCAGGACCAGCATTTGACTGGTAAAGGTATGTGAGAGAAAAGGCAGGCGGGGGCTCTACTGCTTTTAGCAGAGGCTCTATAGGGGGGGTGCTTCCATCATCTACTATGACTACAGGAATAGGCAGGGGGATTTCGCCTGTTTCGCATTGGAAGAGGGCTTGAAGGGTGCGCTTAAGGTTATCAGGACGACCGTAAGTGGGAATGACAATCCCGAAAGTCTCTTTCATTCACTGCTTACAGGTCGGTCAATGTGATGTAGAGCAGCATGGAGAGTATGCCACGGAAGCGAAGCACATTTCACACGCAGGGGGAAATTTTTCACTGTAGAAAAAATCTTGAGTTTCTCCTGCGCTCCGGCTGGTAAGTTATAAAAGTGGGGACTTTCATCCTGCGTAAGAAGTTCATGGAAAGCGGTGAATAACTCTTCAGCGGTAGATACAGGGGCTCCTTTGACGACAGTGGTCATGACTGAAGCTGATGCCCGACAAATAGCACAGCTTTTTCCTTCAAAGCGAATGTCAGCTATTTTATCCTCCTCCACCCGCAGGGTGAGATGAACTTCATCTCCACATAAGGGGTTGTACCCCTGAGCAGAATGGGTGTAAGATTCAAGCCGCCCGTAGTTGCGGGGATACTTATTATGCTCTATAATCAGCTCCTGATAGAGAGCTTGTAGCTCTGGCGACATGAGAGGCGTAACAAATTTATGAGCATCCTGACGATTTGAAGGGCTCTTTAAGGAGTACAGGGGAAAGCACCGAATGCTTTCCCCTGCCTGCGGTATTTTCTGGGAGGCTTATGCTATGGTAATCTGCTCGGACAGATACACTGCTTGCACGGCACGGATGATATTTATGCCCTCCTCCATAGGTCTTTGGAAAGCCTTGCGTCCCAGGATGAGCCCCATGCCTCCTGCGCGTTTATTGATGACGGCGGTTCGCACAGCTTCAGCGAGGTCAGACTGTCCTGCAGAGGCACCGCCAGAGTTGATGAGCCCTACACGCCCCATATAGTTGTTCACGACCTGATAGCGACAAAGGTCTATGGGGTGATCAGTGGTTAGCTTTTCATATACCTTACTGCTAGTTTTTCCGAACTTGAGCGCTATATAGCCTCCGTTGTTTTCAGGGAGTTTCTGCTTGATAATATCGGCTTGGAGCGTGGCGCCGAGGTGATTGGCTTGTCCTGTGAGGTCAGCGGCGAGATGGTAGTCTTTGTCTGCGTTGAAGGCCTTGTTTCGGAGATATGTCCAGAGGATGGTTACCATTCCCAGCTCATGGGCATAAGCGAAGGCTTCGGCAATTTCTTGGATCTGACGACTGGACTCCTCTGATCCGAAATATATCGTGGCCCCGATAGCTACTGCCCCCATATCCCACGCCTGTTTGACAGTTCCGAAGAGGATTTGGTCGTATTTATTCGGGTAAGTGAGGAGCTCATTGTGATTGATTTTCACGATGAAAGGAATCTTATGGGCGTATTTACGAGCGACGCTGCCTAATACGCCGAAAGTAGAAGCCACGGCATTGCATCCCGCTTCTAGCGCCAATCTTACAATATTTTCAGGGTCAAAGTACATGGGATTGGGGGCGAAAGAAGCTCCACCCGAGTGCTCTACTCCCTGGTCTACGGGCAGGATAGACAAGTAGCCAGTTCCCGCTAAAGTCCCGTGGGAGAATAGGGCTTGCATGTTGCGTAAAACCTGAGGATTGCGATCGCTCATCGCCCACACCCGGTCTACGAAGTCTGGACCTGGTAAATGGAGCTGCGACTTGGGGACAGTCTGACAGGTGTGATTTAGGAGGCTATCCGCCTCATCCCCTAATAATGCTACAATGTCATCGTACGATTCTACCTTGCGAATAGCAGTCGCCGTCGACATATCCTTATTAGTTTGAAAAAGTTTCTTTTACCGAAAAGGCTTCTTTCAGCTCCTCTACTCGATCCAGCTTTTCCCACGGGAAGGTCTCTGCCGTGCGTTTTTGGTGAATGTAATGTTCTTGGGGCCCATCGGGGGTTTGCTCTACTTTCAAGAGGACATGCTCGTAATCTATCACCTCCGGCTGGCGACCCATGTGCCCGTATGCTGCTGTAGGACGATAAATGGGGGCTTGGAGTTGAAGCTGCTCTATGATAGCCGAAGGACGCAAGTCAAAAATCTCCATCAATCGCTGGGCGATTTCACTGTCGGAAAGGGGGACATGAGCGGTACCGTAAGTATTTACATAAAGAGCTACAGGCTGAGCTATACCGATAGCATAGGCTATTTGAAGAAGCACCTCATCTGCTATACCTGCTGCGACGAGATTTTTTGCGATGTAACGAGCCATGTAAGCAGCGCTTCGGTCCACTTTGGTGGGGTCCTTTCCTGAGAATGCTCCTCCTCCATGAGGGGCTCTCCCCCCGTAAGTATCTACGATAATCTTGCGTCCTGTGAGGCCGGTGTCCGCATGAGGCCCTCCTAATACAAATCGTCCAGTGGGATTGACCAGCAACCGGGTGTTTTCATCTATCATTTCAGCAGGTAGGGCTCGCGGCAGGAGAATCGTCCGAATATCCTCCTGAATTCGGCGATGCATGGTTTTCCAGTCATCGGCGAATTCCTCATGCTGGGTAGATAGCACGATAGTATGAATTCGTAGAGGGCGCCCATCATCGCTATATTCAATCGTTACTTGACACTTTGCATCGGGACGCAAGTAAGGCATGAGGTGGCTTTCATGCTTTCTGATATGAGCCAGCTCCCGAAGGAGACGATGCGCATAGGCGATGGGCATGGGCATGAGCTCCTCCGTTTCCCGACAAGCATATCCGAACATCATTCCTTGATCACCTGCTCCCAAATCAGGGTCTAATCCTTGTCCCCGATTGACGCCCAGAGCAATATCAGGCGACTGCCGATGAATCGTTACAATCACCCCACAACTGTCTGCATCAAACCGGAGTTCTGAGCGGTTGTATCCAATCTGACGAATCGTTTGTCGCGCTATCTCCTCGTAATCCACGCGTGCGGTAGTGGTAATTTCTCCAGCGAGGACCACTAATCCCGTCGTTACAAGCGTTTCACACGCTACTCGTCCATAGGGGTCCTGCGCCAGCACAGCATCTAATATGGCGTCCGAGATTTGGTCCGCGACCTTGTCTGGATGTCCTTCGGAAACTGATTCGGAGGTGAAGAGGTACGACACGAGGGCAAATATGCGTAAAAGTTGAAGAATTTTGGGGGATGAAAACCTTAGTCATCGGTTCTGAGAGTCGTCTTCATGCCTTCATGGAAGGGGTGGGGGCGCGCTGGCAGCCAGACCTTTGGTTATATCCCTCCTCCATCGCACCTGGGTGGAACTATTATGATATCATCGTGGACTTGGAAGCAGATGAACGTCCATCTCCAGCTTTTTCGGTTCTCTCAAAGGCCTTCTGGGTTTTTTCAGCTGTGAAAAAGCCCCTTCGGCTCCTTTTGCCCCATCCCTCTTGGAAAGGACGGTGTGTAGGGGCTAATCTGCTTCCTCTTTTTTGTCAGCGAGAGGTTTTAGAGGTATCAGCTCTCTCTGAGGAAGCGTGGCAGTATTTCCACTCATGGGAGCCGAAAAGCCTGCGGGTTCCGGATGTGGTGGGGCTTGTTAGCGCTCGCATCCTTGCCCTTATTCTGAATGAAGCCCTTCTTCTCATGGGAGAAGCCGCTCTTTCGCTGGAGACTATAGACACTGCGGTGAAGCTTGGGCTCAACTATCCTCGCACAATTTCGGAGTGGGGGGCAGGCGTCGGCTGGCGCCATATTTTGGAGATTTTAGAGGCTCTTCAGGAGGATTATGGAGCAGCGACCTATCCAATTGCTCCTTATTTGAGAACTTTAGCGCTATCTCATCCTACTTTTGGCATATGAAGGTATTGATTTTAGGCGCGGGAACGATGGGGCGCGGCATCGCAGAGCTTTTTGCTGCGCATGCTATCCCAGTAGAGCTGTATGATCCCAACGAAGCCGCTCGTCTGCGGGTACAAGAACTTTCCGAGAAATACCCCAATATCTTGCAGATACACTCCACTTTGCCGAGAACTATTGATCATACTGTGGTGATTGAAGCAGTACCCGAGGATTTTGACTTAAAGCGGCAAGTGTTTGGGGGGATAGAGGCGTACCTTTCCCCTGAGGTGATTGTGGCTACCAATACATCGGCGCTTTCGGTGCATGGTTTGTCGCAGGGGTTAAGCTATAAGGGGCGATTTATCGGATGGCATTTTTTCAATCCACCTACGCGCCTTCCACTGGTTGAAGTGATACCTACGCAGCATACTGCCTCACAGGTAGTGGAACAAAGTCTGGCTATCTTGCGCTCGGTGGGGAAGGTGCCTGTGATAGCTCCTGACTTACCGGGCTTTATTGTAAATAGAGTGGCTCGTCCGTACTATGTAGAAGCCCTGCGTTTAGTGGAACGGGGAGATGTCAGTCCTGAGGTGGTGGATCAGCTCATGGAAGGGCTGGGATTTCGGATGGGGCCCTTTAGGCTAATGGATCTGATTGGAATAGATGTCAATCACGCAGTAACGCAGCGAGTATGGGAGGGCTTGTTTTATCCGGGGCGGTTTCGTCCCTCGTGGCTTCAGGCTCAGAAAGTTGCGGCGGGGCACTTAGGGCGAAAAGTAGGACAGGGCTTCTACTCCTATGAAAAATAAGGGGGTGAGCCTTCAAGGCCCACCCCCATCAATATAGAGTTATCTTCAGCGCTCAGAACTCAAAGGCAAATGTATCACGCCCTATGACTGTCTGATTTTCCTTGAAGGTAGCTATAACCCACCAGTCTCCTGTCATGTTGAATGGGACTTGGCCGTCGAAGCGCCCGGGCTTACCTTGGACGGGTGTAGCATGTTGAGTCCCAGGTCCGCCGTCGTGATCCATACTGGGCATCCAGGTAAGGAGTTCTATCTGCGTAATGTTTGTGGCAGCGGGGAATGCAGCTGGATCCGTAGCTGGACGGCTCATATCACGCCTATACACGTAAAACGATACCTCTTGTACCCCCACAGCAATGCGCGGAAGCTTCATCTCATAGAGGTAGCGAGGATTATTAGGATTGCCGAACTGGCGTCCGCGACGCACCCATCCCTTAGGATGTGGATTGACCTGGAGGGTAAAGTCTATGGTATCTGCGGTGCCAATGGCCACATGGAATTTCCAGGGTTGGTTTGGCATAGTAGGCATCATGAAGAAAGCCGCTCCATAGTAAAAGCCATCTTGTGCGGGTCCCTCTGGCTGCTCCACAGGACAGGAATGAGGGCCGCTTGTCATGTACATCATGGGGAGAAATTTTACATCCGACCTTAGGTAGGGGGTAGTGCCTTTTCTTACGGTTACGCGGAACCGATAGTAACCCTCAGTGAGCGTATCCTGACCTATGGGCAATTCTGCGAAAAGGTCTGCATGATAAGTCGTGTCCAATCTTCCGCGCGCATGGCCAAGCTGAACCCATCGTCCTTGGGTTTGGGAGCCGCCTTGAGGAGAGTGATGATGATCCTCATCTTTTTCTTTCTTCTTACAGGCTGACAACCCTAGCGCTCCTATGAGCGCTGCAAGTCCAAGGATAGCCTTCCACGACCTCATATAGCTGCAAAGGTACAATATCTTGTCAAAATGAAATCATTCTGGCTACTGGAGGGGATGAGCGTTAGTGGAGCAGTCTCCTATCGCTATATTTGCCCATATGGCGCGATTTATCGGGCTTGCGAGCAGTTGGCTTATTCTCTGGGCACAGGAATGTGGAATTATCTATATCTCGCCTACGGGGGCCAGTAGTGGGGCTGCGGGCACCCGCGCCAATCCAGCAAGCTTATCCTATGGGTTGTCTCTAATCTCGCCTTCCGCTCGCTATCTACGCTTAGCTGCGGGAACCTACACTTTGACAGCACCTATTACGCTATCCATAGACAGTATCATCATAGAGGGAGGCTATCTCCCTGCGCAAGGATGGAAAAAGTCAAATACAGCGATTACAAAGCTGGTGCGTACCTCGGCGAATGTAGAACCTAATCCTCCTCGTCTTACTGCTATAGTAGCGGTGGGACGGCGGGGATTCCGGCTGCAGGACTTAGAGATAGAAGTAGTAGATGCGCCCGGGCCAGGCATATCTACTTATGGACTATACCTAAATGGGTGTCGGGATTATACGGTGGCTCGGTGTAAGATTCATGCGGGCAAGGGGGGAGACGGAGTGGATGGAATACCAGGCATAAATGGAGCGGCAGGGGCGCCAGGGCAGGCAGGGGGATTAGGCTGTAGGCGCTGTGATCCTACGACTGCTCCTTATACTAACCTCGGCGGGGCTGGAGGAAGCAGCTGGTCCGGTGGAGCCAGAGCAGGTGGGGCAGGTGGAAATGGAGGAGCCAGAGGTACGGGCACAAACTGTGTGTTCTGTAGCCTATGCGATCCTTCGGTTATATCTGCGCCAGCTGGGCAGAATGGTCAGCCAGGTAGTGGGCCAGGCGGCGGCAGTGGAGGCGCAGGGAAGCCAGGACTATGTTATTGCAACAATGGACTGAACGCCACGGACATTATCAACTTTTTCAATAGCTGTCCGACCCCTTTTACGCTTCCCGACCACACGGGAGAAGACGGGCAGCCCGGAGCTAATGGACAAGATGGGCAAAATGGACAGGACGGAGTGGCGCAATTTGTTGGGGGCTACTTCGTACCGCAAGACGGCACAAATGGAACGGATGGCACTGACGGTAGTGGTGGTGGCGGTGGGGGCGGCGGCGGAAGTGTAGGATGTATTCCAGGTTTTGGCGGAGTAACTTATAACTGGAATAGCCCTGGCGGTGGCGGAGGAGGCGGTGGAGAAGGAGGACAACGGGGCACTGCAGGAACTGGGGGTACTGGCGGTGGTGGAAGTTTCGCTGTGTTTCTATGGGCAAATGGTCCAAATGGGCTCTTTAAAGACTGTCGCCTCAGTACGGGTGGAGCTGGGAGAGGAGGTATTGGGGGAGCTGGTGGGCAAGGGGGAGCAGGGGGATTAGGAGGGCTTCCCGGGAATGACCGACTTCTAAATGGTGGTAATGCGGCTGGGTGTGAAGGAGGAGCTGGAGGCCACGGCGGCAACGGCGGACGAGGTGGTAATGGCGGTCGCGGGGGGAATGGCTCCCCAGGAGTAGCTTACACCCTCTACGAACATCCTACGCCGGGGGCCTTTCCAGCTATCGTGCAGAATAATTTCAATCCCTTAGAGCCGCCCATTCTTGTGGATAATATTTCTGCTTGTACTCACCAGCCTGTTTCTCTCTCCACGAGCGCCTCAGGTTCGTACTTTGTTTGGAACACAGGAGGGATGCCGGCTGCTCTTGTAAGCTCCGCTGGGAGTGTTTCCTACCCCAGTGAAGGGGCTAAGACGCCTACGCTCTTGGTGGATGGGCTTCCTTATACTTATGCGGATTTCGTTTTGATTACTCGGCGCACTCCTCTTCCCCAGATTCAAGCCTCTACCTATACTACATGCGTGGGGGCGCCAGTGTCATTTTCTACTCCTGTAGTTGCGGATGCTTATGAGTGGGATTTCTCTGGAGGAACGCCTGCCACTTCTACCAGCCCCCTTCCTCCTCCTGTTACTTTCTCGGCGGCGGGGGCTTACTGGGTCAAGCTTCGGGTTACAACTACCTGCTGTGGGTCCTCGCCGTGGGACAGCGTGCTTGTATATGTAGTAGGGACTCCTCAGGTGAGCTTGCCAGCCGATACTTTCCGATGCTCAAACGACCCTCCTATCCAACTTTCCGTAAATACTCTGCCGGGCGCCAGTATTACTTGGTACTATAACGGTTCTTCTGTGGCGACAAATGTCTCTTCCTACGCTGCCTCTGCGGCGGGGCAGTATGTAGTGGAAGTTACCTACCCCGGCGGATGCGTAGGGCGAGATACTTTCAACCTTCAAGTACTGAATAGAATCCCAGTAAATCTGGGGCCTGATGTGGTCCTCTGCGCTGGGGACCCACCGCCTCTTCTTAATGCGGGCTTCCCTGGTAACCAGTATTTATGGACCTTCAATGGGGTACCTATTGCCGCTACACAAACGCTTTTAGCCACGCAGAGTGGTACTTACGCTGTCTTAGTGAGCAATCCTTACGGGTGTGTGGGAAGGGATACAGTTCAGGTTACATTTTCTTCCTTCACGGTGGATTTGGGATCAGATAAAGTGCTGTGTGCTCCGTCGGTTGTTCTGGATGCAGGTACGCAGGCCAGCTCGTGTCAATGGTTTTTGAATAATAACCCTCTTGGCGGGACGAGCTGTCAAATCACAGCCACTACTTCTGGGGTGTATCGGGTGATCGCCCAGAATGCCGCTGGGTGTAGTGCTACGGATGAGGTAACGGTTACCTTGGGGAGTCCGATTACGGCGCAGTTTTCGGCCCCTGCTACTGCTCAAGTAGGACAAGTGGTTACATTTACTGACCAGAGTACGCCTGTACCGACGCAGCGGGTCTGGAACTTTGGGGATGGGACGCCACCTGTAACAGGAAATCCTACCCCTACGCATACCTATGCCCGTGCGGGGCGATTCCCCGTCGTCTTGGCTGTCAGTAATGGACTTTGTAGCGATACGGCTATCAGAGAAATAGAGGTGCGATGGGATTGCTCCGCGCTCGGACTCCAAGCCCGTTTTACTGCTACCCCTAATCCAGTAGACCTTTCGGTAGGTGGAGGTACGGTTTATTTCACTAATACCTCCACGGGGGCCACCGCTTACCTTTGGCGCTTCGGCACGGGGGATAGTAGTACGGCATTTTCACCTGTCTATGCATATACTCGCCCTGGCACTTATACGGTTACCCTCGTAGCCACGAATTTCAACTGTCGCGATAGCACTAGCCAGATGATTACTGTACTGCGAGCAGAACCTCAGGCCCCTACTCACCTTTCTCACCTTTCTGCGAGGTCTATTGCATTTTATCCTAATCCCGTAGCGGACGAACTTATACTTTATCTGCCTGAGGGAGTGTGGCGTACCTACCTGTATGAAGCAAGCGGGCGTTTGATAGGCTCCTGGCAGTTTAGTAGAGGGGGAGAACATACTCTTTCCATGCAGGGCATAGCTGCTGGCTACTATATGATCCTTTTTGAATCTTCTGAGGGAGAGGTTTATCGGGCGCGTCTGATTAAGCTGTGAAGGCCTCTTCTACGGATATATGGCAGACACCTTTAGTTTATCTCAAAGGCGTCGGGCCGCGCCGAGCGGAGGTCCTTCGTACGGAGCTTGGTCTGGAGACCTATGAGTCGCTAATAGAATACTTTCCGCGCAGGTATCTGGATTATGCGCAGATTACTCCGATTGCTCAAGCCCGCTCGGAGCAAGAAGCCGTCTTTCGTGGAAAGCTGGGGCCCTTTCAAGTGCGTCCTGTGGCGGGCGGAAAACGCGCTATCCTCGTAAGTACTCTTTATGATGCTCAAGCATGGATGGAGCTTGTATGGTATCAAAACTGGGAGTGGGTTCGTCAAAAATTTACTGCTGGGCAGGAGGTTATCGCTATCGGCCGCCCCGTCTATAAGAAGCGTACTCTACAGCTGGCGCACCCAGAGCTTATTCCCCTCTCAGCTGGGAAAGCGCCCGAGCAGTTTCTGAAGGTGTATCCCGTGTATCCCCTTACAGAGAAACTTCGCCAGGTGGGATTGGATAATAAGCGCTTTCACATGCTTTTTGAAGAGCTGTATCGTCTGACAGGGTTTGAACGGGAGGATCCTATCCCGGAAAGCGTTCGGGAGAAGTATGACCTTCTTCCTCTTTCGCAAGCGCTGCGGGCCCTTCACTTGCCCACCTCTGTAGAAGAAGCCGAGAAGGCTCGCTATCGCTTCAAGTTTCAGGAGTTTTTCCTTCTTCAAGTCCTGCTTATCAGACGAAAATATTTTCTCAAAACGCAATACTCTGCGCCTGCTTTTACGCAGGTAGGTCCGCTTCTGACGGAGTTTTATGAGAAACATCTTCCTTTTCCCCTGACGGAGGCGCAGAAGCGGGTTATCAAGGAGATTAGGCGAGATTTGGGGCTGCCTACCCCCATGAATCGCTTGATTCAAGGGGATGTAGGAAGTGGCAAAACGATTGTGGCTCTTTTTGCAGCGCTTATAGTGATTGGAAATGGCTATCAGGTAGCTCTCATGGCTCCTACGGAGGTACTGGCGGAGCAGCATGCTCGCAGCTTTCGTAAGTGGCTCTCTCCCTTGGGTATAGGCGTAGGGCTGCTACTGGGGAGCACCCCCCCTGCTCAAAAAAAGCGCATTTTAGATAAGCTGGCCTCTGGGGAGCTTGCTTGTGTGATAGGGACCCATGCCCTTTTTCAGAAAAATGTACAATACCATCGCTTGGGGCTTACCATCATAGATGAGCAGCACAAGTTTGGAGTGCGGCAGAGGGCGGCTCTATGGGAAAAAGCCCATCCTTATCGCCCGCATAATCTTTTGCTGACGGCTACGCCTATCCCGCGCACGCTGGCGCTATCAGTGTATGGGGATGTGGATGTCTCTATTATTGACGAGCTTCCGCCTGGTCGTCAGCCGGTAAAAACACTTGTTCGCACTGAAGCTCATCGCCGAGAGGTGTGGAACCTCCTTCGCTCTGAACTGGAGAAGGGACGGCAGGCTTATATCATCTACCCCTTAGTGGAGGAGTCGGAGAAATCCGACCTGAAGGCGGTAGAAGAGGGATACGAGCAAATACGAAGTACTTTTCCCAACTACACCGTAGGGATGGTGCATGGACGCATGAGTAGCGAACGGAAAGAGCGGGAAATGTATCTTTTCAAGTCTGGTCATACGCAGATTCTCGTAGGGACGACCGTAGTAGAAGTGGGGGTGGATGTGCCAAATGCGACAGTTTTGATTGTAGAACATGCTGACCGCTTCGGGCTATCCCAGCTGCATCAGCTGCGCGGACGAGTAGGGCGAGGACAATATCCTTCCTATGCCATTTTTATGGTCCCTAATGGTAATCTTTCTGAGGCGGCCATTACGCGGCTGCAGGCGCTGGTACAGTACAATGATGGCTTTCGGATCGCTGAAATAGACCTAAAGCTGCGTGGGCCGGGGGACTTTTTAGGCACGAAACAGAGCGGGCTGCCAGAGTTCAAAATTGCTGACATTGTGGAGGATCAAGCGATTCTTCGTCAGGCTCGGCAAGCCGCAGAAGAGTTAGTAGCCCAAGACCCTTCTTTAGCACTTTATCCAACTTTGCGGTCGTATTTGACGGCATATGCGGAGAAACACAGTTTGGAGCTTTTTACAGCGTGAGTGGAGGCTGTTGGGCAGCTGTGAGCGCATTTTTCAACTCCCTTTACTAAGCCTTCTTCCTTATGTCCTCTGACTGGTACCGAACCTTAGGGGTGTCTGCCCATAAGGGCTTTCTCAAGGATTTTCATTCTTCGGACTACTTTGTTCGTGTAAGCTCTGATTTGGCTGGGGAGCCCTCGTATAGGTTTGCTTTGCATGCTGATGGGGTGGGCACGAAGGGGATTCTTGCCTACCTCTGGTGGAGAGAAAGTGGGGATTCTCATGTGTGGCAGCGCTTAGCGCAGGATGCGATAGTGATGAATACAGATGACCTCGCCTGTGCTGGCATAACGGAGGGGTTTGTGATTTCCACTACGATTGTACGCAACCCTTTTTACATTCCTGATGAGGCAGTTCAAGGGATAATTCAGGGGGTGTATGATTTTGCTGCGCAGTTAGAATCTTTAGGCATCGCAGCGGCAGTGGCTGGGGGAGAAACAGCGGATATGCCAGATGTAGTACGTACAATAGGAGTGGAGGCGACAGTGGCTGCACGAGTCGCTACGGAGAAGCTCCTCCCTCTTAGAGTGCCAGAGCAAGAAGTGTGGATAGTAGGACTTGGGAGCTTTGGGCAAACTACCTATGAGACCGATTATAATAGCGGCATAGGATGTAATGGGATCACGGCGGTGCGCCATCTCCTTCTTCATTCGTCCTATGGTGAAAAGTATCCTGAGACAGTTGCTCCCGAGCTTGAGCATCCTTACCAAGGGACTTACTTTCTTTCCTCTGAGGTAGGGGGGTACCCGTTAGGGTTTCTTCTTACCTCGCCTACACGGACTTACCTTCCCTTTTTGCGAGAGGCTTATGAAAACTACCGAGGAGCTATGTATGCGGTGGTGCATTGTACGGGTGGGGGGCAGCGGAAGGCGCTGAAATACCTTCCCTCTACGCTCATCCGAAAAGACAACTTTTTCCCCCTTCCTCCTGTTTTTGCCGTTTTGGAAGGCAAGCGGACATGGCCGGAGCTTTTTGAGGTGCTAAACATGGGGCATCGGATGGAAATGTATGTACTTCCCTCGGTAGCAGAGGAGCTTCTGAAGCTGGCGGAGAAATACCAGCTGCCTGCACGAATCATCGGAAGCGCTCGGAAGCATGATGGAC
>JANXDD010000040.1:12350-17572 GCA_025059915.1 Bacteroidia bacterium | reverse complement strand
ATACCACCCCCAACTGCACGGCAAAACCCAGCTCCTGCTTTTATCCATACCCAGTTGAACTCCTCTCCTTTCTTGAATCTTCTCTGAAAGCCCCCTGAAAAATCTCTTCTCAACCTGTTGCGGCGCTAAAGCGTCTTGCTGCCCTCGGTTCAAAATTTTAGGACAGCATTCATGCTGCGTACAGCTTCAGCTGAGGTGTGTAAAAGTTTTTTCTCTGCATCTGTGAGAGCCAGCTGAATAATCTCCTCTACTCCATTTCTTCCCAGCTTCACTGGAACCCCGATGTAAATGTCATGAAGGTCATATTGCCCTTGAAGATAGACGCTACATGGGAGAATTCGCTTCTGGTCAAGCAGTATAGAGGCTACCATTTGGGCGATAGCTGCGCCCGGCGCGTACCAAGCCGACGTACCAATCAGCTTAGTGATCTCTCCCCCTCCGAACTTCGTGCGTTCAACAATTGCATTGAGCTTATCTTCCGACAGAAGGTTTATCACAGGTATGCCGCTGATGGTAGTGTAGCGAGGCAGAGGAACCATGGTGTCCCCGTGTCCGCCGAGGAGCATAGCTTCTATGTCTTGGACGGAAGCGCCCAGCTCTTGGGCTAAAAAGTAACGGTACCGAGCTGTATCCAGCACCCCTGCCATTCCTATGACTCGCTGGGAAGGTAGCCGAGAAAGTTTGTAGGCATAATACGCCATTGTATCCAGCGGGTTCGTAACGATAATGAATATGGCATTTGGAGCATAAAATACGGCAGGTTCTATCACGGACTTGATAATCTCAGCATTGACATGAACGAGGTCATCGCGGCTCATTCCTGGACTGCGGGGGCGCCCTGAAGTGATAATTACCACATCCGAATCAGCAATCGCTTTGTAGTCGTTCGTTACACCGCGGACTTTCGTATCAAAGCCCAAAAGGGGAGAAGTCTGAGCTATATCTAAGGCTTTGCCTTCTGCTAAACCTGGCTTTATATCCAGAAGCACGACCTCATGGCAGTAACCGGAGCGGGCGATTATGTCAGCTGCTGTGGCGCCGACGTTTCCAGCCCCTATAATGGAAACCTTCGTCATGAGGCAAAGGTAATAACCTAAGCTCAGGCAGAACGCGGTTGAAGCCGCAGCTCAGGTGGAATCTCCGGCGTTGTGAGGGGAACCCGCTCCTGTGTCAGCGCCGCTACATCTATGCCGTAGGCGCTTTCCACAGGGAGAGAGAGCTTGTCCAAAAGCTGATATAACTGAAGAGCAAACCGCTCCCTTGCAGAAAAGCGCCCATCCCAATTGATAACTCGCCGTACGAAAAGAAACCGAAAGTCTCCTTGAATTTCATGGGCTCGGAGTTTCGGGTGGGGGGATAAAAGGTCTATCTCCTTCCGCTTAGCTAACTCGCTCACTACCTGACGCAGCAGAAGCCCTACTCGGGGTTGTAGCTTGAAGCCCAGATGAAAAACTACACGGTAAATTTTACCCGGCACATAGGTGTGGAGCTGGTAAGTAGCTTCATATGGAGCTTCGCTCACTGCCACGTGAATAAACCAGTAGGTCCGAGCCCGCTTAGGTTGCCTTTGGAGAAGGGTATATAAGAGTCGGTGCTCAACTTTCTCTGGAGAGGGGCTTGTGGTGAGGCAGACAAGGTGAGTGGAAAAATAGGGCAGGGACTCTTCTTCAGAGAGCGCCACCAGCTTCTGGACATATGGACGAAAATCCACGAAATCCCTAAATCGTCGCTTGACCCGCTCTCCCCACATCCACACTCCCATAATTAGAGCGACTCCCCCCCCTAAAGCCAAGGCTATCCAGCCCCCCTCGGCAACTTTGTGAAGGTTGGCATAGAGGAATATCAGCTCTATCGGCAAGAATACCACCAGGAGAAGAGGCGCAAGGGGACGCAGAGCGCGTAACCGCCACCAAAAGAAAGTCGCCAATAAAGTGCTTGTTATCAAAAGAGTGATGTTGATAGAGAGGCCGTACGCTGCCTCCATTGCACTGGAGCGCCGCATGGTAAATACAATGAGGAGAACCAGCGTCATTAGAAGCCAGTTGATAAAAGGCACATACATTTGAGCTCGTGTAGTGGCTGGATAGAGCACTCGCACTCTCGGCCAGAAGCCCAGCCGGCTTGCTTCGCTGAAAAGGGTGTAAGCTCCAGTGATTAGAGCTTGACTTGCGACGATAGTGGCCACTGTCGCTATCCCGACTCCTACGAAAAGCCAGTCCCCCGGGAGCATGGCGAAAAAGGGCTTCTCTACTTCTCCTAACACCGCTCCTTGGCGGTAGGTAAGCATCCATGCCCCTTGCCCGAAGTAAGAAAGAAGGAGAGCCGGCTTTACCAAAAGCCATGCCCAGCGAATAGAGCCCCGTCCCACATGCCCCATATCCGCATAAAGGGCCTCAACTCCTGTCACCGTGAGGAAAACCGCTCCCAGTAGCAAAATCCCCTCAGGGTGAGTTCGCAGAAGGTCAATGGCATATTTTGGGTGAAGGGCTACCAGGGTCTGCGGTGCTTCCAACAACCTCCATCCTCCCACCCCTCCGATAAAGAGAAACCACAAAAGCATTATTGGTCCAAAGAGCCCTCCCACCCACTCTGTCCCAAACTGCTGAATAAGGAAAAGGCCTATAATGATAGCCACTACGATAGGAACCGTCTGGAGCGTCGGTATATGAAGTTCAAGCCCTTCTATTGCGGAGGAGACAGAGATAGCGGGGGTAAAGATGGAGTCAGCAAAAGCCATTGCTGCCCCCGTGATAATTAGCGGCACTATCCACGGAGCATAATGGCGCAGGAGGGAATACATGGCAAATATTCCCCCTTCTCCCTCATTGTCTGCTCGCATCACGAGAAAGATGTATTTGAGGGAGACAATGAGGGTAATAGTCCAAAATATGAGGGAAAGTCCCCCTAAAACCAGCGGCTCAGAAACCGGCTTTCCTCGGACGAGAGCATCTAAAGCATACAGCGGGGAAGTACCTATGTCCCCGAAGACAATTCCTAAAGCCAGTAGAGCGCCGCGCCAACTACCTTCTTTCGCCTTCATACAATTGTTCTTGGGACCATAAGTCGCCACTTAGATTTTCGTCTGTCCAGAATCCTTGCCAGCTATTTGCACCGCTGTAGGCCTTGGAAGCGGGCTCGGAAGCTATGAGATACAGATATCGGCGCGCCCGAGTAGTCGCCACATAATGCAAATTCAGATTTTCAACTATTTGCTGCACGGCAAAGTCCTCATAAACCTGAGCAAAGTTTTTATCGT
The DNA here is from genome assembly GCA_025059915.1 of Bacteroidia bacterium. Lineage (GTDB taxonomy): Bacteria > Bacteroidota > Bacteroidia > SpSt-205 > SpSt-205 > SpSt-205. The sequence goes on along the minus strand of JANXDD010000040.1, from coordinate 14,316 downwards.
CTGAAGAGACTTTGAGAGGCAAGGGGAGCTTGTCTGGAAATAGGCTCTTCAGAGTTTGGAGAGCGCTCTCTAAGGCTGGGGGGAGACTATCCCAGGCGAGGGGACGCCACAGCACATCTCGCCAGCTTACATTCAGCAGGCCCCAGTTTGCAAAGGGCACTATGACAGCTTCCCATGCTAAACCTTTAGCCTTGTGGATAGTGAGAATAGGATAAGTCCCTTCCGCCGCAGGGAAGTCTAATAGAATATGCTGCCCTTGTGCTTCCCACCAGCGACAGATTTCGGCGATCTGATATATTGGATGCCGATAAATAAAGGCATAAAAGCGCGAAAGAAAGAGTTTCCAAAAGGGTCTATGCTTGGGCAGTTTTTGCATCCACTCTTCTCCAGCTTTGTAGAAAGCCCTCCACTTTTCCAACGGACTCAGAGCGGAAGAAATGCCTTCTTCTAAGGCATTTAGGATATGCTCTGCTTGGTAGTGTGAAAGATATTCCCTTTCCACTGCGCCTTTTTCCCCTGCAAGCCAGCGGAAAGTAACAGCTAAAGAAGTACATTGCCCCAGCCTTACCTCCTGCACTTGAAGGGGATACTCTGGCAGAAGCTCCAGTAGGGTAGATATGTCGTCATTTCTCCTTACGAGAAAAGCTGTCTGATGTGGCGGAATCCCTCTGACTTTCAGTTCTTCTAAAATTTCTCTGAGCTTTTCTGCTCGCAGGAGGTTGGCTTTTTCTTTGTCCTTCTCGTAGGGAAGGCGGACCACCCGCACCTCCCCTCCTAAAGCCTCTCTTGCAGGCGCCTGTAAAACTTGTCCCGGATCATACAGGTTCTGTATGGCTGAAAGAGCTGCTTCTTTTCGAGCCGAAGTGTCCCTGGATTTTTTCCCCTTTCTGGACTCCACAGAGCGAGATAAGCGGTGGGATATGCAGCCATACAGGCGATTATTCCATTTCACTATTTGAGGGTCGCTGCGAAAGTTCTCACTTAAGGTTTCCTGCTTATCAGCCGCCTCATAGAACTCTAAAAGCTTGCGAAAGTCCGCCTCCCGCCAAGCATAGATAGACTGCTTGGGATCCCCGATGAGGGTTACGGGCTTATTTGAGGCTCTCAATTCCTGTATGATAGGGGTCAAAATTTCCCACTGCTGGGGCGAGGTATCCTGAGCCTCATCCACGAGGAGGTGAGAGTAAAACGCCGTATGCTCTGCGATAAGCGACTCAACGAAGCGAGCAGTGAATTGAACAAGGGCGCTGATGTCTGAGAGAAAAAGTCGCTGATTTTCGGTGCGATACCTTTCTAAGGAGGAAAGAAGGATAGAGGTAAAAAGGGCTTCTCGCTTCTCTATTCCTAACGCTTTTTCCCAAGACTCCTCCAGCGGCGTGGAGGTGCCTTGAAGGAGGGCGGTATAGAGGGCCTTACGTATTATGGCACGGAGGGGACCTTCCTGCATGAGATTTAGAAGCTCATTGCGCAAGAGGACGGCGGGGTCTATGCGAGCTGCCCGCTGCTCTATCTCCCCCTCCAGGCGCCGAACTAAGAGGCGCTTGAGCTGATGGTCTTGCTTTTCCAGAATGGTCTGACTCAGCTGATGAGCTATTTCAATATAATCCTCCTCCTCCACGATAAGGTCTCCAAATACAGGGATTCCCAGAAGCGGTGCCACGCGCTGGTATAGCTCTCGCACAAGGCTATCAATAGTCTGAGTGTAGAGAGCTACTTGCCCTAAAATGATTTTGCGGGCAAGGTCTCTACTTGCCTCATCTGTGGGAATATCAGGAGCTCCTTGAAGAAGAAGGTCTAAAATCCGCTGGCGAAGCTCAGCTGCGGCATTGCGGGTGAAAGTAATTGCTAATACGCCCCGAGGGGTGGAGGCGGGGTTTTTCAGCGTTTCTATTGCGAGCTTAGCTAAGCGCTGGGTTTTCCCAGAGCCCGCCGAAGCTAAAATCACTCCCAGGCTCATGCGTGGAGA